>CAIXGU010000212.1 GCA_903919045.1 uncultured Eubacteriales bacterium | reverse complement strand
CGTCCGAGGCCGCCGTGCGGGAGGCCTTCGGCGACCGGATCGCCGCGCTCGTCGCGTCGGAGACCGAGGACAAGCGCCGCGACCAGCCCGCCGAGGAGACCTGGAAGGCGCGCAAGCAGGAGACGGTCGACCGGCTCCGCCAGACGTCCGATGCGGCCGTGAAGATGCTCGCGATCGGCGACAAGCTCTCGAACATGCGCGCGATCCAGCGCGACTTCCAGGTGCACGGCGACAAGCTGTGGGCCTGGTTCAACCAGAAGAGCAAGGCGCAGCACGCCTGGTACTACCGCTCCGTCGCCGAGGCGACGTCGGACCTGTCGCGCTTCTCCGCCTGGCAGGAATACTACAACCTGACGGTCAAGGTGTTCTCCGACAAGTAGAGTCCCTCGCCGCGGATCACCCGATGCGCTCCAGGATCCACGCCGCGGCGTCCCGTGCGCCGTGCTCGCTGCGGATGCCTTCGCCGAGCGCGCGCGCGGCCGCGACGACGCCGGGCGACCGCGCCTCCTCGAGCGCCGCCGCCAGCCGCTCCGCGGTGAGCGCGCGGGCCGGGATCGGCGCCGGGCCCGTCCCCAGCTCATGCACGCGCCGTCCCCAGCCGGGCTGGTCGTTCCCGTGCGGGACCAGCACCATCGGGACGCCGGCGCGGAAGCCCTCCGCGGTCGTCCCCGCGCCGCCGTGATGCACGATCGCCGCGCAGTGCGGGAACAGCCGGTCGTGGTCGACCGATCCGACGACGCGGATCCGGTCCGGCAGGTCGGCGGGCGGCACGAGCCCGCCCGACCCGGTGGCGAGGATGGCCCGGTCTCCGGTCCGCTGCAGGGCGCCCATCACGGCGCCGGTGATCCACTGCGCCTCCGCGCCGTTGCCCATGCTGCCGAAGCCGACGTAGACCGGCGGCGGGCCCTCCCGGAGGAACGCGTCGAGGCCGGCCGGGAGCGGCGCGTCGGCCGCCGGCTCCAGGAACCAGTACCCGAACGACGGGACGCCGGGCGCCGACGGGAAGACGCGCGGGCTGCAGGACACGAGCTTCGGTCCCTCCGCGCGCATCGGATTCTCCAGGCGCATCCCCTTGCGCCCGGTCCGTTCAAGGTACCGCTTCAGGGACGGCTTCGTGGCCATCCAGAATGCTTCCCGGAACAGGCGGTGCGTGGTGCGGTTCAGGAAGCGCGGCAGCCGCGGCGCCGCGAACAGCAGGGACGGGTGGTCCTTCGTGGCCGCGAACGGGAACGGCGAGGCGAGCACCGACGGGATGCCGCGCTCGCGCGCGAGGGTGCGGCCGACGGCGGCGCCCGGGTGGTATACGATCGCCTCCGCGCCCTCGCAGGCGGCGGCGAAGTCCTCCTGCATCCCGATCAGCCGCTCGAGGAAGCGGGGATCCGAGAGGAGGGACAGCGCGCGGAGCGGCGTGTCCGTGCGCGCCGCCGAGAGCTCGCCGCTCTTCATCAGCTCCGAGGCGCTGGCGCGCGTGGGGTGGAACGCGACGCCGCGCGACGCGGCCAAGGCCGCGAACTCCGCGGGGGCGGCGAGGGTGCAGATCGCGCCCTGCGCCTCCAGCGCCGCCGCGAGGGCGAGGAAGGGCTGCAGGTCTCCGCGGGAACCGGCGGTCAGCAATGCGATGCGCATGGTCTTCTCCTTCATCCGACACAGTGTCGTCTATAATCATGCTAAGGGCAACGCGCGCGGAAGCAACCCTCAATCGCGGCGGAACTGTCGGACGGGAGGGTACGGGCATGGCGATCCGGACCGAGGAGAGAGCGAGGACGCGGCAGGACCTCATCGACGCCTTCTGGAGCCTGTACCGCTCCGGACGCGCGTCTCGCATCAGCGTGCGGGCGGTCGCCGAGAAGGCCGGCTACAACCGCAGCACCTTCTACGAATACTTCCCGGACGTGCCGGCGGTCCTCGAGGCGATCGAGTCGGCCCTCGTACCGTCGCCCGGCGAGCTGCCGCCGGTCGACGCGGTCCCGCCGGGCGCGCCAGACGGCGCCTTCCCGGTCGAGGCCTTCCTGAAGCTCTATCAGTCCCACAAGGACTACTACGAGGTCCTGCTGGGCGACCGCGGCGACCCCGCCTTCCTCGGCCGCATGAAGGACGCCCTCCGGCCGTCCGTCGCAGCGAAGCTGCGCGACGCCGGCTTCCGGAACGAGGAGGAGCTCGGCTATCGCGTCGAGTTCATCCTGTCCGCGATGCTCGGCACGCTGACCCACTGGATCCGGCAGCCGAAGCCGCTCCCGCCGGAGCGGGTCGTCGCGATGCTCCAGGACTTCTTCCGGGACGGGTTCCGCGCAGAGGCCGTCATGCGCCCGCCGGCCCTCCCGCCCGCATCGCGCGGGTCGCGTTGAGGATCGCGAGCACGGACACGCCCATGTCCCCGAACACGGCCTCCCACATCGTGGCGACGCCGAGGGCGCCGAGCGCGAGGAAGACGACCTTCACGCCGAGCGCGAACGCGATGTTCTGCAGCACGATGGCCCGCGTGCGGCGCGCGATGCGAACCGCGGCGGCGACCTTCGAGGGCTCGTCGGTCATGATCACGACGTCGGCCGCCTCGATCGCGGCGTCCGATCCGAGCCCGCCCATGGCGATCCCGACGTCCGCACGCGCGAGCACCGGCGCGTCGTTGATGCCGTCGCCGACGAACACCAGCACGCCGCGTCGGAGCGGGTCCTGCGCGAACCGCTCCAGCCGCTCGACCTTGCCGTCGGGCAGCAGGCCGACGTGGGTCTCGTCCAGGCCGAGGCGCTCCCCGATCGCCTGTCCGACCTCCGGCCGGTCGCCGGTCAGCATCGCCGTCCGGCGGACGCCGAGGCGCTTCAGCTCCTGGATCGCGGCTGCGGCATCGTCCTTGATCCCGTCGCGGAAGGAGATCCAGCCGAGGTACCGTCCGGCGCGCGCGATATGGATCGTCGTGCCGTCCGGATCCGCCGCCGCGGCGGCGACGCCGTGCTCCGAAAGCCAGCGGTCGCTGCCGGCCAGGACCGCCTCGCCGTCCAGGGAGACGCGGAGGCCGCGGCCGCCGAACTCCTCGCCGCCGTGCAGGCGGTTCGGGTCGATCGGTCGGTGCCAGGCGTGGCGGACCGCACGGGCGAGCGGGTGCGTCGACCGGCTCTCCGCGTAGGCGGCCGCTTCGAGGAGATCGTCCTCGGCGACGCCGTCGGCGGTGTGGATGCCGGAGACCTCGAGGGAGCCGTGCGTCAGCGTCCCGGTCTTGTCGAACACGACCGTGTCGACGCGGTGCAGCGCCTCGAGGTAGTTGCCGCCCTTCACGAGGATGCCGTGCTTCGCGGCGCCGCCGATGCCCCCGAAGAACCCGAGGGGGACCGAGATCACGAGCGCGCAGGGGCACGACACGACGAGGAAGAGCAGCGCGCGGTGGATCCAGTCCGAGAAGGACTGCCCGGGGACCAGCAGGGGCGGCAGGACCGCGAGTGCCAGCGCGAGGAAGACGACCGCGGGCGTGTAGACGCGCGCGAATTTCGCGATGAACCGCTCCGTGGGCGCCTTGCGCGCGACGGCGTGGCGGACGAGGTCGAGGATGCGCGCGACGGCGGACTCCGCGTAGGGGCGGTCGACCCGCAGCGTCAGCGTCCCCTGGAGGTTGATCGCCCCCGACAGGACTTCCGACCCCGGCTCGACGTCGACGGGCGCGGATTCGCCGGTCAGGGCGCTCAGGTCGAGGGACGACCGCCCGGACCGCACGGTGCCGTCCAGCGGGACCCGGGCGCCGGCCTTCACGAGGATCGATTCTCCGACGCGGACGTCCTCGGGGGCGACGCGCCGGACGGTCTCCCCGTCCACCACGTCGGCCGCGTCCGGGCGGATCTCGAGCAGGCGTCCGATCGACCGTCGGGAGCGGTCGACGGCGGCGTCCTCGACCATTTCGCCGATGAGATAGAAGAGCATGACGGCCGCGCCCTCGGCGTCCGCGCCGATCGCGAAGGCACCGATCGTCGCGACCGACATGAGGAAGTGCTCGCCGAAGACCTGCCCGCGCACGATCCCCTTCGCCGCCCGGAGCAGCACGGAGCCGCCGACGATGATCCAGCTCGCGAGGAAGACCGCGAGCCGGGGCCATCCCT
>CAIXGU010000211.1 GCA_903919045.1 uncultured Eubacteriales bacterium | reverse complement strand
CGGGCTCCCGCGCCGGCGGCCGCGCGAGCCAGTCCCGCAGGGCCTCCCGCCCGGCGGGCCGCAGCGCGTAGACGGTCCGGTCCCGGCCGCGCCCCCGCGCGCCGCCGGCTCCGCCGCCCGGGACTGCGCCTGCGCCTGCGCTTCCACGTCCCGCGCTTCGCTCGCTTCCCGCGCTTCCCGCAGACGCCTCCGCCACGGCCCGGTCGGCCGCGGTCTCGCCCGCCTTCGGCAGCGCCTCGATCCGCCCTTCGGCCACGAGCGCCTTCAGTTCCGGATACAGCTGGCCGTAGCTCTCGCTCCAGAAGAAGCGGAACCGGGCCTCCACGAGCTTCTTGATCGTGTAGCCCGACATCGGCCCTTCGGCCAGCAGGCCGAGGATCACGAAACGAGTCTTCCCTTCCTTCATGGCGAGGTCCCTCCCGGACTCCGATGCGGTGATGGGAATATATCTAACAGATATATGTACAAGATACGCGACGACGAAACCGGCGTCAAGCCCCGGTTTCCGCAGAACTCGCGCTCCGCCGGTTCCTGCACCGCTGCAGTCGGGCTTCTCCGGGCTTGCTTCCCGGCTGGGTCTTCTTCCGTCAGGTTCCCGCGGAGATGGCCGCGGAATGCGAGCGCTGGTCCATCACGGCGTCGATCGCGAGGACCACGGCCACCGCGAGGACCTCGTCCGCGTCCGGCGCGACGTCCAGCCGGTAGCTGTCCCCCCAGGCGAACCATTCCTTCGTGATGGAGGCGATCGTCCGCCCTCCCTGCAGGATCGCGTAGTCGTGCGCGAAGAAATCCCCGTCGACCGTCCAATCCGGACCCTCGATCCGGTAGGACGGCCGGAAGAGCGTGAATTCCCGGACGATCTCGGCGACCGCGACACCGCCCCGGTAGACGAGGAACCGCGGGAGGAACGTCAGCAGCTTCTGCTCGATGTAGGCCGCTTCGTTCCCCCCGGCGTCGAGCAGATGCAGTCTCCGCCCCAGGGAGAGGAATTCACCCTCCACGGCGTACCGGTCGTTCCCCGCGTCGTCGCGGATCGTGAACCGCGCCACCCATGAGAAGACCTTCTGCTTCATCCAGAGGCTCATGTTTCCTCCCCGGCGGATCCTTCCGCCCGGCCCGATGCCGTCGCTTCCGATGATACCGCATCGGACGCCGGGAGCGGAGGCGGGTCGGAGGTCAGAGCGTCCAGGAGAACGCGGTCGACAGGCCGTCTTCGTAGGTCGCCGTCGCGGCCTGCGCCTGCGTCTCGCCCTTCCCGCACTTGGGCGCCGAAAGCGGGCAGTGCCGGTGGCAGGCCGTGCAGGTCAGCCGCGAGAGGAACTGCTGCAGCGTCTCCGTGTCCGCCGCCTCGGACGTCGTCTGCGACGCGGTCGTCACGCGTCGGCTCGCATCCGTGCCGGACGTCGCCGACGTGGTCTCCGCGGACTCCGTCGCGCCGCCGATGCTGAAGGAGGCGGCCATCGCCGCCGCGATGAGCCCGAGCGTCGCGCCGGCGGCCGCCTTCCGCAGTCCGGCGGCCGGCACGAGCCTCCGCATCGCGTTCGCGATCCAGCGGACGTGCAGCGCCGTGTGGACGACGGTCACCGCCAGCGTCGACCAGGCCGAGATGCCGTGGATCGCGCTCCAGAGAGCGATGTCCGTCGCTGCCGCCGCCGGGAACAGGGACTCCGAGATCGCGATGCCGCTCGCCGTGGCGAGGGCCACCCCGGCCCCGAGCAGCGCGTCGAGCGCGAAATTCGCCTTGGCCCGGAAGGCTCCGCGCTTCCCGAAGGATCGGGCGACCGCGGCGATCCAGGTACGATTCAACGCGAGATGGGCCGCGTACAGGCCGACGATCGCGACGCCGAGGATCTCGTGCCAGAGGACACCCGTCGCGCCCAGGTTCATGAGCAGCAGGAACAGGGCCGTCATGGCGACGTCGATCGCCAGCTTCCTCCATGTCCGGTGGCCGGAGCCCGTCTTCCCTTCCATGTCGCACCTCCCGTGCCGGTCCGGTCGTCGTCGACGCCGTCCTCGGTTCCATGCTGCCGGGCGCGCGTGTCCGGACCGTGCGCGGGACGTGAGCGTTGGATGAGGCGGGCCGGAAAGCTGGAAAGGACCGTCCCGGGCAGGTTTCCCTGCATCCCGGACGGTCCCTTCCTGTCTGGCGGAGAAGGAGGGATTCGAACCCTCGCTGGAGTTGCCCCCACTAACGGTTTAGCAAACCGTCCCCTTCGACCTGCTTGGGTACTTCTCCATATTGGCGGAGAGAGTGAGATTCGAACTCACGGTGGACTCGCATCCACGCCGGTTTTCAAGACCGGTGCCATCAACCAGCTCGACCATCTCTCCATCGGGCGGCCGCTCGCGGCGCTTCCGTATTGTACATCGGCCCGATTCGGGCTGTCAAACCGCCATTCAGCGCGGTTTTGCGACGATATCGAGGATGCGCTGGAGGTCGTCGAGCGAGTAGTATTCGATGACGATCGTGCCCTTCTTGTTGCGGTCGTGCAGGTGCACCTTCGTCGCGAGCGCGCTCGAGAACCGGCTCTCGACGTCGCGCAGGCTGCTCTCGTACGCGGCATCCGGCTTGCGCTTGGACTTCCGGACGGTCAGGAGCGTCTTCACGAGACGCTCGGTGTCGCGCACGCTCATTTCCTTCTGGATGACCAGCAGGGCCGCTTTCTTCTGGGCGTCCGCGTGCGTCAGCGACAGCAGCGCGCGCGCGTGGCCCGCCGACAGCTCCTCGGTCTCGACGAAGCGGCGGACCTCCTCGCTCAGGTTGAGGAGGCGAAGCGCGTTCGCGATCGCCGGGCGGCTCCGCCCGACCGTTCCCGCGAGCTTCTCCTGCGTGAGCCCGTGCTCCTTGATCAGCTTCTCGAAGGCCTGCGCCTCTTCGATCGGATTCAGGTCCTGCCGCTGGATGTTCTCGATCAGGGCGTATTCGAGGACCTCGAGGTCCGTGAGCTCGCGGACGATCGCCGGCAGCGTGGCGATGCCCGCCAGGCGCGCGGCGCGCCAGCGGCGCTCGCCGGCGACGAGGCGGTAGCCGGCGCCTTCCTTGCGGACGATGACCGGCTGGATGACGCCGTTGGCCTTGATCGACTCGGCGAGCTCCTCGAGGCGCTCCTTGTCGAAGATGCGCCGCGGCTGCTCGCTGTTCGGGGAGATGTCGTTGATCCGGAGGTCGACGACGGCGCCGCGGACGGCCTCGTCCATGCGGTCGTCCGGCAGGAGCGCTCCCAGTCCCTTCCCCAGTCCCTTCGCCATCGGGCTCACCTCTTCCCTGCGCTCGCCCGACCCACGACTTCGCGGGCCAGGGCTGCGTAGCTCTCCGCACCGCGGGAGCGCGCGTCGTACTCGCCGATCGCCTGGCCGTGGCTCGGGGCCTCGCTCAGGCGGACCGTGCGGGGGATCATCGTCCGGAACATGCGGTCCCCGAAGTGCTGCCTCACGTCCTCCGCGACCTGCGCGGAGAGCTGCGTGCGGGCGTCGTACATCGTGATCACGACGCCGAAGATCTCGAGCGTCGGATTCAGGTGGCGGCGGATCATCTTGAGGGTCTCCAGCAGCTGCTTCACGCCCTCGAGCGCGTAGTATTCGCTCTGGATGGGGATGATCATGCCCGTCGCCGCGGCGAGTGCGTTGACGGTCAGCAGTCCCAGGGACGGCGGGCAGTCGATCAGGACGAAATCGTAGTCCCCGGCGACCGGCTCGAGCGCCAGCTTCAGGTAGGTCTCGCGGGAGATCGCGTTCACCAGCTCGACCATGGCGCCGGTCAGCTGGAGGTCCGCGGGGCAGATCCAGAGATTCTTCCGGCCTGTCGGGCGGATCGC
Organism: uncultured Eubacteriales bacterium; assembly: GCA_903919045.1. Taxonomy (GTDB): domain Bacteria; phylum Bacillota; class Clostridia; order Saccharofermentanales; family UBA5734; genus CAILLO01. The sequence continues at coordinate 22,270 of CAIXGU010000211.1, read as the reverse complement.
CTGGATCATCGGCATCTCGTTGATGAGGACGTCGTAGGTCGTCGGCTCCCCCGACCCGATCGCGATCCCCAATCCGGACGTGGCGTTTCCCTGCGGGTCGCAGTCGATGAGAAGGACCTTCTTGCCCCGCGCCGCAATGAAGGCGCCGAGGTTCACGGTCGTGGTCGTTTTGCCGACCCCGCCCTTCTGGTTCACTACGGCCAGGATCTCCGCCATGCAGCGTCCCCCTTCCGCATCCCGCCGGGTGCCGGCGGAGACGCACGCCTGCATTGTAGCATGCGGACCGGCGTCTGCGAACCCCGCCGGAGCCGCTGTTTCACGTGGAACAGGCGGCATCCTGCGGCACGGAGCGACGCTCGTCGGTGCAATCCCTGCATATCGCATTCATTATCTTTGCGGAATCTCAGCCTCTCCACCTATGGCGCTTCGCTCCCATTCCGCATATCTCGTTCCATGAAGAACGGGGTGTTCCACGTGAAACACCCCGTTCGGCGCCCCGTGCGCGGGGCTCTCTTCCCGACCGGATCAGATATCGAGATTCGTCGCGTACTTCGCGTGCGTCTGGATGAACTCCTTGCGCGGCTCGACCTTGTCCCCCATGAGCAGGGTCATGATCTCGTCCGCCGACTGCGCGTCCTGAAGCTCGACCTTCATGAGCTTGCGGGACGCGGGATTCATCGTCGTCTCCCACAGCTGCTCCGCGCTCATCTCGCCGAGGCCCTTGTAGCGCTGGAGCTTGGGCTCCTTCCAGCCCGTCCGCTGCTTGATCTCCTCGACGCCCGCCTCATCGTACGCGTAGTAGCCGTCGTTCCCCTGGTACACGCGGTAGAGCGGCGGGCACGCGATGTAGACGAACCCGCCCTCGACGAGCGGCTTCATGTAGCGGAAGAAGAACGTCAGCAGGAGCGTGCGGATGTGCGAGCCGTCGACGTCGGCGTCTGCCATCAGGATCACCTTGTGGTAGCGGAGCTTCGAGACGTCGAAGTCGCTGTTCCCGATGCCGCCGCCGAGGGCCATGATCACGGGCTGGAGCTTCTCGTTGTCGTAGACCTTGTCGATGCGCGCCCGCTCGACGTTCAGCATCTTGCCCCACAGCGGGAGGATCGCCTGGTACTTGCGCTCCCTCCCCTGCTTCGCCGAGCCGCCGGCCGAGTCGCCCTCGACGATGAAGATCTCGCACAGCGAGGGGTCGTTCTCCTGGCAGTCCGCGAGCTTGCCCGGCAGCGTCGTCGACTCGAGGACGTTCTTGCGCCGCGTCATCTCGCGCGCCTTGCGCGCCGCCTCGCGGGCCCGGGAGGCCGAGAGGCACTTGTCGAGGATCGACCGCGCGATCGACGGGTTCTCCTCGAGGTAGGTCATCAGCTTCTCGTTGACGACGTTCTCGACCAGCGTGCGCATCTCGGGATTCCCGAGCTTGGACTTCGTCTGTCCCTCGAACTGCGGATTGGCGAGCTTGACGCTGATGACGGCGGCGAGGCCCTCGCGGACGTCGTCGCCCTGGAGGCTCTTGTCCGCGTCCTTCAGCAGCTTGTACTTCCGCGAGTAGTCGTTGACGACCTTCGTGAGCGCGCTGCGGAAGCCCGTCAGATGCGAGCCGCCCTCGGGCGTCGCGATGTTGTTCGCATAGGAATAGACGCTCTCCGCGTAGCCGTCGTTGTACTGCAGGGCGATCTCCGCGAAGTCGCCGCCGCTGCGGCCCGCGACGTAGATCGGCAGGCGGTGGAGCGGCTCCTTGTTGACGTTCAGGTATTCGACGAAGGAGATGATGCCGCCCGCGTAGTGGAGCTTCTTGTCGACGGGCGGGTCGCTGCGCTCGTCGCGGAGCCGGATCGTGATCTCCTTGTTGAGGAAGGCCATCTCGCGGTACCGCGAGAGCATCATGTCGAAGTCGAAGTCGATGCTCGGGAAGATCTGGCGGTCCGGCAGGAAGGTCGTCCTCGTCCCCGTTCGGTCGGTCTCTCCGATCGTCTCCAACGGCGACGCCGTGATGCCGCGCTCGTAGCGCTGGCGGTACACGCGCCCTTCGCGGCGCACCTCGACGTCGAGGTACTCGGACAGCGCGGTCACGACCGACGCGCCGACGCCGTGCAGGCCTCCGGAGACCGTATAGGCGCCGCTCCCGAACTTGCCGCCCGCATGCAGCACGGTGTGGACGACCTCGACCGTGGGCTTCCCGGTCTTGTCGTTGATGCCGACGGGAATGCCGCTGCCGTTGTCCTCGACGGTGACGGAGCCGTCCGCGTTGACCGTGACGGAGATGTGGTCGCAGCGGCCCGCGAGCGCCTCGTCCACCGAATTGGCCACGATCTCGTAGACCAGGTGGTGCAGGCCGCGCAGGGTCGTGTCTCCGATGTACATGCCGGGACGCTTGCGGACGGCCTCCATGCCCTCCAGGACCTGGATGTCGCGCTCGCTGTAGGAGGCGGCGTTGGAGGTGTCGAAGCTCTCGGTGCGGACTTCGTCCTCGATTCCGGTATCGTCGAAATCGCGCCGCGCGAGCGCGGTCGGATCCTCGGCCAGGTTGGAGACGACGTCGCCGTCCTCGGGGTTCGGCGCGTGCGCGCCGAACGCTCCCGCGGCCGCTCCCGGCACCCTGTTCTTCTCGTCGTTGGGAATCATCGCTCTCGCTCCTCGTCGTCGGCCCCGATCAGGGCCGGATGCGCCTGCAGCCTGCGTCGGATCGTCGCCGACGCGACGGGGGTCAGGTAGACCCGGTCCAGCGTCACGACGACGGTCCGCGGGATGTCGACCGACAGCACGTCGAGCCTCCCTTCCCGCTCGGCGCGGGTCAGGAACTCCCTCGTGGCGCCGGTGCCCATGGTCGCCGCGTCGAGGTCGAAGACCCCGACGAGAAAGCGGACCGGGACGGAGCACTCGCCTCCGATATGGACGTACATGCGCTCCGCTTCCTTTCCGCCAGCGGCCGGTCCGACCCCGGCCCGGCCCGCCTCCGATTATAGCAGACCCGTCGCATCCTCCGCGACCCGGCCGCGCTCCACGCGGAAGTAGTGCATCCCGCGCCGGCGCGCCGCCAGCTCCTGCATGTCGCCTCCGACGTGCGCCGCATCGGTGCACGTCACGAACACCTGGGCCGCGCCCATCCCCTCGACCAGGGCGTTCCGGCGGCGCGCATCGAGCTCCGACATGACGTCGTCGAGCAGGAGGACCGGAGCCTCGCCCGTCTCCTCTTCGAGCACCTGCAGTTCGGCGAGCTTCAGGGCGAGCACGGCGGACCGCTGCTGCCCCTGCGAGGCGAAGGGCCGCAGTCCCTCCCCGTCGAGCCCGAGCTCGAGGTCGTCGCGATGCGGCCCGGCGACCGTCATCCCCTTCTCGGCGTCGTCCGCGGCGGTCTGCTGGAGCCGGTCGCGGAAGCGCACTGCGATGTCTCGGAGCCCGTCGCCCTCTCGGATGCCCGACACCGTCCGGTAGCGCACGAGCAGGGATTCTGCATCGGAGGAGATGCGGGCGTGCTCGCGCGTCGCGATCGCCGCGACGCGGGTCGCGACCTCCATCCGGGCGTGGATCAGGCGGGCGCCGGACAGGGCCATCGCATCGTCCCAGACCGAGAGCTCCGCGTCCTCGCGGGCGTCGGCGCGGGTGTCGCGGATCCGCTTGAGGAGGGCGTTCCGTTGCCCCAGCAGGCGCGAATAGGTCTGGAGGTCGTTGAAGTAGGCCGGGCGGACCTGCGAAAGCAGCAGATCGAGGAATCGGCGCCGCGCGGACGGACCCTCCTTCACGAGCCCGAGGTCCTCGGGTGCGAAGATCACGGCGTGGAAGAGGCCCATCATGTCCGCGACCCGCGTCAGGCGCATCCCGTTGTGCATCACCGTCCGCTGGGCGCGGACACGATCCGGATTCCGGGGGTCCGCCTCCTGGTAGCCGACGACGATCTCCTCGGTGCCCGTCTGTTTCGTGAACGTGAGTTTTATGGAATAGAAATCATCCTCGTGCCGGATGATGTCGATGTCGCGAGACGTGCGGTGAGACCGCGCGCAGGCGCACATGTAGATGCTCTCCAGGATGTTGGTCTTGCCTTGGGCGTTGTCGCCGTAGAAGACGTTGACTCCGGGATAGACGCCGATATCGAGATTTCCGTAATTACGGAAACCGGTCAGTTCGATGCGTTCGACCTGCATCGGCCCTCCGCCGCCGTCCTCCCGCGATCCGTTCCGTCGCGCCCGCGCCGTCCGTCAACGGCGGAGCGGCAGCACCAGGTACGCGAAGGCGTCGCCCTCGACCGGACGGAGCACGCACGGCCCCATGCCGCCGTTGAAGGAGACCAGGATCTCCTCGTCGTCGACGGCGCGCAGGGCGTCGAGGAAGTAGCGCGGATTGAAGTCGATGTCGATCGGGGAGCCGGACATGTCGACGTTGATCTCCTCGCGCAGCGCGCCGATGTCGGTGTTCGCGGACACGACGAGGATGTCGTCGGCTCCCATCGAGAGCCGCACCGGGAAGCGGCGGTCCTCGCTGGTGATCACCAGGGAGGCGCGCTCCATCGCCTGCATCATGACCTGCGGGCTGATGCGCACCGAGGTCTCCGCGGTCTGCGGGATGATGCTCCGGTAATTCATGTAATCGCCCTGGATCAGGCGGGAGACGAGCTTGATCTCGCCCGTGTCGAAGAGGATGTGGTTCTGGGACGGGTAGATATCGACGGTCTCCTCGGTGTTCTCGAGGATGCGGCCGACCTCGCCGAGCGCGCGGCCCGGGACGATGAACTTCATCGGCGCGACGCCCTCCCCGACCGCGCTGCGGCGCAGCGCCAGACGGAAGCCGTCGATCGAGACGATCTCGAGGTGGGTGCCGTCGCACACGACGTAGCTGCCGTTCAGGATCGGGCGGCTCTCGTCGGTGCTCACCGCGAAGAGGGTCTGGCGGATCATGTCCTTCAGGACCTTCTGCGGGACCGCGGCCTTCGCGGCGTTCTCGACGACGGGCAGGCGCGGGTACCCTTCCGCCGGGATCCCCTTGATCGAGAACTTCGTCGTGCCGCTCTCGATCGCGATCGCGTTGTTCGCCTGGACCTCGATCTCCACCACGTCGTCGGGGAGCTTCTTCACGATATCCCCGAAGATGCGGGAGTTGATCACGATGCTCCCGGGGTCCTGGACCTCGGCCGCGACGTAGCATTCGATGCCGGTCTCGAGGTCGTAGCCGGTGAGCTTCACGCGGTCCGTCACCTCGATCAGGATGCCGTCGAGGATCGGCAGGGTCGACCGGGTGGCGACGGCCTTCTGGACGGTTCCGATGGACTCGATCAGACGGTCCCTCGAGCAAAGGATCTTCATGGAACGCACCCCCTGCATGTGATTCGGAAGGACGATTCGGGAAGGCGGGCCTGATGCCCTGTCGAAGTTATTCTATCACTTTTCTTCTTATGGGGTGCGGAAGAAGTGGATAAGCCCGGAAGGCCTTCCGGGAGCGCGTTTCCGGGCCGTCGTACCTGTGGAGCGGACGGTGGACGGACGGTGGACGGACTGGGGATTGCGCAGGGGCTCCGGGTTGTCCACGTTCCGTCCACAGGGGCGTTCACGGGCCATCCACAGGAAGCTGGGGAAAACCGGTCGGACGTCAGCCGCCGATGCGCTTGCGGATCTCGTCGAGGTCGGCGCGCAGCCCGGGCTGGTCGCCCGCGAGGCCGTCGGAGACCTTGCTGCACGCATGCATGACCGTCGAGTGGTCGCGGTTCCCGAACTCGGCGCCGATCTGCGGGAAGGTCATGTCGAGCATCGTCCGGCAGAGGTACATCGCGACCTGGCGGGGGTCCGAGACCTCCTTGCTGCGGCGGTTCGAGCGGAGGTCGTCGGAACCGATGCCGTAATAGCGGGCGACGACGTCGGCGACGACCGCGGGGGTGACCTTGCGGAGGGTCGAGGGCTGGATGATGTCCTTCAGGGCCTCGCGCGCCACGTCGAGCGTGATCCCGCCGGCGAGGAGCGAGTAGGCGAGGACCGTCGTGAAGGCGCCCTCGAGCTCGCGGATGTTCGAGGCGACGTGGGACGAGATGAAGTCCAGCACGTCGTCCGGCACGTCCACGCCGTGCGAATGGGCGCGCTTCTTGAGGATCGCGACGCGCGTCTCGTAGTCGGGCGGCTGGATGTCGACGATCAGGCCGCTCGCGAAACGCGTCCGCAGGCGGGACTCGAGGGAGGCGAGGCTCTGCGGGGGCTTGTCGCAGGTCAGGACGATGTGCCGTCCGGACTCGTAGAGGGCGTTGAACGTGTGGAAGAACTCTACCTGCATCTGCTCCTTGCCTTCGATGAACTGGATGTCGTCGATCAGCAGGACGTCGATGCCGCGGTAGCGGGCCCGGAACTCCTCGTACCGGTTCTCCCGGATCGCGAAGATGAATTCGTTCACGAACTGCTCGCACTGGACGAAGAGCTGCTTCGTCTCGGGATGCAGGGCGCGGATCCGGTTGCCGATCGCGTGCATGAGGTGCGTCTTCCCGAGGCCGCTGCCGCCGTACATGAAGAGCGGGTTGAAGTTGCGTCCGCCCGGCTTGTCCGCGACGGCGACGCTGGCGGCGTGCGCGAAGCGGTTTCCGCTCCCGACGACGAAGCTGTCGAAGGTGTACGAGGGGTTCAGCTGGGCGCGGGCGACGGTTCCGGAGCGGAAATCGCCGGAATCCTCGGCGCCGCCGGAGGCGGGAGCGGTCGACGCGACGCCGCGGGCCAGGGACTCGTGCCCCTGGATCGCGATGCGGACGGAGAAGTCGCGGGAGGAGACGGACTTGAGGGTGTTCCGGATCAGGGGGACGTACTGCTCCGCGTAGCCGCGGTGGAAGTCGTTGGGGGCGGCGAGGACGAATTCGCCGTTCTCCGCGGAGACGGGTTCCAGCGGGACGAGCCAGGTCTTCAGGCTGATGTCCGATATCTCCCCTTCGAGCAGCGCGAGGGAGCGGGACCAGAGGGCCTTGAGGGACCCGGAATCCATCGTCCGTCCTCCATTTCCGCCGCGAGGCAAGGCCCATCATAGCAGAAAGGCAGGGGCAACGAAAGGGCGGCCGGAAGGAGGAACCGGCCGCCCCGAAGGGGCTGTGGGAGGGGGGCTGTGGTATAGTGAGCGTGCGGTTCCCCGGACATGATTCCACCGGCGAGGAGTCGCCGGTGGAAAAAGGAGGAAGGAAGAACTCGCGGGTCCGCTCGATCGTCTACGAGACCATCGTAGCAACCATTTGTATCCCTGGGATGGATGAAGTGTGAACAAACGATGAACGTGCCGGAGGGCGCATGCGGGTCGAGGGCAAGTTGTTCGTGAGCGGCCGCTCCCTGCAGGAAGCGGTGGTCGAGGGCGGCGGGGAGGGCGCGGGCCTCGCGCGGGATCTCGACGCATGCCTCCGGGCCCTCTGCCGCGAGCTGGGGATCCCGCATCCCGTCTGGCTGCCGAAGAACACCCGCGAATTCGCCCGCTTCCGCCAGACGGTCTTCTTCGAAGGCCAGTTCACCGAGAAGGTGCCGTTCGACCGCTTCCAGATCCGCTGGCTCTGAACGCCCCCCGAGGAGGGATTCCATGATCGACCGGACGCATCGCCTGAAGACCGAACCCTACACCCTGGAGGACCTCAAGGAGATCATGGCGTACCTCCGCGCGCCGGACGGGTGCCCCTGGGACCGCGTGCAGACGCACGCCACGCTGCGGCGCCACGCGATCGAGGAGGCCTACGAGGTCCTCGACGCGATCGAGTCCGGGCGGCCCGAGCGGATCCGGGACGAGCTGGGCGACCTCCTGATGCAGGTGGTCTTCCACGCACGGATCGCCGAGGAGGAGGGCACCTTCGACTTCGGCGGCGTGGTCGACGGGATCTGCCGCAAGCTCGTGACGCGCCACACCCACGTCTTCGGGCAGGACGAGGCCGAGACGCCGGAATCCGTCGTCGACAACTGGGAGAAGAACAAGAAGGCGGAGAAGGGACTCGCGGACCAGGCCTCCGTCATGGAGGAGGTCGCCCGGACGCTTCCCGCGCTGATGCGGAGCGAGAAGGTGCAGCAGAAGGCGCGGCACGTCGGCTTCGACTGGACGGACATCGCCGACGTCGAGGCGAAGGTGCGCGAGGAGGTCGAGGAGATCGCCGAGGCGCGTCGGCTCGGGAGCGATGAGGCGGTGGCGGCGGAGGTGGGCGACCTGCTCTTCGCCGTTGTCAACTACGCGCGGTTCCTCGGCGTCCAGCCGGAGATGGCCCTGAACGCGGCCACCGACCGGTTCATCCGGCGCTTCCGCCACGTCGAGACGGCCGCCGCGGGCAGCGGACGGGAGCTCCGGCAGATGACCCTCGCGGAGATGGACGTCCTCTGGGAGAACGCCAAGGCCGAGGGGCTGTGAGATGCGGCTCGACAAGTGGCTCAAGGTCTCCCGCCTGATCCGTCGCCGGACCGTCGCGAACGAGGTCTGCGACGCGGGCCGCGTGTCCGTCAACGGCCGGACCGCGAAGCCGGGCGCCGTGCTGAAGGAAGGCGACGTGGTCGCGATCCAGTTCGGAGCGGGGCCGACGACGGCCCGCGTGCTGTCCGTCCGGGAGAACGTCCGGAAGGGCCAGGCGGCGGAGATGTACGAGATCGTCGAGGAGTCCGCCGGCGCGCGGGAAGTCCGGAGCGCCGGGGAATAGGGCGGGCCGCCGGACTCTTCGCCGCCGCCGCCGCCCGCCGCCCGCCGTCCGCGCCGTAGTCCGGCGGCCCTGCGAGCAGGTTACAGGACCGTTACCGTTCCGTGACGATGCCGGAGGGAGCCTTCAGGAGGCTTGCCTCGCGCGTCGGTCGGGCTATAGAATCCACTCGGGTCCGCCCGCCCACCGACAGGGCGGGGACCGGAGAGGGATCCGATGGACGGAGCCGGGAGAACGGGAGCCGACGCGAAGGGGGGCCGGAAGAAGGTCCGCCGCTTCCGTCTGGGCTGGCTGGCCGTCGCGGTGCTGCTGATGGCCCTCTCGGTCGCCGCGGTCGGGATCGCCCTCGAGCAGGACCGGGAGATGGAGCGGATCCGCGCGAACCAGGCCGAGGCGCAGGCCCGGCTGGCCGAGGCGGAGGCCCGCAACCGGGACGCCCACGAGACGCTGGACGGCGTCGGGACCGATTCCTACATCGAGCGCATCGCGCGCGACGAGCTCGGGATGGTGAAGCCGGGCGAGAGAATCGTCGATCCGGTCGAATGACGGAACCCATGGAATCCGCCTGCGGGGCGGGTTCCCGGTGATTGTTCCACGTGGAGCGCTCCCGGAGCCGGGGGCGCTTCCTTCATGCGGTCCTCACACGGAATCCGTTGACAGCCCCGGGGGAGGGGAGTAGGCTGAGCATGCGGCGAGTGAACGTTCGTTCACTCGCGGGGAAGGAGACGGCGCATGGACGGCGCGGGGAATCGGGAACGGATCGAGCGGTGCGCGCTCGAGGCGTTCTGCGCGAAGGGCTTCAAGGGGACGAGCGTCCGCGCGATCGCGGAGCGCTCCTGCGTCTCCGTCGGGAACGTCTACAACCACGCGCCCTCCAAGGAGGCGCTGTTCGACCGGCTCTTCGCGGACCATTTCCCCGGGCGGCACCTCGAGCGGATGTTCGAGGGCGTGCGGCCGGGATCCGGCCTCGACGGGGCGATGGCGGCCGTGCTCGGGAACATGCTGCGGTTCGCCGAGGCGGACCCCGCGTTCTTCCGCCTGGCGATGGTGGACCTGAACGAGTTCGGAGGGGCGCACCTGCGCCGGTACGGTGCGCCGTACGACCGCCCGATCGGGGAGACGCTCTCCGCGATCCCGGGAGGGGAGGGGCTCGCGGCGGCCCTCGGGGCGCTGCGGCCGGACGTCGGCGGCACCGAGTTCACGCGGTTCTTCCTCTGGCTCTTCTTCGCCGTCGGCTTCACGGCCGACATGCGCAAGAAGATGGCCCCGGAGGAGAAGGACGACGGGACGTTCGCGACGGTGCGGAAGGTGCTCCAGCGCGGCGTCGCGGCGATGCCGGGCGACCGGCCCGCGGAGGCGGTCCGGTCGGAGGCGGCGTCGAGGGATGCGGAGCCGGCGACGAAGCCGGTCGGGGAATCGGCGAAGGCGGAGCCGGCCGGGACGGGTCCGGCGGGAAAGAGGGGACGGAGATGAAGGTGCTGGTGACCGGAGGGCTCGGGAACATCGGGTCCGCCGTGGTGAGGACGCTGCTGGAGGACGGCGCGGAGGTGCGCATCTTCGAGCAGGCGACGAAGGTGAACCTGCGGAAGGCGGCCGACGCGGCCGCGCGCGTGGCCCGCGCCGCCGGGCACCTGATCGGCATCGGCGGCGGCGTCGTGCGCCGGGCCGAGGTCGCCTGGGGGGACCTGGGCGACGGGAGCGGCCTCGCGGAGGCCGTGGAAGGCTGCGACGGCGTCGTGCACATGGCCTACATCATCCCGCCCGTCAGCGAGCGCCGGGTGGCGTGGGCGCGCAACATCAACGTGGAGGGCACGCGGCGGCTGCTCGACGCGTGCCGCGCCGGCGGGCGGAATCCGCGGTTCGTGTTCGCCTCGTCGATCTCGGTCTACGGGAACTCGCAGGGGAAGCAGCCCCCGCGGCGGGTCGGGGACGAGCTCGGGCCGATCGACGCGTACGGGAAGATGAAGGTCGAGTGCGAGGGGATGGTCCGGGAATCGGGTCTCCCGTGGACGATCCTGCGCGTCGCGGCGGCGCCGACGATCGACTGGCAGCGCATCGATCCGATCATGTTCGAGATCCCGCTCACGGACCGCATCGAATTCGTGCACCCGGAGGACGCGGGCTTCGCGTTCGCGAAGGCCGTGCAGGCGCCGGAGGCGGCGGGGCGCATCCTTCAGATCGGAGGCGGACCGCGCTGCCGCATGCACCAGTACGAGTTCATGCGGAAGTCCCTGACGATGCTCGGCGTGGGCATGCTGCCGCGAGAGGCGTTCGGGCCGAAGAACTACCACACCGACTGGATGGACACCGACGAGAGCGAGGCGCTGTTCCACTACCAGCGCAAGACGTTCGACGACTTCCTGCGGGAGCAGCGGGCGCGCTACGGCTGGCGGCGGCCGCTCACCGTGGTCGGCCGGCCGATCGCGCGGCTCCTGCTGCTGTCGCGCTCTCCCTACTACCGGGCGCACGTCCGAGCGCTGCGCCACCGGAAGACGCGCGTCACGCCGACGTAGGGCGCCGGAACGCCGGAAACGGCAGGGAGGAAGAAGGGAGGCCGCCCCGCGGGCGGCCTCCCTCGTCGTTCCGAGGTGAGCCGAGCTGCGCCGTGCCGCGCCGCATCGCGCGGCGCGGGCCGTCAGTGCGCGGCGTGCTCGCCGTGCTCGCCGTGGGCGTGGCCGTGCGCGTGGCCTTCGGCGTGCGGGCGGTGCGCCAGGCCCATCGCCTCGAGCTGCTGGAAGACGGCCGCGAAGACGCCGAGGGCCTCGTCGAGCTGCGCGTCCGTGTGCGTCGCGGTGTAGCTCGTGCGGAGCAGGCAGTAGTCGGCCGGGACCGCGGGCGGGACGACGGGATTCACGTACACGCCGGCGTCGAAGAGCATCTTGACGACCAGAAGCGTGCGCTCCATGTCGTAGGTGACGATCGGGATGATCGGGACGATCTCGTTCCCGCTGTCGTGCATCGGCAGGCCGAGGCGGCGGAAGCCGGCGCGCATGTAGGCCGCGATCTCGTTGAGGCGGTGCACGCGCCACGGTTCGGCCTCGAGGATGCGCAGGGATTCGATCGCGGCGGCGATGTTCGCGGGCGGGATCGAGGCGCTGAAGATGAACGGGCGCGAGTTGTGCTTGATGTAGTGGATCACCTCTTCGCTCGCCGCGACGCAGCCGCCGAGGGACGCGAGCGTCTTGGAGAAGGTGTTCATGATCATGTCGACCTCGGACTCGAGGCCGAAATGCTCCGCGGTGCCGCGGCCGGTCTTCCCGAGCACGCCGAGGCCGTGCGCGTCGTCGACGAGGATGCGCGCGCCGTACTTCCGCGCGAGGCGGACGATCCCGGGCAGGTCGCAGATCTCGCCTTCCATGCTGAAGACGCCGTCGGTGACGATCAGGATGCCGCAGTCGCCGGACGCGAGGTTCGCGAGGTGGCGCTCCAGGTCCGCCATGTCGTTGTGCTTGTATTTGAGGACCTTCGCGAAGCTCAGGCGGCAGGCGTCCACGATGCTGGCGTGGTTCATCGCGTCGCTGAGGATCACGTCGTTGCGGCCCGCGATCGCGGAGATGATCGCGAGGTTGGACTGGAAGCCGGTGGAGAAGGTGAGGGCGGACTCCTTGTGCAGGAAGCGGGCCAGGGCCTCCTCGAGCCGGACGTGCAGGACGAGCGTGCCGTTGAGGAAGCGCGAGCCGGAGCAGCCCGACCCGAAGGTCTCCACGGCCTCGACCGCGGCCTTCTTGACGCGCGGGTCGGACGTGAGGCCGAGGTAGTTGTTGGATCCGAGCATGATCGTGCGGTGGCCCGCCATCCGGACCTCGGTGTCCTGGCCGGACTCGAGGGCGTGGAAATAAGGATAGACGCCGGCGGCCATCGCCTCCTTCGCCTTCGTGAAGTCCCTGCATTTCTGGAAGAGGTCCATCCGGTCCGCTCCTTTCGAGGGGCGACGGCGCCGACGACGGGGCACCGTTCGATCCGACAGGCGGATGATAACACATTGACCGTCAAAGGAAAAGGCGGATTCTGCAGCATGGACTTCCCATGCTATAATTCCACACAAGCGCGCGGAATGGCCCTTCGGGGACTCGACCCCGCGCCAACGATGCGGAACGACGGAAACGGTGCGGACGACGGAGCGTGCGCGCCAGGAGGACGGATGCCGAGCCGGAGGGACCTCTACGGAATCGCGGACCTGCGCCGGAGGCTCGGAAAGGGGGAGATCCCCCTGGACCGGATCGTGGCGCACTACCGCGAACGGGAGCCCGACATCAGCCGGACGACGGTCCGGTGGCGGCTGGCCGTCATGCGGAGCGCCGGAGTCGTCACGGCGGTGGGCCGCGGCGTGTACCGCCTCGAGGGCGGACGGGATTTCCGGCCCCGCGCGACGCCGGCGCTGCGGGCGGTCGCGGAGCTCGCGCGTCCTGCCGTCGGGGAGGACGAGGACCTGTGCGTCTGGACGACGACGTGGATCCGGCGGTTCGCGGGCCGGAGCGCGCTGCCGCAGGCCGTCGTGGTGCAGGTGCCCCGCGAGAGGGTGCCCGAGGCCGCGCGCCTCCTGCGCGAGGCGGGACGGACCGGGCCGGACCTGGTCGTGGAGCCGTTCGTGGCGGGCTCGCCGATGCGGCGGACCGGGACGGCGCCGCTGCCGCGGATCGAGAAGCTGCTGGTGGACGCCTACTGCCTGTTCGCGCGCGACAAGGGCGAGGCGATGGGCGTGGCGGACGGGGCGGCCGCGGCGAAGGCCGCGGAGGAAGCGGTGATGGCGGCGGCGCGCGCGGTCGGGATCAACCGGTCGACCGCGCTCCGGTACGCCCGGAACCGCGGGGTGCGCGAGGAGATGGAGGCGCTGCTCGACGAGGCCGAGGCCGAGGGCAGGAGGGAGCGGGCGCGAGCCGCGCGGCGGCGCGCGCGCATGCACGAGGAGGAGATCGGATGAAGACGGCGAAGCATTGCCCCTACGGCGACGTGGTCCTGGTGACGGGCGGCAGCTCGGGGATCGGGGCCGCGATCGCGGACGGCCTCGCGGACCGGGGGTTCCGGGTGTATGCGACCTCCCGGCGCGCGGACGGGTCCGTCCGCGAGACCGCGCGCGGCGGCAAGGTGACGATGCTCGCGATGGACGTCGACGACGATGCGAGCGTCGCGGCCTGCGTGCAGGACGTGCTCGGGCGCGAGGGGCGCATCGGGGTGCTCGTGTGCAGCGCCGGCTTCGGGATCGCCGGCTCCGTCGAGGACACGGCGATCGACGAGGCGAAGGCCCAGATGGAGACGAACTTCTTCGGGACGTTCCGCGCCGTGCGCGCCGTCCTGCCTTCGATGCGGGAGGCGGGGAAGGGGCTCGTCCTCGCCGTCGGGTCGGTCGCGGGATTCGTCGCGCTCCCGTTCCAGGCGATGTACAGCTGCAGCAAGGCCGCCGCGGACGCGCTTCTGCAGGCCGTCGCGAGCGAGGCGAAGCCGTTCGGCGTCCGGTGCGTCCTGGTCCAGCCCGGCGACACGAACACGGGCTTCACGGCGGCGCGCGTCGTCTGCCGCGCCGCGTCGTCGGAAGGGTCGCCCTACCGCGGCCGCTTCCTCGCCTCCGTCTCGCGCATGGAGAAGGACGAGCGCGGAGGCGCGACGCCGGCCGCGATCGCGGCGCCCGCGATCCGCCAGGCGTTCCGCCGGAACCCGCCGCCGAAGGTGACGCCGGGCCTGATGTACAAGCTGATCGGGCTCGCGTTCCGGATCGTGCCGTTCCGGACGGCGCGCTTCCTGGTCGACATCCTCTACGGCTGATGGAAACTTTGCCTATCAAATCATCCATTTCAAGGCCTCCGGCAAGGCAATATCCACAATTCGCGATTGCACGGAGCGTTTTCGGGTGGTAGTATACAAACCATCATTCTCGTCCTGCGCGGGCGCGTACTTCTTGCGTCCCGCCCGTAGTCCTTCGGTGTCGGGAGACCGGATGTCTCTTGAACATAGAATCTGACAAGGAGGAAAAGAATCGATGAATGTCCGCAAGATCCTGATCGTCACCGTCATTCTCGTTCTGGCGCTCTCCGTCTTCGCGACCGGCTGCAAGGCCGCTCCGAAGCTCGCCGAGCAGCAGGTGCTCCGGTTCAACCTCGGGACCGAGCCGCCGCAGCTGAACAGCACGATCTCCACCGACGTCGTCTCCTTCAACATCCTCCGCCACACGATGGAGGGCCTGACCCGCCTCGACGCCAACCAGAAGCCCATTCCCGGCATGGCCGAGAAGTGGGAGACCTCGTCCGACGGGCTCACCTGGACCTTCCACCTCCGCGACGCGAAGTGGAGCGACGGCTCCGCCGTCACCGCCCAGGACTTCGAGTACGCCTGGAAGACCCTGCTGAACCCCGAGACCGCTTCCGAGTACGCCTATTTCGCCTACTTCCTCAAGGGCGGCATGGAGTACAACGGCGGCACCGGCTCCGCCGATGACGTCGGCGTCAAGGCCACCGATGCCAAGACCCTCGTCGTCACCCTCTCCAGCCCGATCGGCTATTTCCTCGACGCCTGCTCCTTCGGCGTCATGCTCCCCGTGAAGCAGTCCTTCTACGAGCAGGTCGGCGCGACCGAGTACGGCTCGGACGTCGACAAGATGCTGTTCAACGGCGCCTTCGTCATGACGACGTGGAACCATGAGCAGAACATCGTCCTCAAGAAGAACGAAGGCTACTGGGATGCCAAGAGCGTCTACCTGCAGGAAGTCGACATGGACATGCTGACCGACACGCAGGCCGCGTTCACGAAGTTCCTCGCCGGCGACTACGACCTGATCGGCCTGGCGAACTCCGACTACGTCGCCCAGTCCGAGGCGCAGGGCTTCACCACGAAGACCTTCTCCGACGGCGCGACCTTCTACCTCGAGTTCAACCTGATGGATCCCGCGATGGCCAACAAGAACATCCGCACCGCGATCACCTACGCCCTCGACCGTCAGGCGTACATCACCAAGATCGTGAAGGACAAGAGCATCCCCGCGCTCGCGTTCGTCAACCCCGACATCAAGGGCGCCACCGCCAGCAAGACCTACCGCGCGGAAGTCGGCGACCTGATCAAGGACAACCAGACGACCGAAGCGCAGACCCTCTTCCAGAAGGGCCTGACGGAGCTGGGCGTCTCCACCGTCAAGGTCTCCATCATCTCCGATGACGGCGAGCTCGCCGTGGCCCGCGCCTCCGCCCTCGCCGAGTCGCTGACCAAGAACCTCGGGATGGAGATCACCGTCGACTCCATGCCGTTCAAGTCCCGCCTCGAGAAGATGAAGAACAAGGAGTTCCAGATCGTGTACGCCGGCTGGGGCCCCGACTACAACGACCCGATGACCTTCCTCGACATGTTCGAGACGGGCAACGGCAACAACCACACCTCCTACAGCAGCGCCGACTACGACAAGCT
The DNA here is from genome assembly GCA_903919045.1 of uncultured Eubacteriales bacterium. Taxonomy (GTDB): domain Bacteria; phylum Bacillota; class Clostridia; order Saccharofermentanales; family UBA5734; genus CAILLO01. Next base: position 6,276 of record CAIXGU010000211.1, on the reverse strand, counting down.
CCTGGCCGACGCCCGCAAGGAGACCAACACCGCGAAGCGGTATGCGATCTACAAGCAGATGGAGCAGCTCCTCATGACGGACCTCCCGATCGCTCCGATCTTCTTCCGCATCCGTTCCTACACCACGGTCGACGGTCTCAAGGAGATCCACCGCGGCGCGTTCGCGGACCTCAACTGGCGCGGCGCCTACTTCGAGGCGTCCTGATCCGCTCCTTGACCGAGTCCTGACCCTGCCATAGACCAACATGTGTCCGGGGTGCCGGAAGGCACCCCGGACATGTGTCTGGAAGCCCCGGAGGTGGTTCGCTTGTTCAAGTTCATCGGAAACCGGATCGTGTTCGCGCTCCTCGCGCTGTGGCTCCTCGCCACGGTGACGTTCTTCCTCATGCAGGCGATGCCGGGCGATCCGTTCCTCAAACCCAAGGCCCTTCCGGAGAGCGTCGAAAAAAACATCCGGGCCAAGTGGGGTCTCGACAAGCCCGTCGTCGTCCAGTACCTCGTGTATCTCGGCAACGCCGTCACCGGCGACTTCGGCTACTCTTACTACTACAAGGGCAGCCGCACGGTGGCCGAGGTGATCGGCGCCGGCTTCCCGGCATCCGCCGACCTCGGCATCCGCTCCCTGACCATAGCGGTGATCCTGGGACTCCTCCTGGGCATCGTCGCCGCCCTGAACGCCGGCAAGGCCGCCGACGCGTTCGCGATGTTCCTCGCCATATTGGGCGTATCCGTCCCCGCCTTCGTCCTCGCCTACCTGGTCCAGTACTTCATCGCCTACAAGCTCACGGCCGCGGTGAAGCCCGTCCTCGGCTTCCGATTGTTCCCGATCACGGGCTGGAAGGCCTACGACTTCCGGACGACCTTCGGCTTCAAGGTCCTTCCCGTGATCGCCCTCAGCTTCGGCTCGATGGCCACGATCTCCCGCTTGATGCGGAGCAGCATGCTCGACGTCATCAGCTCGGACTACATCAAGACCGCGAAGGCCAAGGGCCTGTCGCGCAATGCCGTCATCGCGAAGCACATGATCCGGAATTCCGTGCTGCCGATCGTCACCGTGCTCGGCCCGATGGCCGCCGCGATCATGACCGGCACGTTCGTCATAGAGAGCATCTTCGGCGTGCCCGGCATGGGCCGCCTCTACATCACCAGCGTCCAGAACCAGGACTACACGGTCATCATGGGCACGACCCTGTTCTACGGCGCGTTCCTGATCTTCATGAACCTCCTGGTCGACATCGCCTACGGCCTGATCGACCCGCGCATCCGGCTGGCCGACTAGCCCGGGGGGACGATCGATGAGCAAGATGAAGAACGGCAACGGAAACGGAAACGGCAAGACGGCGAAGACCCCGAAGGGACTCTCGCCGATCGCGGCCCCGCTCGACTACGACAAGCTCGTCCTCGACGCCGGCGACTTCGAGGTCGTCGGGACCGACATCGAGAAGAGCATGGCGATGGTCCGGCCCAGCATCAGCTACTGGAAGGACGCATGGCGGCGCCTCAAGAAGAACCGCGTCGCGATCGTCTGCCTCGCGTTCATCGCGCTGATGGCCATCGGGTCGGTCGTGCTCCCGATGGTCAGCCCCTTCTCCTTCCGCGAGCAGCACTGGGACGAGGTCGAGGTGCCGGCGTTCACGGTCTGCGAGCAGGCCGATGCCGCCGGCGTCGGGCACATGCACATCTTCGGCACCGACAAGCTCGGGCGCGACCAGTGGACGCGCGTCTGGAGCGGCGGCCAGGTCTCCCTGTTCATCGGCTTCATGGCCGCCGTCACGAACTTCGTGATCGGGCTGCCGTACGGCTCGCTCTCCGGCTTCGTCGGCGGGCGCCTCGACAACGTCATGATGCGCGCCGTCGAGGTGATCAACGGCATCCCCTACCTGATCGTCGTGACCCTCCTCATGGTCGTCCTCCCCGGCGGAATCCCCACGATCATCCTCGCGATGGCGATCGTCGGCTGGACCGGCCTGGCGCGGCTCGTCCGCGGCCAGGTGGTGTCGATCAAGGAGCAGGAGTACGTGATCGCCGCGCGCACGATGGGCGCCTCGCGGTCGCGCCTGATCTTCCGGCACATCATGCCGAACACCCTCTCGGTCGTGATCGTCTCCACGACGATGGCGATCCCGGGCGCGATCTTCACCGAGGCGTTCCTCAGCTTCATCGGCATCGGCGTCCCCGATCCGTACGCGAGCTGGGGCTCCCTGTGCCAGAACGCCCAGTCCTCGATCTTCATCAACCCCGCCCTGCTCCTGATCCCCGCGGCCTTCATCAGCCTGACGATGCTTTCCCTGAATCTGTTCGGCGATGCGCTCCGCAACGTCCTCGACCCCCGCATGAGAAGGTAGGTGCGCACGATGGCCGACATGCTCCTCTCCGTCAACGACCTGAGAGTGTCCTTCCTCACCTACGCCGGCGAAGTGCAGGCGGTCCGCGGCGTCTCGTTCGACCTCAAGAAGGGCGAGACCCTCGGCATCGTCGGCGAGTCCGGCTGCGGCAAGTCCGTCACGGCCCAGACGATCATGAAGCTGAACCCGGCGCCGCCGTCCGTGATCAAGAGCGGGAGCATCCTGCTCGACGGCGAGGACATCGTCCCGATGAGCGAGCGCGAGATGCAGCGCATCCGCGGCGCGCAGGTCAGCATGATCTTCCAGGACCCGATGACCTGCCTCAACCCGACGATGACGATCGGCAAGCAGATCGCCGAAAGCATCATCCTGCACCAGAAGGTCGACAAGAAGACCGCCCACCAGCGGGCGATCGACCTCCTCGACCTCGTGCGCATCCCGAACGCGGCCGTCCGCGCGAAGCAGTACCCGCATCAGTTCTCGGGCGGCATGCGCCAGCGCGCGATGATCGCCATGGGCCTCGCGTGCAACCCGAAGCTGCTGATCGCCGACGAGCCCACGACGGCGCTCGACGTCACGATCCAGGCGCAGATCCTCGACCTCATGAAGGACCTCAAGGAGAAGACGAACTGCTCGATCATCGTGATCACGCACGACCTCGGCATCGTCGCCTCCATGTCCGACCGCGTGGCCGTCATGTACGCCGGCAAGATCATCGAGATCGGCGACGCCGACGAGGTCTTCTATCGGCCGCGCCACCCGTATACCTGGGGCCTGCTCGACTCGCGCCCGCGCGTCGACCACGCCCGCGACCAGAAGCTCGTGCCGATCGAAGGCATGCCGCCGGACCTGCTGCTCCCGCCCGCGGGCTGCCCGTTCGCCGCGCGCTGCGCCTACTGCATGAAGGTGTGCCGGACGACGATGCCGCCCGACGTCTCCGTCGGCGAGGACCACCTGGTCGCCTGCTGGCTCACGCATGAGAAGGCGCCGAAGGTCGTCCGCGGAGGTGCGAAGGAATGAGTGCGACGAAAGCGGTCCTCGAACGCCGGGACCCGAACCTGATCTTCGAGCTCGACGACGTCGCCTGCCACTTCAAGGTGCAGGGACCGAAGCGGCTCAAGGCCGTCGACGGCGTGTCGCTCACGATCCGCCGCGGCGAGACCGTCGGCCTGGTCGGCGAGTCCGGCTGCGGCAAGACGACGCTCGGACGCCTGATGGCCCGCATCTATCCCGTCACGGGCGGAACGATCCGCTTCGAGGGCGTGGACACCGGCAAGCTCGACAAGCAGGCGGCCTTCGACTACTGCAAGAAGGTCCAGATGATCTTCCAGGACCCGTACGCGTCCCTGAACCCGCGCCTCACGGTCGGCTCGATCGTCGGCGAGGGCCTCGAGATCCACGGGCTCTACGAGCCGGCCGAGCGCCAGAAGCGGATCTACGACCTGCTCGAGATGGTCGGCCTCAACCGCGAGCAGGCCAGCCGCTTCCCGCACGAGTTCTCCGGCGGCCAGCGCCAGCGCATCGGGATCGCCCGCGCGCTCGCGATCGAGCCGGAGTTCATCATCTGCGACGAGCCGATCTCGGCGCTCGACGTGTCGATCCAGGCGCAGATCCTGAACCTGCTCACGAGCCTGCGGTCGCGCTTCAATCTGACCTATCTCTTCATCTCGCACGACCTGAACGTCGTGAAGTACATCTCCGACCGCGTGGCCGTGATGTACCTCGGCGTCCTCGCCGAGCTCGCCGCGAGCGAGAAGATCTACGCGAATCCGCTGCACCCCTACACGAAGGCGCTGCTGTCGGCGATCCCGGTGCCGGACCCCGAGAAGGAGAAGTCGCGCAAGCGGATCATCCTCGAGGGCGACGTGCCGTCTCCGATCAACGCGCCCGTGGGCTGCACGTTCTGCACCCGCTGCCCGTACGCGTTCGAGCGCTGCCTGACCGAGCGCCCCGTGCTCAAGGAAGTCGAGCCGGGCCACCAGGTCGCGTGCCACTTGTACGACAGCGGTACGAGTGCGGTACCTGTATAGCACGTAGCCGCTACGGGCCGATTCAGGCCGCACCCGAAACTTCCACGAAAACGGAACGGGCCGCTCCCTTCACGGGGCGGCCCGTTCTCTTGCGGAAACGGATGGTTCGCGGAACGCCAGCGCACCGGCGCATCGTCGACGCCCCCGCGCCGCCCGACCGCGACTAGATCTCGCGCCGGCCCTCCATCGCCTTCGACAGCGTCACCTCGTCGGCGTACTCGAGGTCGCCGCCGACCGGCAGCCCGTGCGCGATGCGCGTCGTGCGGATGCCCGCGGGCTTGAGGAGCCGCGCGATGTACATCGCCGTCGCCTCGCCCTCCACGGTGGGATTGGTCGCGAGGATCACCTCGGAGATCGCGTCCTCGGTGCGCAGCCGCGTCAGCAGCTCCTTCACGCGGATCCCCTCGGGCCCGACGCCCTTCATGGGGTCGATCGCCCCGTGCAGCACGTGGTACAGCCCGCGGTACTCGCGGATGCGCTCCATGGCGGCCACGTCGCGCGGGCTTTCGACGACGCACAGCACCGTGCGGTCGCGGGTGGACGACGCGCAGATCTCGCACGGGTCCGTGTCCGTGAGGTTGCAGCAGACCGAGCACAGCCGCGTGCTCCGCTTCGCCTCGAGGATCGCCTGCGCGAGGGCCTCCGCCTTCTCGTCGGGCAGGCCGAGGATGTGGAACGCGAGCCGCTGCGCCGACTTCCCGCCGATGCCGGGGAGGCGCTCCAGCTCCGCGACGAGCTTTCCGATCGACGGCGAATAGCGGGCCATCAGAACCCCGGCGGGAGCCCCATGCCCCCGGTCGCGCGGGCCATCCGCGCCGCGGCCGCCTCGTCGACCTTGCGCATCGCCTCGTTCACGGCGGCGACGACCAGGTCCTGCAGCATCTCGACGTCGTTCGGGTCCACGGCGGCCGCCGCGATCGCGAGGGACAGCACGCGGTGCCCGCCGTCGACCGTCGCGGTCACGACGCCCCCGCCGGCGGTCGCCTCGGCGGTCATCGCCGCGACCTCCTCCTTGGCCTTCTCCATCTCCCGCTGCAGCTTCTGCGCCTGGGCCATCAGGTTGCCCATCCCGCCTCCGCCGCCGGGGAATCCACCGCCGTAGCCCTTGCCCATCGCTATTCCTCCATGCGGAACGGGATTCCGTTCTCCTGCGCGGCGCGCCGCGCCTTCTCGGTCCAATGCTCCTCGGCCGGGGCCGCCGATGCGGCGCCCGCGCCTCCCGGGGCGGCCGCCGCCGTCTCGCCCGCGTATTCGAAGGCGAACTCCTCGAGGCACCCCGAGGCCTGCAGCGCCGCGCGCATCGCCTTCTGCGTCTCGCGGCGCTCGAGTTCCGCGCGGTGCCCGACGGCGTCCGCCGGCAGGCGCACGATCAGGCGCCCGCCCTCGCGGCGGGGCGCGCCGCTGCGCACGAAGAGGTACAGGCCCATCTGCCCGTTGTCCTGCAGGCAGCGGAGGGTGCGGTTCCATACCGCAGCCGCGTCGTCCGCCGGAGCGGGCGCGGGGGCGGGCGCGGGAGTCGCTGCGGGCGCGGGAGTCGGTGCAGGCGTCGATGCAGGCGCTGCCGGAGCCGCGGGGGGCGCGACGGACGCCGGATCGGGCGTGGGACGCGCCTCCGGTGCGGGGGCAGGCGCCTCGACGGCCGGAGCCGATGCCGATGCCGCTGTCGCCGTCGCCGGAGCCGGTGTCGGGGCCGCTGTCGCCGCCACCGCCGCCTGCTCCGTCGGCCGCGGCAGCGCCGCCTGCGGCATCAGCCGGATCAGCCCCACCTCGAACGCCGTCCGCGGGTCGGGCGCCCACTTCAGGTCGGAGATCATCGCGGACAGGCTCCGCAGCGTCGCGATCACGTCGCCCATCTCCATGCGCGCGGCGAGCGCCTTCATCCGCGCGAGCGCCGCGTCCGG
>CAIXGU010000210.1 GCA_903919045.1 uncultured Eubacteriales bacterium | reverse complement strand
GATCACGCGCGACGTGAGCGGCGAGGGCGTGCAGCAGGCGCTCCTCAAGATCGTCGAGGGCACCGTCGCGAACATCCCTCCGCAGGGCGGCCGCAAGCACCCGAACCAGGAGTTCATCCCGCTCGACACGACCGACATCCTCTTCATCTGCGGCGGCGCCTTCGACGGCATCGAGAAGATCATCCAGAACCGCATCGGCCGCAAGTCGATCGGGTTCGGGGCGGTCGTCGAGAGCCGCAAGGAGCTGGACGTCGGCGAGATCCTGTCGCACCTGATGCCGCAGGACCTGCTGAAGTACGGGCTGATCCCCGAGTTCGTCGGCCGCGTGCCCGTCGTGGCGACGCTCGACGGCCTCGACCAGGCGGCGCTCGTGCGCGTCCTGCTCGAGCCGAAGAACGCGCTGCTGCGGCAGTACGCGCGGCTGTTCGAGATGGACGGCGTCGACCTCTCGTTCGACGACGGGGCCGTGCAGGAGATCGCGCGGCAGGCCGTGGACCGGGGCACCGGCGCGCGCGGCCTGCGGAGCATCCTCGAGCACGTGATGATGGACCTGATGTTCGAGATCCCGTCGCGGGACGACGTCGCGCGCTGCGTGATCTCGAAGGAGTGCGTGCTCGGACTGACCGGCCCGACGCTGTTCATGAAGGACGCCGGCGCCGCGTAAGGCGCTGGGCGCGAGGCGCGAAGCGCGGGAAGCGCGAGGGAAGGCCGTCGGGGCGAAGGCTCCGGCGGCCTTTTCCATTGAAGCGGGAGCGTCGGCGGGCCATCCGCCCCGCGTCGCGCCGGCGCGCGTCCCGCATCCGCAGCGGATCTGTCGGCTCCTCGCCGCGCCGCGCGCCTTCTGTCGGAATGCGCCGCCTCCTACCGGCCTGCGCCCATCGTATCGTCGAGGAGCGCTCCCGGATCGTCCGGGGCGCCGACGGAGGGCGTCATGGGAGAGATCGGGAGCGGCACGCTGATCGCCGGCAGGTACCGGGTCGTCGAGGCGAAGGGGGAGACCCTCCTCGCCGAGAACGTGCGCACCGGCGTCCGCTGGGTGCTGCGCCCCGTCGCCTCCTTCCGCTCTCCCGCCGTGGCCGCGCTTCTCGCGGAACTCCGGCACCCCGCGCTGCCGCGCGTGCTCGAGGAGATCGAGCACGAGGGCGTCGCGTTCCTCGTCGTCGAGTTCGTCGAGGGGGAGACGCTCGAAGAGGCGGCCGAACGGAGCGGAGGCCGCATCGCTCCCCTGGAGTCGGTCCGTTGGATGAGCGCCGTCGCGCGGGCCGTGGATTTCCTGCACTGGCAGGAGCCCGAACCGCTGCTGCATCTCGATGTGAAGCCGTCGAACGTGGTGATCGGCGTCCGGGGGTCGCCCTGCCTGATCGACTTCGGAGCGGCGCTTCCGTTGACCGAAGGCCGCGCCGGCTCCCCGCTGCACGGAACCCCCGGCTATGCGGCGCCCGAGGTCGCGACCGGCCGCGGCGCGCGGATCGAGAGCGACGTGTTCTCTCTCGGCGCGACGCTGGCGCGCCTGCTGACCGGTCGGGCGCCGGATCCGTCGGAGCCGTTCTCCGCCCGCGCGCTGATGTCCGACATGGACGCCGCGCTCGCCCGGATCGTGGCGCGCTGCTGCGCGCTCGAGCCAGTGGACCGGTTCGGCTCGGCGAACGAAGTGGCGGCCGAGCTGGAGGGCCTGCTGCCGCTCATGGGCGGCCGAGGGGCGGACGGCGAAGAGGAGACGGAAGCGCGGCGGAAGGGTCGCGCTCCGGACCCGGGGGAGAAGAAGGAACGCCGGACGGACCGCAGGGCGGATCGGGAGACGAAGGGCTCGTCCCGTCCGGCGCCGCCCGCCGGCGCCGCCGGGCGCCTGCCGCCCTCGCCGCTCTGCGTCTGGGATTCCGCCGCATTCGGCTGCGAGTTCGCTTCCGTGCTGGCCGCGGAGGGGCGGCGCGTGCTGGTCGTCGACGCCGACCTGCTGAACCCGCGGGCGGACCTGCTGCTCGGCCTCCGGGAGGAGCGCCGCAGTTCGTCCGCGACGACGCGCCTCTTCGGAGGCGGCGGGCTCGACGAGGCGATGGAGGAGCATGCGCGCGGCCGCCTGACTCCCGACGCCGTGGCCGCGATCGCGCGGCCGACCGCCGTGCGCGGGGTCTGGGCCCTCGCCGGGGACTACCGGATGGAGGAT
>CAIXGU010000209.1 GCA_903919045.1 uncultured Eubacteriales bacterium | reverse complement strand
CGACGCCGCGTTCCCGCGCTTGATGTGCACGGTCGGGATCATCCCGGCCTCGCGCACCCAGCGGCACAGCGCCCAGGAAACCCGCTCGGCGACGCCCTTCCGGCGCCACTCCGGCAGCACCTCGAGCACGCCCATCGTCCCCTCGTCGTGGGTCATCGAGAAGCCGACGAGCGTCCCGTCGACGACGAGGCCGGCCGACGGGCCGTTGCGGATGCGCTCCTCGATGTAGTCCGGCCCGAGGATGTGGCGCATGGTGTAGCGTTCGTGGATGTAGCGGGCCATCCCGGGGTCGAGCGGGCGCACGTCCGGGTCGGACGGCGGGAGGACGGCGTCGGCGGGGAGGCTCATCTGCACGCAGGGGTTGTGCCAGCGCGTCTCCTGCGTCCCGATCAGCAGGGCGGCGGGCCGGTTGGGCGCGCTTCCCTCCCCTTCGGCATGGTCCATCGTGAAGAACGCGTTGTCCCCGGGTTCCGCGAGGGCGGCGAGCGCGGTCCCCTCCTCCTCGCTCGCTGCGCACAGGACCACGAAGGCTCCGCCGTTCGGGTCGGGGAACCGGAAGAACGCCGAGCCGCCGCAGACGTGCAGGTCCGTCGGGATCTCCCACTGCGTCAGGACGCGCAGGGCGCTGAAGTTGCGGACGGGGTCGGCGGAGAGGACGGCGGCGGCCTCCTCTCGGGTGGCGGGACGGACATGCGGCATGGCGGACCCTCCTCCGTCGATTGTACCGCATCCCGCGTTCGCGGTATGATGCCGGGCAGGAGGAAACGGCGATGGAAAAGCATGCAGGCGGGATTCCGGCTTCGCGCATGGAGAGCTGGCGCGACGCGATGGTCGCGGCGCTGTCCGCACTGGTCGCGGTGCCCAGCGTGAAGGGCGACCCGGCGCCGGGAGCGCCGTTCGGCGCCGACACGAAGCGGGCGCTGGACCTCGCGCTCGCCTGGGGCCGCGACGCCGGATTCCGCACGAAGGACCTCGACGGGATGTGCGGCTGGATCGAGGCCGGCGAGGGCGACAGGCTCGTGGCCGCCGTCTGCCACCTCGACGTCGTCCCCGCCGGTTCCGGCTGGACGGGCGACCCCTTCCTCGCGCGCGTCATCGGCGGCCGTCTCGTCGCCCGCGGCGCCGTGGACGACAAGGGCCCCGCCGTCTCCGCCTTCTTCGCCCTGCGGGAGCTCCAGCGGCGCGGTCCCCCGCCCGGCGTCCGCTTCCGCCTGATCCTCGGCCTCGACGAGGAGAGCGGCTCGCAGTGCCTCGTCCGCTACGGGAAGACCGAAGAGACGCCGACGTACGGCTTCACGCCGGATGCGGAGTTCCCCGTGATCCACGCCGAGAAGGGAATCGCCCACGTCCTCCTCGCCTTCCCGCGCGCCGCCCCCCGTCCCGTTGTTCCTCCGGGCGCGCTGCGCCTCGACGCGGCGCAGGCCGGGAGCCGCGCCAACATGGTCCCGGGCGCCTGCCGCCTGACCTTCGCGTGCGACCCCGTGCAGCGGGCGGACTGGATGGCCCTCGCCGCCGGGGTCCCGGCCTTCGTCCTCGCGACGAAGCGCGACGGTCCCGCCCCCCTCCCCGCATCCGTCACCGCCGATGCGGACCCCGCGCGGTTCCATGTCGACGTGACCGGGCTGATGGCCCACGCCAGCATGCCGTGGGACGGCCGCAACGCCCTGTCCGCCGCGATGGCCCTCGCCGGGACGCTGCTGGACGCCGCCGGGACGCCGGACCCGTTCGTGGACTTCTACCGCCGCCGCATCGGCCTCGCGCACGACGGCGCCGCCTTCGGCTGCGCCTTCTCGGACGCCGCCTCGGGTCCCCTGACGCTCAACGCCGGCATCCTCGCGCTCGATGCCGGGAGAGCCGCGCTCACGATCGACATCCGCTATCCCGTCACGATGGCCCAGGACGCGCTCGAGGCGGCCCTGCGCGACGCGGT
>CAIXGU010000208.1 GCA_903919045.1 uncultured Eubacteriales bacterium | reverse complement strand
TCGCGGGGCTCGCGCACCGCCGGCTGGCCGCGCTCGGCGTCTTCCGGCGCCAGGGAGGGAACGCATGAAGAAGAAGCGCTGGGTCCCGATCCTCGTCGCCGCGGTGCTGGTCGCGACGGGGGCGCTCGTCGCGGCGCACCTGCTGACGGACACCGTGCCCGAGGGAAATGCGCTCGTCCTGCGCGCCGGGACGAAGACGGTCGCGGTCGCCCTGGACCGCCTGGACCAGGCCGCCTTCGAGGGCGTCCTGACGAACGGCAAGGGCGAGGGCGCCTCGCACGCCTTCCGGGGGGTCGAGCTGCGCACGCTGCTGGCGCAGAAGGGGTTCGAGCTGACCGAGGGGGTCGTGGTGACCGCGACGGCGCAGGACCAGTACGCCGCGACGCTCACGGCCGCCGAGGTGATGACCCCCGGGAAGGTCTACGTCGCGGTCTCCGAGGACGGCAGCCCGCTCCCAGGTCTCGCGGAGGGGTCGCAGGGCGCGCAGCTCGTCGTGTTCGGGGAGCCGAACGCGAAACGCAGCGTGCGGATGCTGGAATCGATCGCGCTTTCGGGAGGATGATGCGGTGACGGCGGCGACCGAGGGGGCGCGCTTCGCCAGCCGGCGGCACCGGGTCGCGCTCGAGCGGCGCGACGGCGCGCCCGTCGTGCGCAAGACGTACGCCGACGCGGAGGCCGCGCGACGCGAGCGGTCGGCTTACGAGCGCCTGGTCCCGCTCGGGATCCGGGTCCCGGTCCCGCTGGGGTGGGAGACGCCTACGGGGGACGACCGCGACGGAGGTCCGCCCGACCTCGTGCTGCCGTACGTCGACGGACCGACCGCGCTCGACCTGCTGGAGGCGCAGGAGGCCGGCGCGCCGGACGCGCCGCGGGACCTGTCCCCGTGGCGGGCGCTGGCGGCGTGGTGCGCCGAGTTCCACCAGCGCAGCGGACTCGCCCTGGGCGACCCGAACCTCCGGAACTTCCTGCGCGAGACGTCGACCGGGCGCTGGTTCGGCATCGACTTCGAGGATTGCGCGGCGGGCGACGCCGCGGACGATTTCGGGGCGCTGCTGGCCTTCGTCGTGACGTACGACCCGGCGCGGACGCCGTGGAAGCAGGCGGTCGCCGCGGCGATGCGAGAGGCCTACGCCGAGCGCACGGGCGTGTCGGCGGAGTGCCTCCTCGCGCGGCAGGCCGACGGCGAGCGCGCGCTAGCGGAACGGCGGCGCCTCCGGGCTGCGCAGGACGGGCCGCTTCCGCTTGCTAATTAAGGATAAGGCGTTATACTTAAATAACGAGCCGCATTAGGTAAAGTTGGGTGAGGGACATGCAGCGGAAGATCCAGGGGCGGTATGTGATTTCCTCGACGGCCGGCGAGACCGTCCGAGCCTTCGTGCCGACCCCGCTTCCGCCTCGGCCGCCCGTCGACTGGACACCGGCCCTGCGAAGCGCCTTCGACCGGGCGCTCGTCGCCGTCGGCCGTCTGGACGGCGCCTCACGGCTCCTTCCGGATCCGACCGTGTTCCTCTATCTCCTCGTGCGCAAGGAGGCGGTCCTCTCCTCGATGATCGAAGGGACGCAATCGACTCTGGCGGATCTGCTGCGCTTCGAAGCCGGGCAGGATGCCGGTGCGCTCGGGGAGGACGTCCGCGAGGTCAGCCGATGCGTCGCGGCGATGAACCACGGATTGAGACGGTTGGAGGAGGGGTTCCCGCTATCGCTGCGGCTGCTCCGTGAGATCCACGGCATCCTCATGTCGGGCGGGCGCGGGTCCGCCCTGCGACCGGGCGAATTCCGGACGAGCCAGAACTGGATCGGAGGCACACGTCCCGGCAATGCCGCCTTCGTACCGCCGCCCCCGGAAGAACTGCTCGGCTGCCTGTCGGACCTCGAGCGATACCTGCACGATCCCGAGGCAGGCACGCCGATCCTGAAGGCCGCGCTGACGCACGTGCAGTTCGAGACGATCCACCCCTTCCTGGACGGGAACGGTCGCGTCGGGCGGCTGCTCGTCACGCTGCTGCTCTGCGACGCGAAGCTGCTCCGCTATCCGCTGCTGTACCTCAGCCTTCCGTTCAAGGCGCGCCGCCGGGAATACTACGACCGACTCGACGACGTCCGGCGGACGGGGGATTGGGAAACCTGGCTCGCGTTCTTCGCGGATGCCGTCGAGACGGGCGCGGACGATGCGACCGAGGCCATCCGCCGACTCCTCGACGTCGCCGACGCCGACCGGGCGCGCCTCGCGACGCTCGGTCGGGGAGCAGCGACGGCCCGCACCGTCCACGATGTCCTGCTGCGGCATCCGATCGCGACGCCGGCGCAACTGGTCCGGGAGACCGGCCTGTCAGGGCCGACCGTCCAAGCGGTCCTGGTCCGCCTCGCGGCGCTCGGCATCGTGCGCGAGATGACGGGCCGGAAGCGCGACCGCGTCTTCCGGTACGATGCGTACATGGACATCCTCGACGAGGGAGCGGCGCCACTGGCGTGATGCGCCCGGACCCGCCCGGCATCGTGTACAATGCTTCCCATGGACATGATCGTCACACAAGGACTCTGCAAGACCTTCAAGGGCAAGCGCGGCGCCGGCCCCGTCGAGGCCGTGCGCGACGTCGACCTGCAGGTGCGCGCCGGCGGGATCTTCGGGTTCCTCGGGCCGAACGGCGCGGGGAAGACCACGACGATGCGCATGCTGACGACGCTGCTCGCGCCGACGCGCGGGACCGCGACCGTGGTCGGGCGCGACCTGTTCCGCGAGGCGCGGGCCCTTCGGCAGGACATCGGGTACGTGAGCCAGAAGGGCGGGGCGTACGAGTACGCGACCGGGTACGAGAACCTCGTGCTGCAGGGGCGGCTGTACGGGCTGACGAAAGCCGCGGCGTGCGCGAAGGCGGACGCGGTGGTCGCGCGCTTCGGGATGGCCGAATACTGCAAGCGGGACGTACGGACGCTGTCCGGCGGCCAGCGGCGCCACGTCGACCTCGGGATGGGGGTCATGCACGACCCGAAGCTGCTGTTCCTCGACGAGCCGACGACCGGCCTCGACCCGCACTCGCGGGCGCGGTTCTGGGACGTGATCCGGACCCTGCGGGAGACCGGCGTGACCGTGTTCCTGACGACGCACTACCTCGACGAAGCGGACAATCTCTGCGACACGATCTGCATCATGGACCACGGGCGCGTCGTCGCGTCGGGGCCGCCGGAGGCGCTCAAGCGCGCCGTGGGCGCCGACTTCGTGACGATCGGCGTGGCGCCGGAGGATGCGGAGCGCGCGCGGGCGCTGCTCGCAGGGGCGCCGGGCGTGAAGGCCGCGGAGCTCGCCGGGGACGCCGTGAAGCTGTCGGTGGAGGCGGGGGAGCGGGCGCTGCCGGCGCTGCTGCCGCGTCTCGCTGAGGCGGGCATCGCGATCGCCCGCGTGGAGATGAGCCGGCCGACGCTGGACGAGGTGTTCCTGCGCACGACGGGACGCGGGATGAGCGAGGCGCAGGGCGAGTCGGACGCCGAGGGCGGCGCGGGAGGCTGGGGATGAAGCTGCGGACAGGCCTCCCGAAGATCGCGGCCGACACGTGGGCGCAATACGTCCTCTACCTGAAGATCGAGCTGCGGAGCCCGTTCTGGATCCTCGCGTCGCTGTTCCAGCCGGTGTGCTATCTGTACCTGTTCGCACCGCTGCTGAAGAACGTGTCGCCGGCGGGCGGAGGTGCGGACGACATCGGGTCGATCAACTCGTTCGCGCCGGGGCTGCTGGTCATGGTGGCGCTGTTCGGGACGCTGTTCGTGGGCTACGGGATGATCGAGTACCTGCGGTCGGGCGTGATCGAGCGCCTGCGCGTGACGACGGCGAGCCGGCTGTCGCTGCTGCTCGGGCTCGTGCTGCGGGACGTGACGACGCTGCTCATGCAGACGGCGCTGGTGTTCGTGCTGTCGCTGCCGCTCGGCCTCGTGATCCGGCCGCTCGGCGTCGTGCTCGTCGTGGGGCTGATGGTCCTCGTCGCGCTCGTGATCTCGCCGTTCTCGTACTCGATCGCCCTCCTCGCGAAGAACGAGGACGCCATGGGCCCGATCCTGAACTTCTTCTCGCAGCCGCTGCTGCTGCTGTCCGGCGTGCTGCTGCCGCTCACGCTGGCGCCGCTGTGGCTGCGCACGCTGAGCGACGCGAACCCGCTGCGGTACGTGGTGGATGCGTCGCGGGCGATCTTCCGGGGCGACCTCTCCGACCCGTCGGTGTGGATCGCCTTCGCGAGCATGGCCGTGCTCGTGGTGATCGCGTTCGGCTGGGCGATGCGGCAGATGCGCAAGGCGACGGAGTAGGGGGCGGGCGCCCGTCGGGGGCGCCGAGGCGCGGACGGAGGGTCGGATGGACGAAGCGACGCGGGCCCTGATCGACGGTTTCATGCGGATGCAGCAGGCGCAGGTCCTGGAGGGCTACCGGCTGCGCAACCGCTTTGCGCGGAAGGGGCAGATCGTCTTCGCGGGCTCATCGCTCATGGAGAATTTCCCCGTCGCCGAATTCGAGCTGAACGACATCGAGGAGACGGCCGCGCGCGGCCGCGTCGTGTACAACCGCGGCATCGGCGGCTATGTGGCGAAGGACCTGCTTGCGGCGCTGGAACCGTGCGTGCTCGACCTCGAACCGTCGGCGGTGTTCCTGAACATCGGGACGAACGACGTCGCGACGCCGGGCTATCGGCTCGAGCGGCTGATCGCCGTCTACGAGCGCATCCTGGCCCGCATCCGCGAAGCGCTGCCGGCGTGCCGGATCGTGCTGCTGGCGTACTATCCCGTGAACGCGGTCGCGGACTATCCCGGGATGCCCGGGATGTCCAAGGAGGAGATGTTCGCGACGCGCAACAATCCGACGCTGCGGGAGGCGAGCGAGGCGGTGCGGGCGCTCGCGGCGCGCACGGGCTGCGAGTACGTCGACGCGAACGAGGGGCTCTTCGATGCGGCGGGCGACCTGCGCGCCGACTTCGCGTCCGAGGGCGTGCACCTGCTGCCGCACGCGTATGCGATCGTGTGGGAGAACCTGAAGCGGGTCCTGTAGGAGGACATTCGCATGAAGCGCTGGCAGACGATCGGAATCCTCGCGGGGAACGTGATACTCCTCGCGGGGTATGTTGGATTCATAGCCCTTTGGTATCGCGGATTCACATGTCAAAGCGATCCGGGCCCCGGCGTCTTCCTCTTCCTGTTCCTTGGATTGATCGGGCAAGGGCTCTTTCTCGTCTTCCTGGTCTTGACCCTCGTGGGCCTCTACAGGCGGAACCGAGCGATGCCGATGCCCGTCGGCCGCCTCCACATCACGCCCAACGGGCAGGTCGTCTTCGCCGCGCTGAACCTGTATTTCGGCGGAACGCTCTTCAGCGCTCTTCCCGCTCTGCATGCGATGGACCTCGCGCTCGCCGCGAAGGCGGAGCCGAGCGAGGACGCCGCCCGGGCTCGCCTGCGTCGGGCGAGGAGCTGGAACCTCATCGCCGTGGGGTTCGTCTGCCTCCAGTACCTCCTGATTCTCGGGTTCATGGCCTATACGTTCATCCGGTTCTTCGCGTACTCGCTCTGACCCCGCGACCGGTCCGCCCGCTATTGCGCCAGGATCCTCCGGTACAGCGCGAGCTGGCGACCGACCATCTCGGCCGGGTCCGCCTCGTTGCCATCCATGTGGCCCTCGTACTCGCTCGTGATGTACCCGTCGTAGCCCGAGTCGCGGATGAGCGGCAGCAGCGTCTCGAGCG
>CAIXGU010000207.1 GCA_903919045.1 uncultured Eubacteriales bacterium | reverse complement strand
GCCAGGTCAGCCCCAAGAACGAATACGACTTCGTCTTCTCGATGGAATTCGCCGACCGCGCCGCCTACGACCGCTACAGCGCGCACCCGATGCACGGGGATTTCGTCGCCCGGCGCTGGGCGACCGAGGTGGTCCGCTTCCTCGAGAACGACATGGAGGCGCTCTGACGCGCCGCGGAGGAGGAACCCCATGGCCCGGAACGAAGAACGCCTGCGGCTCATCCGCGAGATCCTCGAGAACGAGGAGCTCGCCGCCGAGGAGGAGGAGGTCCTCCACACGCTCCTCACGGAGCGCGTCGCCACGAACTCGGTGTCCGACCACGAGGAGACGCTCACGCGCGGGCAGCGCGCCGCCGACAAGGTCGCCCGCTTCGCCGGCAGCTGGGGCTTCATCATCGCCTTCTTCGTCGTGCTCCTCGCCTGGATTATCCTGAACGCGGTCGTCCTCGGGCTCTTCGGCGCGAAGGCCTTCGACCCGTATCCCTTCATCCTGATGAACCTGATCCTGTCGTGCATCGCCGCGATCCAGGCGCCGATCATCATGATGAGCCAGAACCGCCAGGAGGAGAAGGACCGCGCCCGCGCGAAGAACGACTACAAGGTGAACCTCAAGGCCGAGATCATCATCGAGGACCTCCACGACAAGCTCGACGCGATCCTCGAGAAGCAGGAGCAGCTCGTGAGCCGGCTCGAGGGCCTCGAGAAGGGGAGGTGATCCCGTGGAGCTCGAAGCGGCGCGGTGCCCCAGCTGCGGGGCCGCCATCCGGGTCTCGCTCGAGGCGGACGAGACCGCCTGCCAGTACTGCGGCACCACGATCTCGCCCCGCGAAGCCGTCGACCGCGCGATCGATCCCGCGTTGGCCGGGATGGCCCGCAATCTCGTCGTCCGGGGAAAGCTCAGCCTTGAAGCGCAGGATTTCCCGGCAGCCTACCGCTTCTTCACGCAGGCGCTCGACCACGAGCCGACGAACGCAGCCGCCTGGCAGGGCTGCCTGCTCGCCGTGTCCCGCGGGCTGACGAAGATCGATTACGGCTGGGCGCCGTTCGAAGGCGCCGCCGGGATCCCGGCGATCGCGCGCAACTACCTGAGATGCACGCCGCGCAGCCGCGCGGCCGATGCCCGGTCGCTGCTCGACCGTCTCGCCGCGCTGCTCCGCGCCGACCTCGCGCTCCAGCGGTCGCTCCGCGGGAAGGCCCGGCGGCGAGCGGGCCTCTGCTTCCTCCTCGCCGTCGCCCTGGGCCTCGCCGCGCTGCTGACGCTCCTCGCGCTCGCGCTTCCGTTCACGCTCGCGTTCGGAGTCGCCGCCGCGGCGCTGGGCATCCGGGGCGGGGTCCTGCTGTCCCGCGCGGATCGGGCCGCCGCCCTCGTGTCCCCCTATCCGGACGACCGGCTGGCGGGATTCCTCGCCGGCCTCGAAGCCTCGATGCCCCCCGCTTGACGGGGAGGGAAGGAGGAATCGGACATGGCCTTCTGCATGAAGTGCGGCACGCGACTGGGGGATGCCGACCGGTTCTGCCCGGCCTGCGGCGCGGCGGCCTTCGCGGCCCCGCCGGCCGATGCGGCGCCGACGTCGGCGCCCGCGCCCACCGCACCGCCCCCCGCGCCCGCCGAGGGCTTCCCCGATGCCGCGCCGCTGCGGGCCGACGCCGCGGCGATTCCGCGGACCGGCTGGTCGGCGGGATCGGAGACGCCCGCGGCGAAGGCCTTCGCCGCGCGGAAGGAGTGCAACGCCTGGATCGGCTTCGGCGTCGCCGTCGCGCTCATCCTCCTCGTGGTCGTCGGCCTCTTCGCAGGCGCAGCCGACCTCGCAACGCGGCTCGGCGCAGCGGCGGTCCTCGCCTTCGTCGCCGTCGTCGTCGCGCTCCGCTCGTCCGCACGACGGAACGCGCGCTGGGACGGCGTGGTCGCGGACAAGCGCATCCGGACGAAGACGAAGCGTTCGGAGCACGGGCCCTCCCGGACGCATCGCGAGTACGAGCTCGTCTTCCAGACCTCGGCGGGGAAGCGGAGCGTGGTCCGCGTCACGCCCTCGGCCTACGAGACGTTCCAGGTCGGGGAGACGGTGCGCAAGCTCCGCGGCTACGGGATCCCGGAACGCTGGACGAAGGATCCGGACCGGACGGTCTGCTGCCATTGCTCGAACCTCTGGGACGTATCCAAGGATGCCTGCGGACGGTGCGGGGCGCCCCTGTTCCGCTGACGCCCCCGCGCCCCCGCGGTTCCGCGGCCCCGCAGCCGCCGGCTGCGCTCCCTAGGTCCGGTGGGCGGAGATCCGCAGGAACTGGATCTCGTTCGGCTCGAGCGACGCGTGGATCGCGAGCCGCCCATGGTGCGGCGTGACGACCTGCACGCGGACGTCCGGGACGCAGACGCTCTGGAGATGCTCCACGTCCTCGCGGTCGAGTCGCTTCGGACGCAGCATGTTCACCCACTCGTTCTGGACGCTTCCGTGCTCCTGGCTGACCGACAGCGTGCGCACCCGGTACGCGTCGGCGGAGCCCGCCTCGAGCCGGAAATCGAGCGACAGCGGCCGCGCGTCGGCCAGCAGGTCGTCGATCGCGAGCATGTCGATCCGCTCCTCCGGCTGGATGTGGAAGAGCGCATTGAGCTTCTTGTGGTTGTGGCAGACGATGCACCAGCCGCCGTGCCCGTCGCCGGTGACGAGGTGGTGGGGGCCGCGGTCGAAGATGCGTCGGCCGAGCCCGTTCATGAACTCGTAGGCGAACCAGGCCGGCTTCGGGATGCCGTCGCGCGTGAGCAGGCCGGGGCCCCCGATCAGGGGGGCGTCCGACTCGACGAAATCTCCGTAGAGGTCGGACCCCACCCAAGCCGACAGCAGGTCCACGGTCCCCGCGCAGTCGATCAGGGTCTTCAGCACGTAGGACGCCTTCACGCAGCTGTCGTTGATCGCGTTGCTGACGTAGGGCGTCATGCTCCATTCGGTGAACCAGATCGGCGTTCCGCGCAGGGCCGTGCGGTCCAGGATCGCACGGATCTCCTCGGTCCGCTTGCGGACGAAGTCCGACCCGTACGGGGCGCCGCGGGAGGGATCGTCGTAATAGGAGAGCGCGTACGGGAACGCATAGAAGGAGAGGAAGTCGGGGGGCTGCGTCGCCTTCGCGGCCTCGCCGAGGAGGACCGCGAGATAGGAGCGGTTGTAGCGCGTCGAGAAGCCGCCGGTCCCGATCCGGATCCCCGGCAGGTGCTCGCGGAGCGTGCCCGCCACCAGGTCGAACCATTCGATGTGGCGCCGCACGGACTCCGCTTCGATGATCCGGCGGTTGAACATGTCCTCTTCCTCGGTCATCCAGAACTCGAAGATCCACTCGCGGACCTCGTCGGCGCCGTACCGGTCGTCGAGATGCTCCGCGAGCCGGCCGAAGAAGTACGCCGCCAGCTCGCGGCTCGAGAACAGGTTGGTCTCGTTGGGCGATTGGAGCCGCGTCACCTGGCGGGACAGGCGCGAGAGGACCTTCGGCTTGTTCGCGAGCTCGATGTGCGGCTTGATGCCGTGGTTCAGCAGGAAGTCCAGGATGCGGTCGAGACGGTTGAAGTTGTAGGCCATCCCGATCTCGTGCCAGTCGAGGTACATCGTCTTCGTGTAGAGCCGCACGAAGCGGACGGACCGGACGCGCAGGCGCGCGTGCATCTTCAGGACGTGCTCCTGCACGTCGGAGAGGAGCAGCTCGTCGGCCGTCCCGACGCAGATCGTCCGGTTCCAGTACTCGGACAGGTCCCCGACGGGCACGGGCGGGACGACGACGGTCTCCGTGGGGATGAGCGCGGGCTCCGCCGGGAGCGCCTCGTGGACCGGGTCGGGCTGCGCCGCGCGCGGGACGCCGGTCCCGGGCTCGGGCACGGCGGCGTCGTCCGGGCGGGAACCGTTCGGCGCGCCCCCCCGTCCGGCGGGCGACGGAGGCTCCGGGCGCGGACCGCCCCGGAATTCCCTGCGGTACGCGGCGGGCGGGATGCCGTGGCGCTCCTCGACCATGCGGCCGAACATGCGCGGGTTGGTGAACCCGACGCCCTGGGCGACCTTCGCGATCGACTGGTCCGAATGGAGCAGACCGGTCAGCGCGTGCTCGTAGCGGACCTCGTTCAGGTACTGGAGGAAATTGGTCCCGAGGTGACGCTTGATGTACTTCGAGAGATAGGTCTCGGAAAGGAAGAGGGAGGCGGCGAGGGACTTGAGGCTGATCGCGGACGCGTAGTTCCGGTGGATGTAGTCCTTGATCTCCTGGATGCGCCGCTCGTCCTTCTCGGACTCGCCCTCCGACCGGATCGCCACGGCGTGCTTGCGGACGATCGTGTCCAGCAGGCGCAGATAGAGCTGGAAGAGCGGCAGGCCCTCGGCGGCAGCGCCCTGCTTCGCGAACAGGTCCTCGAGGAGGACGGAGAGCTCCGCGAACCGGTGGGCGCCCTGCTTGGCGACGGACTCGACCTCGATGCGGTAGCTGTCGCTGCGGAGCTGGCGGGCGATCAGGTCGCCGGAGAGGTGGAAGGTGCCGACCCGACCGCCGTCCACGACCTCGCAGGCGTGCCGCTGGCCGGCGTTCACGACGAGGAAGTCCTTCTGGAACAGGCGGTGGGGGAAGCCCTCGACGAGGACCGTCGCCTCCCCCTGCAGGACGTAGAGGAGCTCGGGGTCCCGATGCGCCCGCGGCTCGGCGGCCCTTCCGGCCAGGAACTCGAGATCGATCTGCAGCGTGTCCATGACAAGAATATACACGATAACGATAACAATTGCACAATAATTTCCACAGAACGTACCGATAGGACAGAATATGAACAAGAAGAATCCGGGTTCGGGACGGTTTTATTGTCATAGTCACCAGATAGAATGATGGCAATGACTCTTGTCGAGGCCCCCTTGCGCCCGATCCGCGATAGGATGCGCGGCAGGCGCCTGGGGAAACGCCCGGCAAGCAGAAAGGGGAAGAAGAATGAGGAAGACCACGTTCACCGTTCTCGCTCTCATCGTCCTCGCATTCGCCCTCGTCCTATCCTCCTGCGCCGCACCGACGCCCACCGCGCAAGCGACCGCGACCCCCACCCCGAAGCCGCCCCCGACCGAGATCAAGTTCATCATCTACGACATCCCCGGCAAGGGCGTGAACGCGCAGCCGATCGTCGACAAGCTCAACGAGCTGTCGGAGGAAGCGGTCAACGTCACCGTCAAGATGACCTATCTCGGATCCGCCGACTACGCTACCAAGCTCACCACGTCGTTCCCGGCCGGCGCCGACGGCTACGACCTCTGCACGGTCGTGCCCGGCGGCCCCGCCAGCTTCGGGACGCTCGCCGCCAACGGCCAGCTGCTCGACATCACCGACCTGCTCGATGAGTACGGCGCGGACATGAAGGAGCTCGTCAAGGACTACATCGGCGCGTTCTCCGTCGCCGGCAAGGCCTATGGCGTGCCCACCTACCGCAACTTCGCCGCGCTGACCTCCATCATCATGCGCAAGGACATCCTCGACCAGCTCGGCCTGACCGAGAAGGCCAAGGCGATGACCTCCTTCACCGAACTCGAGGAGATCTTCGCCGCCGTCAAGGCCGCCAATCCGACCCTCCCGGCGATCGCCGGCAACCGCAACGTGATCTACAACACCGGCTTCCTGCTCGGCGCCGACAAGTTCGCCGATTCCAAGATCTTCGACCCGCTCGGCGACGCCCAGTACATCATCTACTCCGACCAGGCCACCGGCAAGCTCTCCTTCCTGCCCGAGAACGCGGACTGGAAGGCGATGTGCGAGCGCGCCCGCAAGTGGCAGACCAACGGCTGGGTCAACCCGGACTCCATCACCACGACCGACCACGTCGACACCACCATGAAGTCCGGCCTCACGTTCTCCTCGATCCAGAACACCGAGCTCGGCGCCGTCTCCGCGAAGACCGCCGCGACCGGCTACGACGTCGTCGTCGTCGACTTCGGCAAGGTGATCCTGAGCTCCGGCCACGTCAACAAGTTCGGCACGGGCGTCCCGATCAACGCGAGCGAGCCCGAGGCCGCCGTGTCCTGGCTGAACTGGCTGTACACCACCAAGGAAGCGATGAACCTGCTCACGTGGGGCATCGAGAACACCGACTACGTCGTCGCGGACGGCATGGCGGGATATCCTGAAGGCACCGATGCGAAGTCCGTCAAGTACCACGAGATGGAGTTCGTCTGGGGCAACCAGTTCCTGCTCCTGCCTTGGAAGGGCGCCGGCGCGGACTTCCGCGAAGTCTCCCTCGCGACCCTGAAGAGCGCCCCGATCTCCACGTTCCTGGGCTTCACGGCCAACCTCGCGACGGTCAAGAACGAGATCGCCGCCCTGCAGGCCGTCAATGACCAGTACCGTCCGCAGATCCTCACCGGCAAGTACACGGACGAGCTGTACGCCGAATTCGTCGCCGCCCTGAAGACCGCGGGCGCGCAGACGGTCATCGACCTCGTGCAGTCGCAGCTCGACGCCTGGAAGGCCGCGAAGTGACGATTCCCGGATGATCGGGAGCGGGTCCGGGTCTGCTTCCGGGCCCGCCCGCACCCGATCCGACCAGCCGGCGCCGCCCCGCGCGGGGCGGCGCCGGTCCTGCTTCGAGGACCCCTCGGATCGCCCCGGCAGCCCTTCCGACGAGAGG
>CAIXGU010000206.1 GCA_903919045.1 uncultured Eubacteriales bacterium | reverse complement strand
TCGCCGGCGTCGAGGCGCGCGAAGAAATCCTCCGGCTCCACGCCCGTGCGCAGCCGCAGGGCGCGCGCGGAGCAGCAGGCGTCGAGGCAGCCGCGCCGTCCGCAGACGCAGGGCACGTCGCTCGTCTCCGCGACGGGCAGGTGCCCGAACTCGGCGTTCTTCGGCCCGGCGTCGATCAGGCCGCGCTGCGAAAGCACGGCTCCGCCGACGGTCTCGTCGAGCATCAGGTAGACGAAGTCGTGCGTGTCGCCGATGCCCCAGGCCTGGGCGAGGCCGGCCATCTTGGCGCCGTTGAAGATCTCGAGGCGGTGGCCCAGTTCGCGGCGCAGGCGGGAGAAGTCCCATTCCGGGGCGCGGACTTCCGACGCGTCCTCCGACGCCGGAGGCCGCGGGACGCCGTCCTCGATCGGGACGTGGACGGAGAGGCCGACGCCGAGGAGCTTGTCCGGGTCGACGGCGTGCTCCGCGATGAAGCGCTCGATGCAGGCGTGGACCTGGCTCCAGGGGTCCGCGGAGGCGCTGGCGTCCAGCGGGTACTTCGCCTGCGCCACCATCCGCGGTCCGAGGTCGACGAGCGCGATGCGCACCTGCGCCTGCGCGACGTCGACGCCGACCGAGACCTTGGAGTCGAAGGCGATCCGGATGTGCGTGGGCGGCCGGCCGCCGACCGGCTTCAGCTTCTCGCCCGGGGCGACCAGCCCCTTCGCCGTGAGCTCCTTCAGGATCACGGAGACCGTCGGCGGGCTCAGCGACAGCCGCTCGGCGAGGTCGTGCTTGGTCATCGGCCCCTGGAGATACAGCGCGTTGACGATGCGCTGCGTGTTGTAGATGCGGACCTCGACGTTCGAGCTGCCCTTGGCCATCGTGCGTTCCCTCCGCGGTGGATTCCGCTTCCACTATACTGCAACCGATTTGGAAAAGCATAAAAGATTCCGGTCCCGCGCGACCGTTTCCCGTATCCTGCGCGGCATTGCCGCCGCCCGGCCCCGGTGCTACGATGGACGGGCAACCGTTCCGTTTCCGTCTTCGCCAGGACCGGAGGCAGTGCCGTCCGGACGGCCGGGCCCCGGTGGAAAGAGAGGAACGCCATGACCCCTCGCACGCTGCGCGTCCTGCCCGTCCTGCTGGCCCTCGCGCTGATCCTCGCGCTGTTCCCCGCGACCCTCGCCTCCGCCGCCGCGAAGCCGAAGCCGACGCCGACGCCGGGACCGACCTCCACGCCGGCGCCGACCGCGACGCCCGGGCCCGCCGATTCCGGGAAGATCATGCTCCTCGGCGGCGCGATCCGGAACAACGACGCCGAGATCTTCAATGCGATGCGGGCGGCCTCGCCCGGCCCGAAGCTCGCGGTCTTCTGCAGCGGCACCACCGACCTCGTCGCCGCGCAGAAGGAATACGCCTCGGCCTACGAGAACCTGTTCACGGGCTACGGCTTCACGCCGGTCTTCATCCCGGTGGCCATCGACAACTACTTGGATGCGAACGCGGATGAATCCCTCGTCCGCACCGTCGCCGGCTGCGACGCCGTCTTCTTCAACGGCGGCTGGCAGGAGCGCCACACCCGCGTGATGTTCGACGACGACGGGAATCCGCTTCCGCTCATGGTCGCCGTCCAGGCCGTCTTCGACCGCGGCGGTCTCGTGTCCGGCACGAGCGCCGGCGACAACGTGATGGGCGAGTACACGTACGGCGACGGGACCAGCTACGGCTACCTGAAGCACAACGCCCTCGCCGTGGAGCTCATCTCCGACGGCGACACGGCCGATCCGACCGATCCGGAC
>CAIXGU010000205.1 GCA_903919045.1 uncultured Eubacteriales bacterium | reverse complement strand
CGGCGCGGGCCTCGGCGGCGCCCATCTCGCCGCGCTCCTCGAAGGCCTCGGTCGCGGCCGCGGCGGCCGACGCCTCCTGCGCATAGTCGTCGAGCCGGACGCGGAGAGAGTCGGGCATCGACGCTCCGGCGGCCTTGCGGAACGTCCGGAAGGCGGAGACCGGCGTGCCGGCGGCCATCTGGAGGCAGCCCAGCAGGACGAGGGCCTGCCCGAAGGAGGGCGTCATCGCGCTGGCCTTGCGGAGCTCGATCGCGGCGATGTCGGCGCCGTCGGCGGCGAGGAGACCGACCGCCTTGTTGTAGCGGGCGACGGCCTCGGCGGCCTCGCGTTCCGGGACCGGCAGGGCCGCGGAGGCGGGATCCAGGCGCTGGAAGGAGCGGACCTCCCGCAGCCAGTCCGTCATGGGCGGTTCCCTTCTCCGGACGATGCGGCATTCCAGCGGTCGACGGCGCTCCGCGCCTGGCGCAGGAGGAACAGCGAGCCGAAGGCGCATACCGCGCCGTCGTCTTCGGCGGCCTCCTCCATCGCGTCCCGCATCGCCTCCTCCGGGTCGGCATGCGTCTCGACCCGCAGGTCATGCGCTCCGGCGCGGCGGGCGGCCGCGGCGAGCGCGGCGGCCGGGAGGGCGCGGGGGTGGTCGGCCGCGACGCAGCGGATCGAGGCGGCGCGGTAGCGCGCGCCGAGCCCGAACTCGCCGGGCGGGACGACCGCGCGCAGGATTCCGGCGTAGTCCTTGTCGGCGGACACGCCGCACACGAAGTGCAGGTTGCGGCCCGGGAACAGCGCGGAGAGCGTTGATTCCAGAGACGCCGCGCCCTGCGGGTTGTGGGCGCCGTCGAGGACGACCGGCGGCGTCCGCGCGGCGATCTCGCAGCGGCCGGGCCAGACGGCCTGCCGGAACCCGCGGGCGATCGCGCCGGCGTCGAGGCGGGCGAGGCGCGGGTGCGCCGCGAGGGCCTCGAGCGTGCGGTAGGCGACGGCGGCGTTGAACGGCTGGTAGGCGCCGAGCAGCGTCGTCGCGAGGACGGCGCCGGGCGGGTCGATCCGGAACGACTGGCCGGACGCCCCGTCGAGGGCGTCGAGGCCGTAGGCGAGGACGGTCGCCTCGTCGGCGCGCACGACGCGCAGCGGGACGCCGGCTGCTTCGCAGCAGGCGCGGACGACGGCCTCCGCGGCGGCGGCGTCCTCCGGCGTCGCGCCGGCGGCGGGGTCCGCGAGGACGGCGGAGCAGCCGGGCTTGACGATCGCGGCCTTCTCGCCGGCGATCGCCTCCAGCGTGCTCCCGAGGCGGTCGCAGTGGTCGTAGCCGAGCGTGGTCACGACGCAGGCCGCCGGCGCGCGGACGACGTTCGTCGCGTCGAGACGGCCGCCGAGCCCCGTCTCGAGGACGACCGCGTCGCACCCGCGCTCCGCGAACCAGAGGAACGCGGCCGCGGTGATCAGCTCGAACTCGGTGGGGTGCTCCTCCCCGGCCGCCGTCATCGCCGCGGTCGCCTCCTCCACGCGCGCGGCGAGGCGGACGAGGTCGTCGGCCGGCATCTCGCCGGCCTCCGGGAGGCGGACGAGGTCGTCGAGGGACGCGGAACCGTCGACGATGCGCATCCGCTCCTCGAACCGATACAGATAAGGGGAGGTGTAGACGCCGGTGCGGTACCCCGCCGCGGCGAGGGCCGAGGCGACGTAGGTGACGACGGACCCCTTGCCGTTCGTTCCGGCGACGTGGACGTACAGGGGTGCGCCGGGACCTTCCGCTACGCCGCCGAGGCGGTCCATGAGCGAGCGCATGCGCTCCAGCCCGAGGCGGATGCCGAACCGCTCCGCCGAGGCGAAGAACCGGAGCGCCTCCTCGCGCGTCGTCACGTTGCGCTCGCCTCCCGGTCGTCCTTCTTGCGCGCCTCGGTCGAGAACGCCGTGCGGTTCGCCTCGAACGTGCGGTGGTAGAGCGACGTGGAGAACACGACGCGGACGGTCTGCAGGATCAGGCGGAGGTCGAGGAGGATCGAGTAGCTCTTGATGTAGATCAGGTCGTATCGGAGCTTGTCCTCCGGCAGCGTATCGTAGCTGCCCGCGACCTGGGCGAAGCCGGTGATGCCGGCCTTCACGCGGAACCGCTGGCTGTAGCCGGGGATGTCCTTCGTGAAGCGGTCGACGAAGAACGGGCGCTCGGAGCGCGGCCCGACGATGCTCATGTCGCCCGCGAGGACGTTCAGGAACTGGGGCAGCTCGTCGATCTTGAGGCGCCGGATCAGCCGTCCGACGGGCGTCACGCGCGGGTCGGCCTTCCCCGAGATCACGGGACCGGTCCTCGCCTCGGCGTCGACGTGCATCGAGCGGAACTTGTGGATCCGGAAGACCTTGCCGTCGCGCGTCACGCGCTCCTGCGAGTAGAGCGCGGGGCCCTTGGACGTCAGGCGCACGGCGAGCGCCGTCGCGAGCATCACCGGCGAGACGAGGACGAGGATCGCCGTCGACAGGACGAGGTCGAAGATGCGCTTGATCGCCTGCTGCTCGGAGGTGAGGCCGAGGCGGTCGATCATGATCGCGGGCATGTCGGAGAACTGGATCATCCGGTTGTTGAGGAACGCCACCTCGACCAGCTGCGGCACGATGTAGACCGGCATGCTGCGCGACGTGCAGTCGAACAGGAGGCGGACCTTGACGTCGTCCGGGACCTCGGGGCCGATCAGCACCTCGGAGGCGTCCGCGAGGCAGGCGTCCAGGGCGTCGGCGTCGTCGCAGAGGCAGGTCCCGGCGAGCCGGACATGGAGGGCCTTGAGGTTCCCCGACACCTTCGCGACGACCTTCTCGATCTCCTGCGGGCTCGAGCCGACCACGGCGAGGCGGCCCTTCGTGTAGACCCAGCGGCTCACGGCGAGCCCGAGCCCGCCGAGCGCCGAGATCGCGACGAACAGGATCACGGTGCCGAGGAAGATCACGGTCCGGGGCACGGAGAATCCTCGGACGAAGAACGCGGAGGCCATCGCGGCGATGCCCACGAGCGCGGAGAACCGCAGGGACGCGGAGGCGACGTCGAGGCCCGTCTTCCGGAAGAAATGGTTCATCCCGAAGAGGTCGAGGAAGACGAGCGCCGCGAGGAGCGTGAGCGGCAGCGATTCCACGAACGCGGCGAAGTTGTTCATCGGGAGGTCCGGGAAGTCCCGCCCGAACAACAGGAGGAACGCCAGCACGTAGGAGCCGGCCACGAGCGCGAGCTCGAGGAGGACGAAGCCGACCTTGAACAGGCGGGAGGCCAGCGAGAAGCGCCGGCTGCGGGCGGCGGCCCGGGCGCGGGACCCCGGCACGGCCTCAGGCCTCGGGCGCCTTCGTCGTCTCCGCGCTGGCGCGGGGACGGGCGAAGACCACGAACTTGCTGAAGAAGT
>CAIXGU010000204.1 GCA_903919045.1 uncultured Eubacteriales bacterium | reverse complement strand
CGATGATCCGCGCCTCGAGCGGGATCTCGTCCGTGCGGATGCCGCGCGGATAGCCCTTCCCGTCCCAGCGCTCGTGGTGCGCCAGGATCGCGTTGCCGATCTCGACCATCTCCTCCGACGAGCCGACGAGCCGGCTGCCGGTCTCCGAATGCCGGCGCATCTCCCGCCACTCGGCCTCGTCGAGCGCGCCCGGCTTCTCGAGGATCCGCACGCTGACGGAGATCTTGCCGATGTCGTGCAGGAGGCCGCCGAGCCGGAGCCGCTCGACCTCCTCGCCGCCGCACCCGACCGCCTCGGCCGTCCGCGCGCACAGCTCGGCGACGCGTTCGGCGTGTCCCTTCTCCTGGGGCGTGCGGCGGTGGATCGCCTCGGTGATCGCGTCGAGCAGCTCGCTCCGGGACAGCGACCCCGTCTTCGACTTGACCTGGTACATGGCGTCCTCGGCGGCGCGCATCACGTCCTCGATCGGCATCTCCTGCCTCGTCTTGACGGCGAGCCCGAAGGAGATGTCGACGCGGATCGAATCGACCTCCTGGTCCGCGCAGTACGCGCGGATGCGCTCCATCACGTGCTCGGCGTCGGCGGCCGTCGTCTGCGGCAGGAACACCATGAACTCGTCCCCGCCCCACCGCGCGACGAGGTCCTCGTTGCGGCACCCGCGGCGGATCGCCTCCGCGGCCTTGCGGATCAGCTCGTCGCCCTTGGCGTGGCCGAACGCGTCGTTCACGATCTTGAGCCGGTTCACGTCGCCCATGATCACGGCGATCGGCAGGTTGCGGCCGGAGTCGAGGCGGCGCACCTCCTCCTCGAGGAAGCGGCGGTTGTACAGGCCGGTCAGGCTGTCGTGGTAGCTCAGGTACTCGACCTGGTTCATCCAGGTCCAGGTCTCGGTGATGTCGCGCGTGACGCTGTAGCTGCGGCCGCCGCTGCGCTGGGTCGACCAGTCGAACGTGCGGTAGGTCCCGTCGGCGCGTCGGTACCGGTTGACGAAGCGTTCGATCTGTCCGTGCGCACCGGTGCGCCGGTCGATCGCCCGCGTCGCGGCGAGGTCGTCGGGGTGAACGAGATCCCAGGCCGACATCCCGAGGAGCTCGTCGGCCGGGTAGCCCAGCGTCCGCTCCCAGGCGCGGTTGACCTTGAGGAACCGGCCTTCGGCGTCGAGGATGCTGAGGAGGTCGGGGCTCATGTCGAAGAAGATGTCGATGTCGCGGAACGATTCGACCGACGACGTGACGTCGGACAGGAAGAGCGTGAAGGTCCCCGGACCCTCGCCCTGCGCGACGACCTTGAACCAGGCGCCCATCGGGCGCACGTACTGCGTGAAGGACTCGGTGCGTCCGGTCTCCGCGGCGCGCGCGAAGGCGGCGATCCAGTCGTGGCTCATCGTCCCGAGCGCCGGGAACACCTGGGACAGGCGGCGGCCGGACACGTCGGACGGGTCGCGCCCGAAGATGGCGGCGAAGGCCGGGTTCGCCTCGACCAGTTCGGCGTCGGCGGGACGGCCCTGCGCGTCGAGGACGATCCGGCCGTAGGCGCAGCCGGTCGGAAGCCGTTCGAGCAGGGAGCGGTGGAAACCGTTCGTCATCGCCTCCATTGTATGCGGCGCGGAGCGGCGACGCAAACCGCCGGGACGCGGGACGCGCCCGGGCGCTTGCCGTCGTGCGACGGCGGGTCTACGATGGAGCCGGGAGGGTCGGACCATGAAGAAGACCGCGGTCCTGCTGCTGTCCGTCCTGCTCGTCTCCGCGACGGCCGTCTCCGGCTGC
Organism: uncultured Eubacteriales bacterium; assembly: GCA_903919045.1. Classification (GTDB taxonomy): domain Bacteria; phylum Bacillota; class Clostridia; order Saccharofermentanales; family UBA5734; genus CAILLO01. The sequence continues at coordinate 5,866 of CAIXGU010000204.1, read as the reverse complement.
GTCGCGAACCCCGCCCCCGCGTCGCCGGTCGGAGACTACGCCGCCGGGTCGGTCTCGTTCACGATCGCGAAGGACGGCGCGTTCTCGCTCACGCACGAGGCGTCGGCGCAGGAGCCCGTCGGCTACCGGATCGTCGGCGCCTGCACCTGGACGACGACGCGCCGGGACGCCGACAACGTGACGTCCGTCGGCCGCTTCGACCTGACGGTGACCGGCCTGCAGAAGGACGGCGCGCCGGTGCAGGCCCTCGACTTCACGGACGTGGACCCGGGCGCGGACGTCGAGGTCGGCGACACCCTGCTCGGATGGTGGAAATACATCGGGCTCGCGACCTGGCCCGGGAAGATGCAGCTCAAGCTCAATCTCGCGTCGAAGGGTCTGCGCCCCGAGGACGAGAACTCCGGCAGCCAGGCGCTCTGGCTCGGCGATCCGGTCCGGTAGCCGGACGCGGCCGCGGCGCGCCGAAGGGCCGGAGGCGGCGTCGCCCCGGCCCTTCTCCCTTGCGGCCCGTCGCTCGGGGCGGCCGCCGCGGACTCAGCCGATCGGCTTGATCCCGAGCGGCTCGGCCAGCGCGCAGTCGATCGCGACGAAGCCGTCCCGTCCCAGGTACTCGGTCCATTCGTCCTTCGTGAGATAGCCGATCACGCTGTCCCATTCCCCCGCGACGGCGGACTCGAGCGCCGTCGTCTCGATCAGGAAGTACTCGCCGGAGTCCTGCCACGTCTCGACCGCGCACTGCGCGTGGCCCGGCAGCAGGACGAGCACGGCGTGCATGCCGGTCGCCTGGATCACCGAGGCCATCGTGACGGCCGTCTCGATGCACAGGCCGCCCTGGCTGTCGATCACCTGCGTCGGCGTCGCGATGCGCTGCAGCTGGCTGCTCGTGGAGCTGAACGGCTGCATGAGATAGCGGACGCCCAGCTTGGCGGCGAGGGCGTGCATCATCGCCGCAGTCTGCACATAGGTGATGTCGGCCTGTTCGTAGCCGGAAACCGGCTGGTAGCCGACGATCGAGTTCCCGAAGTCGCCGCTCGTCAGTTCGTAGGCGGAGTCGGCGGCGAGACGCAGCAGGTCGCGGATCCGCGGCGACTCCGGCGTCACCCAGGCCAGGATGTTCTCGAAATACGGCGTTCCGGACGCATCCACCCACTGCATGTCGTAGAAGGAGTCGAGCCGGATCGGCTTGGATTCCTGCAGGTAGACCTCGCCCGACTTCGCGTCCGTGACGGAGAGGACGAGCTGGACGTCCTTCGAGGAATTGAGGGTCGCCGCGACGCCCTCGACGAGCGGCGGGTGGATCGTGAGCTCCGTCTCGGCGCGGGTCGCCGTGAGCTTCTTCTCGAATCTCTGCGTGAAGCCCGGGATCTCGGCCGTGACGACGACCTCCGCGTCGCCGCCGTCGGTCCAGACGCGCAGGTAGGCGATCGACTCGAGCGACCGGTAGTTGGCCGGGATGATCGTGTCGGGCGCGTCGTAGCGGGTCGTCACGTCCACCTTGTCCGATGCGGCGAGCGCGGGCGGGAAAAGGACGAGGTCCTTCGCGGACCCGCCGCCTGTCAGGAGCGACGAGACGCCGATCGCCCCGCCGACGACGATCGCGGCGACCAGCAGGAGCACGAGGACGAGGCCTCCCTTCCCCTTCCGCTTCGGTGCGGGAGCGGGCGCGGGGACAGGAGCCGGGGCGTACGCCGGAGGCGGGGCGTAGGCCGGAGGCGCCGCCTGCACGGGCTGCGGGGGCGGGGACGGGGGCGGGACCGCGAGGATGCGCGCGCCGCACTTCATGCAGAACTGGTCTCCGGCGTTCATCGGGGAGCCGCATTCGTGGCAGAAGGTCGCCATGGGGTTCCTCCTTCGGCCGCTATGCGGCGAGATTCTCGTCGACCCACTCCGACAGGGCCTTCTCGTCGGATTGGATCTTCTTCAGGGCGTCGGTCAGGGCGGACTCGCGTTCGGTCATGTCGGCGTCGATGCCGGTGAGCGTGGCGTCGAGCCGGCGGCCGAGGATCTCCATCCGGTATCCGGCCGCATCCAGCTGCAGCGGGTCCGCATAATACGCGGCTTCCAGCATGTACAGCACGGCGTCGTTCATCTCCTTCAGGTCGCCGGTCAGGCGCCGGTTGGTGTTCTCCAGGAAGCTCGGGACGTCGAGCGCCTCCAGGACCCCGACGCCGCCGGACAGCGCCTCGTTGACCGCCTGACAATAGGCCTCGAGGTCGTCGGAGGGCGTCTCCTGCATCACGGCGAGGGCTGCGCCGACCTGCAGCAGGGCTGCGGTGTAGTCCAGCACCGAGAGGTACTCCTCCACGATCGCCCGCGTCGCGGACAGGCGCTCGAGCTGGGCCGCGTGGAAGGCCGCGAGGTCCTTCTGCGCCGGGGTCTTCTCGGACTCGAGCCCGTCGATCGCGTTGCCGATGCGATCGCGGTACGCGGTGAGAAGGTCCGCGTAATGCGCGATCTCCTCGGCGGTGACGTCCCCGCCGTCCCCTGAACCGACCTCGAGCATATCGAGCTCGGCATCGGCGAGGAGGTCCTCCACCGGGGCGAACGTCCTGCGGGCGGTCTCGAGATAGGCCTTCTCGGCCGACGTCGGACCGCCGCCGCAGGCGGCGAGGAGCGCCGCGAGAAGGAGGACGGCCACGCAGAAGGCCAGTGCGCGGAAGGAAAGGGTGCGGTGCAGGGCACGTCGCATCGGGAGCTCCTTTCGAACCGAAGCGGAAGGGCGGACGCATGAGGGCGGTCCGGCGCAGGAAACGGGGTCCGCCGAACCCTGCTTCCATCATAGCAATCCGGGCCGGCCGCCGCATCCCCGTTGTGCCGGAATGCGGTATCATGGAAGCGCAGCGCGGCGCACGACCGCCGCGCGGACGCCTGAAGGAAGGAGGCGGAACGTGGAACTCCTGACAGCCCTCGGTCTCGCGGTCCCCGCGGGACTCAACGCCTACATCCCGCTGCTCGCGGTCGCCCTCGCCCAGCGGTTCGGCTGGCTGTCCCTGCGCGCCCCGTTCGACATCCTCGGGGAGTGGTGGATGATCGCCGTCCTGGCCGTGCTCCTCGCCGTCGAGATCGTCGCGGACAAGATCCCCGCCGTCGACCACGTCAACGACGTGATCCAGACCTTCATCCGGCCCGCCGCCGGCGCCGTCGTCGCCGTCGCCGCGAGCGGCGCCGCCTCGCGCGTCGACCCCTGGCTGTACGTGCTCGCGGGCGTCCTCCTCGCAGGCGGCGTGCATGCGCTGAAGGCGACCTCGCGCCCCGTCGTCAACGCGGCGACCGCCGGGTTCGGCGCCCCGGTCGCGAGCGCGGCGGAGGACGCGGCCGCGTTCACGATGTCCGCGGCGGCGATCTTCGCGCCGATCCTCGTCGGGTTCCTGCTCGTCGGACTGGGCTATCTGTTCTACCGCCTCCGGCGCCGCCGGAACGCCCAGCGGGGGCCGGACGCCGGTGCGCGGCCCGGAGCCGGGGGGTCCCGCTAGGACGCGACGACCTCCCCGGCGTCCGCGAGCGGCTCGGGACCGCCGAAGGTCGCGGTGGCCGGGTCGTAGCGCCAGCCGGTCGTCTCGCTTTCCAGGGCGTAGACGGTGAACGAGCCGTCGCGGCGGTACACCGCGAAGCGGCGCTCCGCGCCGTAGGCGCTCGGGACGGGCATGTGCGGCAGATAGCGCGCGAGGTCCGCGGGTTCTTCCGCGCCCGGGCTCACGTCCACGCTCGAGAGGTTCGCCACGACGAGGAGCATGCGCGCGTTCGCGACGTCCGCGTCGATCCGCGCCGCATGGAGCACGGCGAACGCGACGGCGACGACCACGCCCGCCACCGCCAGGGGGATGGCGATCAGGCTCGGATTCAGCAGCGAGTGCCGGCGGTCCATGGTTCCATTGAAGCACGCGCGGCGGCCGGCGCGTTGACGTCTCCGTTACGGAGCCTTGACGTCTTCGCGTCCGGCCGCCGGCGTCCGCGGACCGGCCCGGATGTCAGCCGACCAGCAGGCGGCCCTCCGAGGTGGGCACGACGACGTCGCCCCGCAGCGCGTTCTTGAACTGGTCGATGACCCGCGTCCAGGTCACCGTCAGCGACCCGTCGAGATGGGCCACGACGGCCCGGGTGTCCTGCCACATCGAGGAGATGTAGGGAGGCTGCGGAAGCGGCTTCACGGCCTGCCGCGTGCAGAGCGTCGCGCCGCCGTCCTTCGTGCCGGCGAGGAACGTCAGGAAGCCGGGGATCCGCGCGACGGCCGACACCGGCTCGCCGGCCGCGGAGAGCAGCAGGACCTCGGTCGACCCGCCGCCGGCGGTCTGCGCCATCGCGTGCGCCACCAGCGTGCGGCCGTCCTTCAGGAGCACCGGGTCGAGGAACCAGGTCTGTCCGCCCTCCCCGGTGCGCTCCCACCGCGTGGTCCCGTCCTTGTCCAGAAGCAGGAGGACGGGCAGCGCCTGCGCCGGGTCGCCGGCCTGCCGCTGCGCGGCGAGATAGAGACCCTTCCCGTCCGCGAGCGCGGTCGCGCCGGTGAGGCCGAGGCCGGCCGGCATCGCCTTCGTCCAGCGCTCCGCGAGGTCCTCGCCGAAGAGGCCGACCGTCGAATCCCAGCGCGTCGACCCGCCCTCGCCCTGGACCATCGTGCGCCAGACCGCGACGAGTCCCGTGCCCTCCGCCCAGTCGGCGTCGTACAGCATCACGCCGTCGCTCCGGGCGAAGCGGCGCTCCTCGAGCGTGGCCGAATCCTTGGGGATGCGCGTCAGGACGATCTCGCTCGCGGCCTGCGTGCCGCCCTCGAAGACCTGCGCGGTGCCGGCCGCGAGCAGCGTCCCGTCCGCGAGCGCGAAGACGTGCTCGAAGGCGCCGGCCTCGCCGACCGGCTGCCGGTCGGCCGCGCGCGGCGTCCCGTCCGCGGCGTAGCGCAGGATGCGGTCCTGCATCGTCCCCGTCGCGGAGCCCGTCGCCTCGTGCAGCACGACGGCGTAGCCGCCGTCCGCGAACAGGACGGCCTGGCCCACGTAGGCGTGCAGCGCCGGCGTCGTCCCGTCGGTGCGGTCCCAGGCGACGGCGCCCGTCGCGGTGTACCGGATCGCGCGGATGCGGCGCCCCGACGCGCCGGTCGTGTCCTTCGGGTCGGCGGCGACGTCGGCGACCCAGAGGGCCCCGCCGTCGGACGTCGGCAGAATCTGTCCGTACGCGTCCTCCGGCAGGGCGAGGCGCGACGCGGGCACCTTCCCGGGCGCGACGGCGACGACGGGCGCAGGGGTGATGCCGTTCCCGATCGAGAGCCAGTCCGTGGGAACGGGCGTGGCCGCGCCGGCGGTCGGGTCGAGCCAGTCGCCCGCCGCGGCGGGACCGGCGCAGGAGGAGGCGAGCAGCGGGAGCGCGAGGAGCGCGGCGAGAAGGGGCAGGGGGAGGAGCGTCCGACGTCTCATGGGGTCGCCTTCTTTCCATCGGGCGGTGCGCCCGTTGTACTATGACGATAGTCCACGCCTTAAGACTACTCCTGTCGTCCGACGATGTCAAGGGAGGGACGACCGGCGGTCCGGACGTCCCTCCCCGCGGCGTCCCTGCGGCACCGTACGCGCCGCCGCGCCCCTAGAACCGGATCGCGACCTTGAGGTCCCCGTCCTTGCCCGTCGCGGCCTCGAACGCGGCCTCCCACTCCTCGATGCGGAACGTGCGCGTCACGACGCCGGCCGTCTTCAGCGTGCCGTCGGCGATCCGCTCGATGACGAACGGGAAGCAGTACGGGCTGAGGTGCGAGCCGAGGACGTCGAGCTCCTTGCGGTCGCCGATGATCGACCAGTCCACCGTGGCCTCGTCGTTGAACACGCTGAATTCCACGAAGCGGCCCAGCTTGCGCAGCATCGCCAGGCCCTGGTTCACCGCCTTG
>CAIXGU010000203.1 GCA_903919045.1 uncultured Eubacteriales bacterium | reverse complement strand
GCTGCATCTCCTACGAAGTGGGGCAGGACGTCCGGAACCCCGACCTCATCGTGCTGTTCGAGGAATGGACCTCCCAGGACGCCCTGACCGCGCACATGCGGACCCCGGCGTTCCAGGAGCTGACGGCGCTCATGGTCCCTCTCCACGGGGGCGAGCCCGAATTCCGCATCTGCACCGTCGTGGGCTGAGCGGACCGGGTCGCCGGGCCGCAGGGCCGGACGGCCCGCGTCCGCCGCGAAAGGGGGGCCCCATGCTCCGCAACCCCGTGATCCCCGGCTTCTACCCGGACCCTTCGATCTGCCGCGTCGGCGAGGACTACTACCTCGCGAATTCGAGCTTCTCGCTCTTCCCCGGCATCCCGCTCTGGCACAGCCGCGACCTCGCGCACTGGGCGCCGATCGGCTGCGCGCTCGACCGGCGCTCGCAGCTGCGCGTCGAGCCGGAGTCGCTGGTCGCCGGCCTCATGGCCCCGACGCTGCGCCACCACGCCGGCACGTTCCACCTCGTGGGCACCAACTTCAGCGACCGCGGCAACTTCATCGTCACGGCGAAGGACCCGCGCGGCCCGTGGTCGGAACCGCACTGGCTGCCCGACTTCCCCGGGATCGACCCGTCGCTCTTCTTCGACGACGACGGACGGGCGTACCTGACGGGCACGCGCCGCGACCCGAAGCCCGACGGGTCGCCGGGTCCCCAGGTGATCTGGCTGTCCGAGCTCGATCTCGCGACGTTCCGCTGCGTCGGACCGGCGCCGACGCTCTGGGGCGGCGCGCTCGTGGACGCGGCGACGCCGGAGGGGCCGCATCTCTACAAGAAGGACGGCTGGTACTACCTGCTGATCGCCGAGGGCGGCACGGAGCATTTCCACGCCGTGACCGTCGCGCGCAGCCGCCGCGTCGACGGCCCGTACGAGGGCTATGCGGGCAATCCCGTCCTCACGCACCGGCACCTCGGCCGGGACTACCCCTTCTGCAACATCGGGCACGCGGACCTCGTCGAGGCGCCGGACGGATCCTGGCACGCCGTGATGCTGGGTTCGCGCCTCATCGGCGGCTACCACAAGACGCTCGGCCGCGAGACGTTCTACGTCCCCGTGGCCTGGGAGGACGGCTGGCCCGTCTTCAGCCCCGGGACCGGCCGCGTCGAGGCGGAGTACCCCGATCCGCTGCCGCCCGTCCCCGTCCCGGCCGCGCCCGTGCGCGACGCCTTCGACGGCCCCGGTCTCGGACCGGATTGGACCTTCTTCGGCACGCCGCCCGAACCTCCGTTCCACCGCGTCGGCGGCGGCCGCCTGGAACTCGACCTGCTGCCGCGCCCGCTGTGCGCGCCGATCCCGCCGATGCGGCACGGCCCGCCGCCGGAGGCGCGGCCACCCGCGCTCGCGGCCGTGCTCGTGCGGCAGCGCGCGCCATCCTGCCGCGTCGCGGCGCGCCTCGACTTCCGCGCCGCGACCGGCGCGGAGGCGGCCGGCCTCGTCGTGATGCAGGCGATGAACCACCAGTACCGCCTGGAGCGCGGGAGCACGGACGGCCGCCAGGTCGTGCGCGTCGTCCTCGCGACGACGGCATTCACCGGCTACCCGCACCTACCGGGATTCACGCACGAGACGACCGAGACGGTCCTCGCGTCGGCCCCGCTCGCGGACGGCGGCGCCGGCCCCGTGGCGCTCGAGATCGACCTGCGCGGACAGGACTTCGCCTTCCGGTACGCCGAGGGGGACGGCCCGCTCCGCACGCTGCTCGCGCACGCCGACGGCCGGCTGATCCAGCCCGAGAAGGTCGGCGGCATGGTCGGCACGATGATCGGCCCGTACGCGACGGCCAACGGGACGGCGAGCGCGAACCGCGCGGCGTTCCTGGGCTTCGACCTGGAGGAGGGGGACGCATGGACGCTCGGTTGAAGGACCTGATCGAAGGGCGCGGCGGCAACTACCTCCTGCCGTTCTTCTGGCAGCACGGCGAGGACGAGGCCGTCCTCCGCGAGGAGATGCGCCGCATCCGGGAATCCGGCATCGGCGCCGTCTGCGTCGAGGCGCGCCCGCACCCCGACTTCGCCGGACCCGGCTGGTGGCGCGACATGGACATCGTCCTCGACGAGGCGCGCACGCACGGGATGAAGGTCTGGCTGCTCGACGACGCCCATTTCCCGACGGGGTTCGCGAACGGCTGGATCCGGGACCGGTACCCCGAGAAGGGGCGCATCTTCCTGCAGCAGAAGACCTTCGAGGCCAGCGGCCCCGCCGCCGGGATGACCTACCGCGTCGGGGACTTCCTGAACGCCTTCGACTGGATGCACCCCGAGGAGAAGATATGCGGCGACGACCGGATCCACGCGGTGGTCGCCCTCCGGACGGACGGGGAGGGGGCGCTCGACCTCACCGCGCAGGTCGCGGACGGGCTGCTCCGCTTTGACGTCCCGGCGGGGAACTGGCGCGTCTCGGTCCTCTTCGTCACGCGCAGCGGAGGCGGGCGGGCCGACTACGTGAACCTGATCGACGCGGACTCCGTGCAGGTCCTGATCGACGCCGTCCACGAGCCGCACTACGCGCGCTACGGCGCCGACTTCGGGACGACCTTCCTCGGCTTCTTCTCCGACGAGCCCTGCTTCGGCAATACGAAGGGCTACCAGTTCGACGAGATCCTCGGGAAGAAGCGGATGGTCCTCCCGTGGTCCGACGAGCTGGGCCGCCTCCTCGCCGAGCGCCTCGGGCCGCAGGCCGCGACGCGCCTCCCCGGTCTCTGGGAGGACATCGGCGCCGCCACGCCCGCCGTCCGCTTCGCGTACATGGACCTCGTCACGGCGCTCTACGCGCGGAACTTCTCGCGGAAGGTCGGCGACTGGTGCGCCGACCACGGCGTCCGGTACATCGGCCACGTCATCGAGGACATGGACGTCCACGCCCGCCTCGGCGCCGGGGCCGGGCACTTCTTCCGCGCGCGGTCCGGCCAGCGCTGGGCCGGCGTCGACATCATCGGGCAGCAGGTGCTGCCGCGTCTCGTGGACTTCCGCGGGGCGATGCCCGGGCTCATGCAGGACCCCGAGTTCTTCCACTTCGCCCTGTGCAAGCTCGGCTCGTCGGCCGGCCATATCGATCCGAAGAAGCAGGGCGTCGCGATGTGCGAGATCTGGGGCGCGTCCGGCTGGGCGACCGGCCTGCGGACCATGAAGTGGGTCGCCGACCACGCGCTCGTGCGCGGCATCAACCGCTTCGTCCCGCATGCGTTCTCCCCGAAGGAGTTCCCGGACCCCGACTGCCCGCCGCACTTCTACGCGCGCGGGCACAACCCGCAGTTCCGGCACTTCCGGATCCTCATGGACTACCTGAACCGCCTGTCGCACCTCCTCGACGGGGGGCTCCACGTCTGCGATGCGGCCGTGATCTACCACGCCGAGGCCGAATGGGCCGGCGAGGCGCAGCCGCTGCAGAAGGCGGCGCACCGCCTGTCGCGGG
>CAIXGU010000202.1 GCA_903919045.1 uncultured Eubacteriales bacterium | reverse complement strand
GGCGCGGTCCCGGGCGAGTCCTTCGGTCCGGCGGACCCGGCGTCCCTCGCCCTCGCGGCGAAGTACCCGGCGGTCCGCGAGCTTCCGGACTGGAACGCGCGGAACCCCGGCACGACGATCGTCGCGATCTAGCCGCGACGCGGTCCTTACGCCGATTTTACGCCGCCCGAACGAAGACCTTCCCGCGCGGACCGGGCGGCGGCCGGGAAGTGCGCTATACTCGGGCCATGGACGTCGAAGAGAGGAACATCATCCGCACGGAGGGACTGAATCTCCATTATGGAAGCGTCCACGCCCTCCGCGGCATATCCCTGGAGATCCCGGAACGCCGCGTCACGGCGCTCATCGGCCCGTCCGGGTGCGGCAAGTCCACCTTCCTCAAGCCCCTCACCAGGAGGAACGACCTCGTTCCGGACTGCCGGATCGAGGGCCGCGTGACGATCGACGGCGAGGACATCTACGGCGACATCGACGTCGTCGACCTGCGCCGGCGCGTCGGGATGGTCTTCCAGAAGCCGAACCCGTTCCCGATGCCGATCTACGACAACGTCGCCTACGGGCCCCGCACGCATGGCGTGAAGCGGAAGGCGGACCTCGACGCGATCGTCGAGTCGAGCCTGCGGCGCACCGCCCTCTGGGACGAGGTGAAGGACCGGCTGAAGAGCAGCGCGCTCGGCCTGTCGGGCGGGCAGCAGCAGCGCCTCTGCATCGCCCGCACGATCGCCGTCGGTCCGGAGATCCTCCTGATGGACGAGCCGACGTCGGCCCTCGACCCGCAATCCACCCTCAAGGTCGAGGATCTCATGAACGAACTGAAGAAGAGCTACACGATCGTCATCGTCACGCACAACATGCAGCAGGCCGCCCGGATCAGCGACCGGACCGCCTTCTTCCTGATCGGGGAGGTCGTCGAATACGGTCCGACCGACGCCTTGTTCGAGCGGCCGGCCGACCGGAGGACGGAAGACTACATCACGGGCCGCTTCGGCTGAGCGGCCGCCGGAGGGAGACGCGACATGGTTCCGAGGCAGGCATTCGAGACCGTTCTGGAGGACCTCCATGCCGAGATCGTGCGGATGGGGGCGCTCGTCGAGACCGCGATCGGGAACGCGGTGGCCGCGCTCGAGCGCATGGATCCGGAACTCGCCCGCGCGACCGTGCGCGACGACGACGCGATCGACGACATGGAGCACGACATCGAGCGGCGCTGCCTCGAGATCATCGCGCGCCAGCAGCCGGTCGCCCGGGACCTGCGCGACGTCGCCTCGGCGCTGAAGCTCGTGACCGACCTCGAGCGCATCGCCGACCACGCCTCCGACATCTCCGAGCGGATCATCGCGCTGGCGGGGATGCGGCGGATCGTCCTTCCGCATCCGATCGTCACGATGGCCGACCAGGCGAAGCGGATGGTGCGCGGCGCCCTGGACTCCTACGTCTCCCGGGACGCGGCGAAGGCCGCGGAGGTCGCGAAGGCCGACGACCGGGTCGACGAGACCTACGAGCGCGTCAAGGCCGACCTCGTGCACCTGATGGCGGTCGACCCGGACAGCGTGCCGTCCCTCGTGGAGCTCCTGTTCATCTGCAAGTACTTCGAGCGGATCGCCGACCACGCGACGAACGTGGCCGAGTGGGTCGTCTTCCTCGTGGAAGGCGACCACCGCTCGCTCAACTGAAGGAACCGCGGGCCATGCCGAGGCTCGCACTGGTCGAGGACGACGCCGCGATCGCCGAGCTCGTGCGCTACAACCTCGCGGCGGAGGGCCACGACGTCGCGGTGCATCGCGACGGCGAGTCCTTCCTCAAGGCGCTCGCCGCCGACGCGCGGCACGCCCCGGACCTCCTGGTGCTCGACGTCATGCTGCCCGGGATCGACGGCTTCGCCGTGCTGTCGCTCCTCCGCGCGATGCCCGCCGGCGCCCGGACCCCGGTGCTGATGCTGACCGCGCGAGGGTCCGAGGCCGACAAGGTCCGGGGGCTCGAGGCCGGCGCCGACGATTACCTCGCCAAGCCGTTCGGGGTGAACGAACTCAGGGCCCGCGTGCGCGCGCTGCTCCGGCGCGCCGGGATGGCGCTCCCCGCGGAGGGCGGCGCACCCGCCGCGTCGGCGCCGTCGAACCGTCCGCCGGAGGCCTCCCGGGGCGAGCTGCACGGCGCCGGCGGCGTCGTGCTCGACGACGCCCGCCATCGCGTGTACCGGAACGGCGTCGAGGTCTCCTTCACGCATCGGGAGTACGAGCTGCTCCGGCACCTCCTCGCGAACGCCGGCATCGCCTTCAGCCGGGACGACCTCCTCCGCGAGGTCTGGGGCTACGACTTCGCGGGCGAGACCCGCACGGTGGACGTCCACGTGAGGCAGCTGCGGCAGAAGCTCGGCGACAAGGACCCGGTTTCGCCGCTCATCGAGACGGTCCGCGGACGGGGCTACCGCTATCGCGAGGACGGCGCGCCGCACGCCGGCTGAGGAGGGAAGGGAAATGCTCAATCGGACGCTGGCGATCTTCCTCGCGCTCTCGCTCGCCGCGATGCTGCTTCTCGGCGCCGTTTCGCTCTCCGTCCTGACGGACACCGCGAACACCCTCGTCCGGGAGCGCCTGACCGACGCCGTCGACACCGTCCGCGCGGAGCTCGCGTCGGGGGCCTCCGCCGTCGCCGCGGCCCGGAGCGCGGCGGGCATCTTCACGGCCGCGGATCAGGTCGTGCGCATGACCGTGATCCGGACCGACGGGACCGTCCTCGCCGATTCGCTTGCGGATCCCGCGACGATGGACAACCACCTAGGACGTCCCGAGGTCGCCGGCGCCCTCGCGAACCCGGCGGGGGCCTGGGATACGCGCTACAGCGATACCCTGAAGCAGGACATGATGTATTTCGCGATCCTCGACGGCGCGGCGGGGGTCGTGGTGCGGGCCGCGATGCCGGTCACCGGGATCCAGGTCGCGGGCGCGGCCCTGCGGCTGCGCATCGCGCTCCTCACGGGCGCCCTCTTCCTCCTGCTGCTCGGCATCGGGCTCTGGTCGATCCGGACCGTCTCCCGGCCGATCCGCGAGATGGAGACGGCCGCGACGGCGATCGCCGCCGGCCGGTACGACCTCCGGGTCCGCCGCATGCTGTCCGACCGGTCCCGGATCGGGAAGCTCTCGATCGCCTTCAACGCCATGGCCGACCGCCTGG
>CAIXGU010000201.1 GCA_903919045.1 uncultured Eubacteriales bacterium | reverse complement strand
GGGCCGGCCGGTCTTCCGGGACGCGAGCGCCGCGTGCACGGCCGGCAGGGAGGGGTACTCCTCCTTGCCCCCGAACCCCCCGCCGGTCGGGAGCTGCACGACCCGGCAGCGGCCGGGCGGCAGATCGAGAGCCGCGGAAAGCGCCTCGACGACGTAATAGGGGCATTGCATCGAGCCCTGCACGACGACGCCGTCCGGCCCCCAGGCGGCGAGCATGGCCTGCGGCTCGAGGTACGCGTGCTCCTGGGGCCCCGTCGACACCGCGTCCTCGACCGTGCGCACGGCGGCGGCCGCGGCGGCGTCGACGTCGCCCCGCTCGAAGGCCTGTTCCGCGAACCGCACGTCCGAGCGATCGACGGACAGGACGGGCGTCTCGGGCGCGTACCGCACCTCGAAGCGGCGCAGCAGGTCCTCGAGGACCAGCGGGTCCGGCCCGACGAGCAGGAGGATCGGCTGCCCGATGTGGTCCACGCGACCCTCGGCGAGGAACGGCCAGTCGTCGAAGGCGTCGGGCATGCGGTTCCGGCCGGGGATGTCCCGGGCGTCGACGACGACGTACCCGTCCGGCAGCGGCGGGACGTCGACGCCGAGCAGCCGCGCGCAGGCTTGCGTCGACCGCAGCGTCCGGGCGCGCAGGAGGCCGTCGGGAGCGAGGTCGGCGCCGTACGCCGCGGTGCCGTCGGCCTTCGCGGCGGCGTCGGTGCGGCGGACGGACCGCGAGAAGCCGGCGTCGGCCGCTTCCGCGAGCGTCTCCGAGGGCGGTCCCGCGAACTCCGCGGCCAGCGCCGCCAGGTCCTCGGGCGTGTCGACGTCGCGGAGGACGCCGGGGTCGTCGACGTCGAGGAAGGCGCCGCCGCGGGCGGCGATGAAATCGCGCAGCGAGGCGGGCGCCGGATCGGCGAGGAGGTCGCGGATGGCCCGCGGACCGAGCAGGACGGGATGGCCCGGGCGGCCGTTGAATCGAGGAACGAGGACATCGTCGGTGCGGTCCCGCATCGCGGCGAGGGTTGCGGCGGAGATGAACGGGCAATCGCCCGGCAGGAACAGGCAGCGGTCCGCCTCGACGCGGCGCAGGCCGGCGCGGAGGGAGGAGAACATGCCGTCGCGGTACGCCGGATTCGGGACGAGCGCGACGCGGGGGAGGTCGGCGAGCGCGTCGGCGACGTCGTCGGCGCGGTGGCCCGTGACGACGAGGACGCGGTCGCAGTGGGGGAGCAGCGAGAGGACGGTGCGCGCGATCATAGGAATTCCGCCCGGATCCGCGAGGAGCTTGTGGCGCTCTCCGGTCCGGGAGGAGAAACCGGCGGCGACGACCAGTCCGTCGAGCATGGAGCCCCGTCCTGCCGGCCGTGCGCCGGCGCGCTGGCATCCGCGATCCGTCGGAGGGTCCTTGCTTCTTCCATTATAATCCTTGGACGGGAGATGGTATCATCGCTCTCATGGCAGGAGGCGTATGGGCATGAACGGGACGATCGAAGGGATCCGGAACCGGAAGAGCATGCGGGCGTTCGAGCCGCGCGCCGTGGACCCGGCGCTCAAGGAGGTCCTGCTGGACTGCGCCTTCCAGGCGCCGACGGCGGGCAACCAGATGCTCTACGCCGTCGTGGACGTCACGGACGAGGCGCTCAAGGCCGAGCTCGCGGAGCTGTGCGACCACCAGCCGTTCATCGCCCAGGCGCCGGTCGTGCTCGTGTTCCTCGCGGACGGGCACCGCTGGATGCAGGCCTACCGCGCCGCGGGACTCTCGCCGCGGCCGCTCGGGGCGGGCGACGCGCTGCTGTGCGCCGCGGACGCCCTGATCGCCGCCCAGAACGTCGTCGTCGCCGCGGAGAGCCTCGGGCTCGGCAGCTGCTACATCGGCGACGTGCTCGAGAACCGCGAGCGGATGAAGGAGCTCCTGCGCATCCCCGACGGGGCCTTCCCCGCGGCGATGCTGGTCCTGGGCTGGCCCACGGACCGCCAGAAGGACCGGCGCAAGCCCGCCCGGTTCGAGCGGGAGTACGTCGTGTCCGAGAACGCCTACCGCGAGCTGACGGACGCGGAGATCCGGGAGATGCACCGCCGGCAGCAGGAGAAGGGCGAGCGGATCCCGCAGGACTTCGACGCGTTCGCGAAGGCCTTCTGCGAGCGGAAGTTCGAGAGCGCGTTCGCACGCGAGCTGAACCGGTCGGCCGAAGGGTACCTCAAGGACTTCCGGAAGGGCTGAGGAGGAGAGGGAAGAGGATGGCGAGCACGGACCCGCGCTGCGGGGAGTCGGAGCGTCGGATCGCGCGCCTGCGGGCGGCGATGGACCGGAAGGACTCGGCCTGGGGCACGGTGTTCCTGCTCGGGCGCGTGAACCAGTACTATTTCGCGGGCAGCATGCAGGACGGGCTGCTCGTCGTCCGGCGCGACGGGCCGG
>CAIXGU010000200.1 GCA_903919045.1 uncultured Eubacteriales bacterium | reverse complement strand
GAAGCCATTCCGCGCCTCCTTCCGCCTCCGCGGCGCCCCAGGTACGGTCGCCTCGAGGCAGATAACGATAACTGCCTCGAGTGTACCACGGATCGCGCCTTCTGGAAGATGGAAATCTCGGAGATTCTGCGCGGACCGCATTTACGGAAATGTAAGAAAACTGAAAATTTGCTTTGCATCTTGACGTAATTTACATAGCTTCATACAATGGCACCGTCGGACGGAGCGGATGCCGCTCCGGCAGCGGAAGGCGACGGAGGCTCCCCATGAAGAACGGAACGCTGCGCGTCGGGCTCGTCGGCTGCGGTGCGATCGCCCAGACCAAGCATCTCCCCAGCCTCGCGAAGCTGCCGCACCTCTGCGAGATCGCCGGCTTCTGCGACGCCGACGCCGCGCGGCGGGAGTCCTCGCGGGCGAAGTACGGCTGCGCCGACGCCCGGACCTACGCCGAGTACCAGGACCTGCTCGCGGACCCGTCGATCGACGTCGTGCACGTCCTCACCCCGAACGCCTACCACGCCTCCGTGACGGTCGCGGCGCTCGACGCGGGCAAGCACGTGCTCTGCGAGAAGCCGATGGCCGAGACGTCCGCCGACGCGTGGCGGATGGTCGAGGCGGCGCGCCGGAACAAGCGCAAGCTCACGATCGGGTACCAGACCCGCTTCCGCGACGACGTCGTCGCCCTCCGCAGGGCCGTCGATTCGGGCCTCCTCGGGGAGATCTACTATGCCCGCGCCCACGCCGTCCGCCGCCGCGGCGTCCCGACCTGGCTCCTGCGCCCCAGCGCGACCGGCTTCGGCGGGCCGCTCGTCGACATCGGCACGCACGCGCTCGACCTGACGCTCTGGATGATGGGCAACTACGAGCCCGCGTCCGTGACGGGCTCCGTCTTCTGGAAGCTGAACGACCAGCCCGAAGGGAACCCCTTCGGCGAGTGGGCGCCCGGGCAGTACCAGGTCGAGGACTCCGCCTTCGGCTTCGTGAAGATGAAGAACGGGGCGACCGTCTCGCTCGAGACGTCCTGGGCGCTCAATACGACCGAGAACCAGGAGGCGTCGACGACCCTGTGCGGGACCAAGGGCGGCGCGGAGATCCGCGGCGGCCTCGCGACGCCGTACCGGCTCGTCCTCAACCGGGTGGCGCACGGCATGCTCGTCGAGGAGACGATCACCGGCGCCGGGAAGTACACCGAGTATACGGGCAACATCGAGACCCTGGCGGAGGTCATGGCGGACCCGGGACTCCACGAGGCCGAGCAGTGGCTGCGGGCGATCCTCGAGGACCGCGACCCGAGCGTCCTCCCCGAGCAGGCGTACGTCGTGACGCGGATCCTCGAGGCCGTCTACGAGTCCCACCGCACGGGGAAGACGGTGGCGTTCGCGTAGGCTCGCGGTTCCAGAGGCCGACCCGAAATTTTCAGAAAGATTCTTCGAATTTTCACGGACCATCCGCTATAATGGGAAAAGGATTGCGCGCGACGGGAGCGGGGCTCCCGCGCCGATGCAGGGAGGGTGCCGGACGATGGATGACGGCCTTCTGGCCCGCCTGGTCGCCGAGGAACGGGAACTGGTCTTCCCGCGCTTCACGAGCGACGACGCGCTCGCGATCGGCCTCTCGATCGTCGAGGCGGCAAATGCCCGCGGCGCCGCGATCGCCTGCGACATCTCCCGGAGCGGGCAGCAGCTCTTCCACTGGTCCTCCGACGGATGCGCGCCCGACCACGACCAGTGGCTGCAGCGCAAGTCCCGGGTCGTCCAGCGGTTCCACATGAGCTCGGCCCAGCTCGGCGAGCGCCTCCGGGCGAACGGGCTCACGCTCGAGTCGCGCTATGGCGTCTCCTTCGCCGACTACGCGCCGGCCGGCGGGGCCTTCCCGATCCGCATCCGCGACGTCGGCGTCGTCGGGGCGGTCGCGGTGTCCGGCCTCTCCCGGGATGAGGACCACGCGCTCGTGACGGACGCGATCCGCGCGCACCTCGTGCGCTCGGGCGTCCTGTAGCTTACCGAAGGAGGACCGAGGAATGAGCGAAGCGAACTTCCCCCGCACGACCGTCGGCGGCATCTCCGTCTCCCGCCTGATCATCGGCACGAACTGGCTGCTGGGCTGGAGCCACACCGGCGCCGCGGCGGACGACCTGATCCGCAGCCGCATCGCGGCGCCCGAGGACGCCGCGAAGGTGCTCGAGGCGTTCCTCGCGAAGGGCGTGGATTCCGTGATGGGGCCGCTCTCCACGCAGCCGCTGATCCTCGACGCCATGAAAATCGCCGAGGACCGGACCGGGAAGCGCCTGGTCCGCATCGACACGCCGTTCGTGAACGTGGACGACACCGCGGAGGGCCGCCGCGAGGCCAAGGCCGCGATCGCGCGGTCGAAGGCCGAGGGGTCGGACTTCTGCCTGCTGCACCACGCCTGCGCCGAGCAGCTCGTGAACAAGAACCGGCAGACGATCGAGCGGCTGCCCGACTACACGGCGATGATCCGCGACGCCGGGATGGTCCCGGGCCTCTCCGCGCACATGCCCGAGCTCATCCTCTACTCCGACCAGAACGGCTACGACGTCGAGACGTACATCCAGATCTGGAACTGCCTCGGCTTCCTGATGCAGGTCGAGATCGAGTACATCCACAAGATCATCTGGGACGCGAAGAAGCCGGTGATGAGCATCAAGCCCATGGCGGCCGGCCGCTGCACGCCGTTCGTCGGGCTGAACTTCGCCTGGGCGACGCTGCGGCCGCAGGACATGGTCACGGTCGGCTGCATGACCCCCGCGGAG
>CAIXGU010000199.1 GCA_903919045.1 uncultured Eubacteriales bacterium | reverse complement strand
CGCGTTCTCCGCGGCCGGCGTCCTCCTCGCCGCCACGCGCATCGAGACGGGTTCGTTCGACCTCGTCCCGATGGGGATCGCGTCGGTCCTGCTCGCCGTCGGCTTCGCGCTCCTGATCCCCGCGATCATGCGCTCGTACGCGTACCGCCTGACGCCCTGGATCCTGGCGGACAACCCGGGCATCGGCCACCGCCGCGCCCTGCGGCTCAGCATCGCGATGAGCGACGGCCACAAGGCCGGCATGTTCGTCCTCGATCTCTCGTTCCTGGGCTGGTACCTTCTCGGCTTCCTCGCCTGCTGCGTCGGCGTTCTCTTCGTGACCCCCTACGTCGTGGCGACCTGGGCCGAGCTCTATGCGACCCTCAAGGCCTCCGCCGTCGCGCTAGGCCACTGCACGGCCGAGGAGCTCGGCTACGCCCGGGCGGAGGCTCCTTCCCCGGCGCTTCCGCAGGAGGGCAGCCCGGCATGACCGCGGCGCGGAGCGGCGAATACGACGTCGCGATCATCGGCGCCGGCATCGCCGGGATCTTCGCGGCGTACGAGCTCGTCACGCGGCGCCCGGACCTGAAGGTCGCGCTGCTCGAGCAGGGCCCCGCGATCGGCCGCAGGTCCTGCCCGATCATCGACAAGCGCTCGGACTCGTGCGTCGACTGCCCGACGTGCTCGATCATGCGCGGCTTCGGCGGCGCGGGTGCGTTCTCGGACGGGAAGTTCAACTTCACGACGCAGTTCGGCGGCTGGCTCGGCGACTACGTCGGTCCGGACGAGGTGATGGCCCTCATCGAGTACGTCGACCGCGTCAACGTGGCCTTCGGCGCGACCGAGGAGTCCTTCTCCACCTACACCGAGGAGGCGGACCGGATCCGCCGCCTCGCCCTGGGCTACGACCTCCACCTGCTCGACGCGCGCTGCAAGCACCTCGGAACCGAGAAGAACCGCGAGCTCCTCGCGAAGCAGCACCAGTGGCTGACCGAACGCCTCGACGTCATGTGCAACGCCAAGGTGCATGCGTTCTCGCCCCGGAAGGACGGAGGGTTCGCCCTCGAGACGGCGAAGGGCACCGTCGGCTGCCGCTTCCTCGTCGCCGCGCCGGGCCGCTCGGGCGCCGAGTGGTTCACGGGGCAGTGCCGCGGGCTCGGGCTCGAGCCGATCAACAACCAGGTCGACCTCGGCGTGCGCGTGGAGCTGCCGGCGGCGGTGTTCAAGCACGTCACGGACGCCGTGTACGAGGCGAAGCTGCTGTACCGGACGAAGCAGTACAAGGACCAGGTGCGGACGTTCTGCATGAACCCGTACGGCCACGTCGTCACCGAGAACACGGACGGCATCATCACGGTGAACGGACACAGCTACACGGACCCGAAGCTGCGCAGCGAGAACACCAACTTCGCGCTGCTCGTGAGCAACCGGTTCACGTCGCCCTTCCGCGAGCCGTACCAGTACGGCAAGCGCATCGCCTCGCTGTCGAACATGCTCGGCGGCGGCGTCCTGATGCAGCGGTACGGCGACCTCATCAGCGGCAACCGCACGAACGCCCACCGGATGGAGCAGAGCTTCGTCCGGCCGACGCTCGATGCGACGCCGGGCGACCTGAGCCTCGTCCTGCCGAAGCGGCATCTCGACAACCTGATCGAGATGATCCAGGCGCTCGACCGCCTCGCGCCCGGCACGGCGAACCACGACACGCTGCTGTACGGCGTCGAGGTGAAGTTCTACAGCGCACGCCTCACGCTCACCTCCGAGCTCGAGACGCAGCTCCCGGGCTTCTTCGCGGCCGGCGACGGCGCGGGGATCACGCGCGGGCTGTCCCAGGCCGGCGCGAGCGGCGTGCTCGCGGCGCGCGGGATCCTGAAGCGGCTCGCCTGACATGTGCGCGACCTTCCGGATCGACTTCGGCGAGGACGAGGAGACGCTGCGCGACATCGCGCGCCGCATCGAGGAGCGCTACGGCGCCGAGCGCGTCGCGTCGATCGGGAAGGCGGACCTGTTCCCGAAGGACGAGGCGCCCGTCGTCTCCAAGGACGGCGTCGGGCTGCTGTCGTGGGGGTTCCCGCTCGGAGGGCAGCCGAAGGTCGTCTTCAACGCGCGCAGCGAGACCGTGCAGGAGAAGCCCTTCTTCCGAGGGAGCCTCGTGCGCCGATGCGCGGTGCCCGCGACCGCCTTCTACGAATGGGACAAGCGCGGCGCCCGTCCGCAGCGCGCGCGGCTCCGCGTCGAAGCGCACCCGATGTTCTATCTGGCCGCGCTCTGGAACCGCTTCAAGAAGGAGGACGGCACGGCGCTGAACGCCTTCGTCCTGCTCACGACGGCGCCGAACGGCCTGATCGCGCCCTTCCACGACCGGATGCCCGCGATCCTGCTGCCGGAGACGCTGGATGCCTGGATCGCCGACGGACCCACGACCGAGGCCGCGATGGCCGCGATCGGCCTCTTCGCCGGCGCGATGCGCCTGGAGGCGGGATGACGGCGGGGCGGGGCGAAGGCGGGAAGCGGCTCCTGCTGCTGGGGACGGGCGGCACGATCGCCGCGGCCGAGTCGCGCCACGGCCTGCACCCGGCGTACCGCGCCGCGGAGCTCCTCGCGCGCGTGCCCGAGGCCGCCGAGGTGCCCGGCGTCGCGTCGATCGAACCGAAGGACGTCTTCCTGCTCGACAGCTCCAACATCCAGCCCGAGGAGTGGCGCGCGCTCGCCCGCGCCTGCGCCGAGGCGCTGTCCCCCGCGGGCGGAGGCTACGACGGGATCGTGGTGACGCATGGAACCGACACGATGGCCTACACCGCGGCGATGCTCTCGTACATGCTCCGAGGGCTCGACCGGCCGGTCGTGCTCACGGGGTCGCAGATGCCCCTTCACGAGCCCTTCACGGACGCCCGCCTGAACCTCCCGTCGGCCGTCTCGGTCGCGGCGACGGCGCCGCGCGGCGTCTTCCTCGCCTTCGACCGCAAGG
>CAIXGU010000198.1 GCA_903919045.1 uncultured Eubacteriales bacterium | reverse complement strand
GACCGGCGGCCCGGACGACATCCTCCAGGTCCGCAGCGCGGGCCTGATCTACCGGATCCGCCGCGACGCGATCCGGTACATCGAGCGCGTCGACACCCGCACCTACATCCACGAGGAGGCGCGCACGGTCTCCTGCAACACGTCGGTCGAGATCCTCGAACGCGAGCTCTGGACGCCCGACGGGATCTTCCTGCGCTGCCACCGCCGCACGCTCGTGAACCTGCGGTACATCGCCGACTTCGACCTGATTACGCACACGATCGTCCTCGTCGGCGGCCCGCGCCTCGAGGTCGGACGCCGCTACCTGCATATCGTGCAGAGCCGGATCCGCCGGTGAGCGCCAGCGCGTTCCAGGACCTCGCGCTCCGCTTCGCGGTGGCGTTCTGGCAGATGCATCTGCTGGGGGTCCTGTACGTGCGCCTCTTCCGCCCCGACGAGGCCGGCGCCCTCTTCGAGCAGCCGGCCAATTCGGAGGGCGGCCCGTCCTTCTTCCGGACGGTCACGCCCGGCCGCCTGGCCGCCTGGATCCTCCCGCCGGTCGCCGCCGGCCTCGCCGTCGTACTTCTCCCCGGGCCCGGGCACTTCGCCGCCTCCCCGCCCGAAGCGGGAGCGTGGATCCTGATCCTGATCGCCGCGATGTCGGGCTATCTCTACCTGACGCGCCGCTCCCACTTCCTCCGCGAGGACGTCCCGACGGCCGTCCTGCTCCTCGCGCTGTTCGGGCTGTCGGAGTCGACGGTGCACTTCCTCCTCGAAGGCCCGACCGCTCTCGCGGGCGTCTTCCAGCTCCGCGCCTTCGGGCTCGCGCTCGAACGCGGCTCCCTCGTGACGGCGGTCGCCGGGGGCCCGCTCGAGCAGCTCTCCGCCCTGATGCTCGACACGCTGCTGATCGTCCTGATCACGTCCGCGCAGTACCTGGCCTCCTTCCCGAAGCGCATCCGCCCCGCGGTCCTCACGATCCTACTCGGCGCCGCCCTGACGGTCCTCGCGCCGACCGCGCTGCTGCTCGTCCTCCCCGGTCTGCCGCTGCACGAGCGGCCCTTCCTCCCGTACGAGCTGTTCCTGCTCCTGTCGGTCGCCTTCGTCGGCGTGCTCCTGTGCCTCGTCGGGATGGAGCAGATCCGCGTGCGCGACGCGGAGCGCCGGCGCCTCGAGGAGCAGGAAGCGGAGCTCGCCGCCCAGCGCTTCTACAACCAGCAGCTGCAGCCGATCGTCGATTCGCTCCGCCGCCAGCGCCACGACTTCGACAACGGCCTCGCGGTGCTCGTCGGCCTGGTCCGCGCGCGGGACATCCCGGGACTCGACGCCTTCGTGGCCGACAAGATCACGAGCAAACGCGCGAACGACGCGCTCCTCGCCCCGATCGACTCCGACACGGCGCACCGGATCCACAGCGCCGCGCTCCTCGGCCTGCTCTCCGCCGAGGCGGCCAAGGCCCGCGAACGCAACGTCCGCTTCACGCTCGCCGTCGACGCCGACGTCGCGGACCTGCCAGTGCCCGTGCTGCCCCTGTGCCAGATCCTCGGCATACTCCTCGACAACGCCCTCGAGGCCGCCGCGGCCGCCCCGCAGCCGCTCGTCCAGCTCCGGATCGGACCCAGCGCCGATGCCGCCTCCGCAGCGGACGGGGAAGGGAGCCTCTCCTTCCGCGTCGCGAACACCTTCGCGCAGGCGCCCGACCTCGACCGTCTCGCGGTTCCCGGCTACTCCACTAAGGGCGAGGGCCGCGGCCAGGGCCTCTCGATCGTCCGCGACCGCCTCCGCGTCCTGAAGCGCGTCCAGCTCGCCACCTCGCTCGAGGGCGGCTGGTTCGCCCAGGAGCTGCTGCTGCCCGTCTCGCCTGCGCCGACCGCTTCCGACGAGACCTGCGCCGTCGTCCCCGCCGCCGCGTCCCCGATGCCCGCGGAGCCCGAAGGGGAGCCTGCCGCCGCGCGCGGACGGTCGGAGGCCTGACGGAGGATGGTCGATCGCACGGTGATCGACGCCCTCCCGCACGACTTGCCTTCCGCGGAGGGGCATGGTACCATCGCGGCACCCACCGACGAGTGGACGTCCAGCGAGGGACGGAGTCGTCGTCCCGAGAGGAGACGCCCCGTGCCTTCCTTAGTCGCGTCGATCGATGCCCCTGCCCGCGGGATCCCCTGGGGCCGCCTCGCCCGCCAGCTCCTGCTG
>CAIXGU010000197.1 GCA_903919045.1 uncultured Eubacteriales bacterium | reverse complement strand
CGGCCACGGGCCGGCCCGCGCGGCCAAGGGCTTCTTCCGGGTCGACGCGCTCGATTGGACGGACAGGCTCGGACCGGGGACGCACGTCCTCGTCGTCGAAGTCGCCGTGTACAACACGACGGGCTTCCACCTCTGCCTGCAACCGGAGTTCCTGCAGGCCGAACTGACGGACGGCACCGGCCGGACGCTTGCATCCACGGGCGGTGACGGAACCTCCTTCGAGGCGTGCAGATACGACGAGCGGATCCAGAAGGTACCGATGTTCAGCTTCCTGCGCGGTTCATTCCTCGAGGCCTGGCGCCTGGATGGCCGACACGGCGCATGGCGCACGGACCCGACGTGCCGTCGGGAGACGTTCGCCTGCGGGACGCGGCCGGAGGGCGCGCTGCTGGAGCGGGGCGCACCCATGCCCGATTTCGCGCTGCGGATGCCGATTGCGGTCGTCGGAAGAGGGACCTCCGTCGAGGATCCGGCGGCGGAGGCTTCCTGGGTCGCGGTCTTCGACCGCTGCATCGGAACCTGCAAGAAGGGGTGGCGGGCCGGTGAATGCGAGGCGAATCCGTCCGTCGATTTCCAGCATCTCCGCTTCGCACCGGACCGCATCGGGCAGGAGTTCGAGGACGAGCGTGTCGACGGGTCGTCGATCCTTGCGCTCGCGACGGGCCAGTACAGGATCCTCGACTTCGGCAAGGACCTCACCGGGTTCTTCGGTGCGACCGCGTCCTGCGCGGAGAAGACGCGCTTGCTGTTCGTGTTCGACGAGCTCCTCAAGGACGGCGACATCCTTCTCGAACGTTCCTCGGGCACGACTCCCCTCGTTGCGTTCGACCTCGCGCCGGGCACCTACGCGCTCGAGACCTCCGAGGTCTATACGCTGCGGTACCTGAAGGTCGTCGTGATCGATGGGTCCTGCGCGCTGTCGGACCTCCACTTGCGCGAATACGCGAACCCGGAGGCGTCGCGGGCGCGGTTCGCCGCGAGCGACGAGCGCCTCGAGCTCCTCTACGAGGCCGGACGGGAGACCTTCCGGCAGAACGCAGCGGACCTCTTCACCGATTGCCCGTCGCGGGAGCGGGGAGGCTATCTCTGCGACAGCTTCTTCACGGCGCGCGCCTCCTTCGCGCTGACCGGGAGCGCCTCGCTGGAGCGGACCTTCCTCGAGAACTACCTCCTTTTCGACGGGGACCCGATGCTTCCGGAAGGAATGGTCCCGCAGAACTACCCCGGCGACATCATGAAGAGCCTCTGGGACGCCGAAGCGCGGTACGGCCAGTTCATCCCCAACTGGGCGCTCTGGCTGTTCGTGGAGCTGGAGGAATTCGCTCGCCGCAGCGGAGACACGGCGTTCGCCGCGCGCTTCCGTTCGAAGGCCGAGGCGCTGTTCGCGTACCTGCGCGGTTTCGAGAACAACGACGGCCTGCTCGAAGACATCGACGGTTGGGTGTTCGTCGAATGGTCGAAGGCGAACGACTTCGTGGCCGGAGTGAATTACCCTACCAATATGCTCTACGCCGGCGGGCTGGCCGCCGCCGGCCGCCTGTTCGGCGTCCCGGTATGGCTCCGCCGTGCGGAGGAGGTGAAGACCGCGATCCGGGCGCAGTCCTACGACGGGGCCTGGTTCGTGGACCAGGCGCTGCGCGAGCCCTCCACGGGAGCGCTCCGTGCGACGACGAACCGTTCGGAAGCGTGCCAGTACTATGCGTTCTTCTTCGACGCGGCGACGCCGGAGACGCATCCCGTGCTCTGGCGCACGCTGCTCCGCGACTTCGGTCCCGGTCGCGTCGCGAAGGGCCTGCATCCGGAGATCGACCCGGCGAACCTGTTCATCGGGCGTTACCTGCGCTTCGACCTGATGTCCCGTTGCGGCCTCGGCGAGCGGCTCCTCGAGGAGGCAACCGGCCAGCTCCTGCCGATGGCCGAGCGGACCGGGACGATCTGGGAGCACCTGGACGACTCCGCGAGCTGCTGCCACGGGTTCGGCTCGCACATCGTGCACTGGCTGCACCGGAACGTCCTCGGCGTCGCGGAGGTCGACGTTGCGGAGAAGCGCGTCGTCCTCCGGTTCGAGACCGACGGTCCGGCGTGGTGCGAAGCCGACGTTCCGATCGGCGACGGCGCGCTTCGGATCCGCGTCGAGCGGACCGGCGGCGTCGTGCGGTTTCGGGCGACGGCCCCCGACGGATATGCGCTGACGATCGAAGCGGCGCACGACGCGAGGCTGGAGGAACTGACATGAACGCGACGGACTCCCTGCTGTACCCCTTGGCCACGCGCACCCGCCGGTGCGTCGACCTCGCCGGGACGTGGGATTTCCGGTTCGACCCCGCCGGGATCGGAGCTGCGGACGGCTGGAACGAGGGCCTTCCGGACCCGGTCGCGATGCCGGTACCGTCGAGCTTCGCGGACCTGTTCACGGACAAGGCGTCCCGCGAGTTCACCGGTGACGTCTGGTACGCGACCGAGATGTTCGTGCCCGGGGAGTGGCGCGGGCTCGACCTGTCGCTCCGCTTCGGAGCCGCGACCCACCGCGCGGTCGTCTTCGTGAACGGCCGCAAGGCCGGCGCGCACGAGGGCGGGTTCACGCCCTTCGTCGTCCCGATCGGCGACCTCGTGCACTTCGATGCGCCGAACCGGATCGTCGTGATGGTCAACAACGAGCTCCGCGAGGACTGTCTCCCGGTCGGCCGCACCATCGCGCGGCAGGACGGGACGAAGGCCGCGAAGCCGTACTTCGACTTCTTCAACTACGCCGGCCTGCAGCGGACCGTGCACCTGCTCGCCCTGCCTGCCAAGCATATCGTCGACTTCACGGTCGCGCACGCGCTCGACGGCGCCGACGCGAT
>CAIXGU010000196.1 GCA_903919045.1 uncultured Eubacteriales bacterium | reverse complement strand
CCGGGCGTGTCGATGATGTTGATCTGCGTGTCGCGCCACTCGACGGTGGTCGCGGCGGACGTGATGGTGATGCCGCGTTCCTGCTCCTGCGCCATCCAGTCCATGACGGCCGCGCCCTCGTGGACCTCGCCGATCTTGTGCGTCTTCCCCGTGTAGTACAGGATGCGCTCGGTCGTCGTGGTCTTGCCGGCGTCGATGTGCGCCATGATCCCGATGTTGCGCGTGTTCTCCAGCGTGTATTCCCTGGGCATGTGCTAAACGGCTCCTTGCGTGGTTCCTACCACTTGTAATGCGCGAACGCGCGGTTGGCGTCCGCCATCTTGTGCATGTCTTCCTTCTTCTTGAACGCGTTGCCGGCCCCGTTGGCGGCGTCCATCAGTTCGCCGGCCAGACGGTCCTTCATCGTGCGTTCGCTGCGGTTGCGGGAATACGAAACGAGCCAGCGCAGTCCGAGGGCCTGCCGTCTCTCCGGACGGACCTCGATCGGCACCTGGTAGTTCGCGCCGCCGACGCGGCGGGCCTTGACCTCGAGCATGGGCATGACGTTCTCGAGGGCCTTGTGGAAGACCTCGAGGGGGCTCTGCCCGGACTTCTCCTTGATCAGGTCGAAGGCTTCGTAGACGATCTTCTGGGCGACGCCCTTCTTCCCCTCTTCCATGATGTTGTTGATGAGCTTGCTCACCTTGACATCATTGTAGATGGGATCCGGGAGCACTTCCCTCCTGGCGACATGGCCTTTCCTAGGCACTTGTCTTCCCTCCTTTGGCGGGCATGCGGGCCGGTCCGGGGAGGATTCCCCTTCGCTGCCCGAACCCGCAGGTACTCGCGGTGCATCTGCGGACCGTGTGCGTGCCGGCCGTGCCGCCCCGGAGGGGGAACCCTCCTATGGGAACGGTGTACCGACGGCTATCAAAGTCCAACCTTCCGAACTACTTCGGCTTGGCCTTGCCGGCCTTGGGACGCTTGGCGCCGTACTTGGAACGGCCCTGCATGCGGCCGGTGACTCCGGCGGTGTCCAGGGTTCCGCGCACGATGTGATAGCGGACGCCCGGCAGGTCCTTGACGCGGCCACCGCGGATCAGGACGACCGAGTGCTCCTGCAGGTTGTGGCCGACTCCCGGGATATAGGCCGTGACCTCGATCCCGTTGGTGAGACGGACGCGCGCGACCTTCCGCAGGGCGGAGTTCGGCTTCTTGGGCGTCGTCGTCTTCACGACGGTGCACACGCCGCGCTTCTGGGGGGACGACATGTCCGACGTCGACTTCTTCTTGGTGTTCATGATGAGCTGCAGGGCGGGGGCCTTCGACTTGTAGGCCTTGTCCGTCCGTCCCGACTTGACCAGCTGGTTGAACGTAGGCATCGATACACCTCCTTTCAAACGTAGTCCCGGCGCGGTTCCGCGGGCTTCCGCCGTATGGGCGGGTCCTGCGCGGGCGCACGAGCGATTCAGTTTATCACCCGATGGGCGGAAATGCAAGCGGGACCTGCCTTTCCGGGCAGGTCCCGCGGTCGGGACGGGGCGGGCGGGCGCGGCGGATCCGCGCTCGCGTTATTCCGTCACGATCAGCGCGCGGTTCTCCTCGACGACGGGGACGGCGGTGATGTTGCGGTAGCGCATCATGCCGGTGCCGGCGGGGATCAGCTTGCCGATGATCACGTTCTCCTTGAGGCCGAGCAGCGGGTCGGTCTTGCCCTTCACCGCCGCGTCGGTCAGGACGCGCGTCGTCTCCTGGAAGGAGGCGGCCGACAGGAAGGAGTCCGTCGCGAGCGAGGCCTTCGTGATGCCCAGCAGGATGCGCTTCCCGGTCGCGGGCTGCAGCCCTTCGGCCGTCGCGCGCCCGTTCTGCTCGTCGAAGTCGAACATGTCGACGACGGAGCCCGTCAGCAGCTCGGTGTCGCCGGGATCGTCCACGCGGACCTTGCGCATCATCTGTCGCGTGATGATCTCGACGTGCTTGTCGTTGATGTCGACGCCGTTGTTCTTGTAGACCTTCAGCACTTCCTGGATGATGTAGTGCTGCACGCCGGACACGCCCTTGTGCTTCATGATGTCGTGCGGGTTGACCGAGCCGTCCGTGATCAGGTCGCCCTCGGACACGGAGTCGCCGTCCTTGACGAGCAGCGGCGCACCGTAGGGGATCGGATACTTCACCTGCGAGCCGTCCTTCGACGTCACGACGACGTCGCGGCGGCGCTTCGTGGTCTCCTCGACGCGCACCGTGCCCGCGGTGTCGGACACGATCGCGAAGCCCTTCGGCTTGCGGGCCTCGAACAGCTCCTCGACGCGGGGGAGACCCTGCGTGATGTCGTCGCCCGACGCGATGCCGCCCGTGTGGAAGGTCCGCATCGTGAGCTGCGTGCCGGGCTCGCCGATCGACTGCGCGGCCATGATGCCCACGGCCTCGCCGCCGGCGGCCGGCTCGCCGTTCGCGAGGTTGCGGCCGTAGCACTTGGCGCAGATGCCGTAGCGGGCGCTGCAGGTCAGGACCGAGCGGATCCTCACGGCCTTCACCTCGGCCTTCGCGATCCGCGCGGCGACGTCGTCCGTGACGAGGCCCTCGTTCGGGTCGTTCGCGAGGTCGACGATCTTCTCGCCGGTCTTCGGGTCGAGCACGTCCTCGGCCACGTAGCGGCCGACGATGCGGTCGGACAGCGAGCGCACGAGGCGCTTCGCGCTGCCGGAGCCGCCCGCGTAGACGGACTCCATCTCCGTGGATTCCTGCGTGCCGCAGTCGGCCTCGCGGATGATCACGTCCTGGGCCACGTCGACGAGGCGGCGGGTCAGGTAGCCGGAGTCCGCGGTCTTGAGGGCGGTGTCGGACAGGGCCTTGCGGGCGCCGTGGCTGGAGATGAAGAACTCGAGCACGTTCATGCCTTCGCGCAGGTTCGACTTGATCGGGATCTCGATCGTGCGGCCCGTCGTGTCGGACATGTTGCCGCGCATGTCGGCCAGCTGCTTGATTTGGTTGATGTTGCCGCGCGCGCCGGACTCGGACATCATCTGGATCGGGTTGAACTTCTCCAGGCTGTCCTTGAGCTCCTTCGTGATCTTCTCCGTCGTCTCGCGCCAGATGCCGACGACCGCGTTGTAGCGGCCCTCGTCGTTCACGAGGCCCTTCGCGTAGAAGTCGTTGACCTGCTCGACGCGGTCCTCGGCCTCGGCGACGTACTTCCGCTTGACTTCGGGCACGACCATGTCGAAGATGCCGATCGAGATGCCGGCCGTCGTCGAGTAGTGGAAGCCCAGCGCCTTGATCCGGTCGAGGATGTCGGCCGTCTCGGCGGTGCCGTGGCGCTTGATGCAGCGGTCGATGATGTCGGCCAGGTCCTTCTTGCCGACGAGCTTGTCGATCTCGGGCTTCAGCGCGTTCGCCGGGTCCGTGCGGTCCACGTACCCGAGGTCCTGCGGAATCGCCTGGTTGAACAGGAGGCGCCCCAGCGTGCTCGACACCGTGCCCGTGACGGTCTTCCCGTCGACGGTCTTCGTCATGCGCACGCGGATCGGCACGTGCAGTCCGAGACCGCCCTGGTCGCGCGCCATGAGCGCTTCCTCGAGCGACGTGTACGACGTGTTCTCGCCGGTCTCCCGGCGGTCGGGGTGTTCGCTGTCCTTGTCGATCGTCAGGTAGTAGATGCCGAGGACCATGTCCTGCGTCGGCACCGTGACGGGCTTGCCGTCCTGGGGCTTCAGCAGGTTGTTCGCGGACAGCATCAGGAACCGGGCCTCCGCCTGGGCCTCGGCGGACAGCGGCACGTGCACGGCCATCTGGTCGCCGTCGAAGTCGGCGTTGTACGCGGTGCAGACCAGCGGGTGCAGCTTGATCGCGCGGCCCTCGACGAGCACGGGCTCGAACGCCTGGATGCCCAGGCGGTGCAGGGTCGGCGCGCGGTTCAAGAGCACCGGGTGCT
>CAIXGU010000195.1 GCA_903919045.1 uncultured Eubacteriales bacterium | reverse complement strand
GGACCCGTTGGAAGCGGTCTTCGCGGACCAGGACGACGCCTCGACCCTGCGCATGCACTTCCACAACCGCGACGAGATCATCCTGATCGAACGCGGAGCGTCCCGCTATGCGATCGAGGGCCGGAAATATGCGGCGAGCGCGGGAACGCTCGTCGTCATCAGCCGCCTCGAGCGCCATGAGGTGCAGATCCTCGAGAGGCCCTATGTCCGCCGGTTCCTGCTGGTCGATTCCGATTTCTACCTGGCCTCCGTGCACGATCCGCTGCTCGCGGCGCTCTTCCGCAATCGCCCGGCCGGATACCGTCACGCCGTTCCCCTCGGACCCGAAGCGTACGAACGGGTGCGCGACGCGTTCGACCGGCTCCGCCTCGAGCGGATGCGCCACGATCGCCACAGGCTCCAGGTAATGTCCGCGATGCTCGGGATCCTCGCCGTCGAGATGCATCGGGCCTGTCCGGAGATCTTCTCCGCGACCTCGCCTCGTCGCGGCGAGGATTGGATCGCCGGCATCCAATCCATGATCGAGGCCCGATTCCGGGACGGTTCGCTCGACCGGAAGACGCTCGCGGAAGCGGCGTACTGCAGCGAGGACCACCTGTCGCGCGAATTCCGGAAGGCGACGGGCTATACCGTCCTGCAATACGCCCAGCGGCTCCGGCTCGCGCACGCGAAGGACCTGCTGGCGAGGACGGCCCTGCCCATCGCCCAGGTCGGCCGGGATTCCGGTTTCGGCGATACGAACCATTTCATCCGAACGTTCCGCGAGACGACCGGGCTGACGCCGCTGCAGTTCCGGAAGAAGGCCGCGGCGAAGGGGTGATCTGGCCGGTCGGAGGATTCCTGGGAATCCTGGTCCGCTCGTCTTTCTCCCCGCGGTATAATCGTCCCATGGCCCGTCCTGCGTCCCGCTCCCCGTCCCGTGCGAACGCCTTCGCCGCCG
This sequence comes from uncultured Eubacteriales bacterium, assembly GCA_903919045.1. GTDB lineage: Bacteria > Bacillota > Clostridia > Saccharofermentanales > UBA5734 > CAILLO01. The sequence goes on along the minus strand of CAIXGU010000195.1, from coordinate 20,590 downwards.
TCCTCGCGGCCGCGGCGCTCGTCCTCGCCTTCGCGCTCGCCCTGCTCGCGGCCTGCGCCGCGCCGTCGCCCACCGCCCTCCCGACCGCCGTCGCGACGGCCACGCCGACGGCCCCGCCGATCGCGACGCCGTCGCTATCTCCCTCGCCGTCCCCCACGCCCACGCCGGTCTACTACGCCGAGATCCCGGCGATGACCGTCGCGTCCGCGCTCCCCGGCGCCGATGCCACGCCGCGCTACACGCATCTCGTCGACGTCCGGAAGGCGGCGCCCGGCATCGCGGTCGACCTGCTCTACGCGCGGGCCGGCAACGTCTTCGGGACGGTCCTCTACGGCCGCGACCTCTGCCTGCTGCAGGAGAGCACCCTCGCGAAGCTGCAGGCGGCGCAGGCCGAGTTCCTCGCGGACGGCTACTGCCTCAAGGTCTTCGACGGCTACCGGCCGTATTCCGTCACCGTCCAGATGGCCGGGATCCTTCACGTCGCGCCGAAGTACCTCGCCGACCCGAAGACCGGCTCCCGCCACAACACGGGCTGCGCGGTCGACCTGACCGTGACCGACCTGCAGGGGCGCGAGCTCGCGATGAGCTGTCCCGTGGACACGCTCGACGAGCGGGCCTCGCGGACCTACGCGGGGATGACGGAGAACGTGCGCCGCAACCTCGCGTACGTGGAGGGCGTGATGCGCCGTGCCGGCTTCGCCGTGAATCCGGCGGAGTGGTGGCACTACAACGACACGGCCAGCGCGCAGTTCCCGATCCTCGACTACCGGCTCGAGGACGCGCCGCTCGTGCCGTCCTTCGAGGCGCCCGCCGCGACGCCGCCGCCGGTGCGCGACCCCGCGGAGTCCGGCACGGTGGATGTCGGCGCAGAATGACCCGACCGCCGGACCCGTTCCGGTGTGCGCGGACGCGGGCCATCCTGTATAATGTGGGCGCCCGCAGGCCGCCCGCGCGAGGCCACCGCGGCGCCGACGCCCCGCACCCAGCGGCATGACGCCGCACCGCAAGGAGGATCGCCCGGATGGCCCAGCACCGCCCCGCCCCCGCCCCGTTCCCCGCCCCGATCGACGCGCTCGCCGTGGACACGCTCCGCTTCCTCGCCGTGGACGCCGTCCAGAACGCGAACAGCGGGCACCCCGGCCTGCCCCTCGGCGCCGCGCCGATGAGCTACGCGCTCTGGTCGCAGCACCTGCGCTTCGACCCGAAGGACCCCGACTGGTGCGACCGCGACCGGTTCATCCTCTCGGCGGGCCACGGCTCCGCGCTCCTCTACTCGCTCCTGCACCTGTTCGGCTACGCGCTGCCGCTCGACGAGCTGAAGCGCTTCCGCCAGTGGGAGAGCCTGACGCCCGGACACCCCGAGCGCGGCCTCACGCCCGGCGTCGAGCTCACGACCGGCCCCCTCGGCCAGGGCATCGCCAGCGCGGTCGGCTTCGCCGCCGCCGAGGCGCACATCGCGGCCGTCTACAATCGCCCGGGCCACGACGTGGTCGACCATTACACGTACGTCCTGTGCGGCGACGGCGACCTCATGGAAGGCGTCGCGGCGGAGGCGGTCTCGCTCGCGGGGCACCTCGGGCTCGGCAAGCTGATCGTCCTCTACGACGACAACCGCATCACGCTGTCCGCGTGCACGCAGCTCAGCTTCACCGAGGACGTCGCGCAGCGCTTCCGCAGCTACGGCTGGCACACCGTGCGCGTCGAGGACGGCAACGACCTCGCGTCCGTGTCGCGGGCCATCGAGGAGGCGAAGGCCGAGAAGGACCGCCCCTCCCTGCTGCGCGTCCACACGCACATCGGCTTCGGCTCCCCGAAGAAGCAGGACTCGTTCGAGGCCCACGGCTCGCCGCTCGGCCCCGACGAGGTGAAGGCGACCAAGGAGAAGCTCGGCTGGCCCGTCGAGCCCGCGTTCCTCGTCCCCGAGGGGACGGCGGCCCGCGCCGGCGAGGCGGCGGCCCGCGGCCAGGCGCTCCACGCCGACTGGTGCGCCCGCATGGACGCCTACCGCGCGGCGTATCCGGAGCTCGCGAAGGAGCTCGAGACGCGCTTCGCCGGCGACCTGCCCGAGGGCTGGGACGCCGACCTGCCGGTCTTCCCGGCGGACCCGAAGGGCGTCGCCACCCGCGTCGCCTCCGGCAAGTGCCTCAACGCGATCGCCCAGAAGGTCCCGTCCGTGTTCGGCGGCTCCGCGGACCTGAACCCCTCCACGAACACCGAGCTGAAGGGCCTCGGCAACTTCGAGCACCCCGCCCGCTGCACCGGCGACCTGCAGGGCGCCGTGGCCGGCGCGTGGGACTTCACGGGCCGCAACCTGCACTTCGGCGTCCGCGAGCACGCGATGGGCGCGATGATGAACGGCCTCGCGGCGCACGGCGGCTTCAACGCCTTCGGCGCGACGTTCGAGACGTTCTGCGACTACCTGCGGCCGAGCATCCGCCTCGCCGCGATCATGCGCCTGCCCGTGCTGTACATCTTCACGCACGACAGCATCGGCGTGGGCGAGGACGGCGCGACGCACGAGCCGGTCGAGCAGACCACGTCGCTGCGCCTGATCCCGCACCTGCAGGTGATCCGCCCGTCCGACGCGAACGAGGTCGCCGAGGCCTACCGCGTCGCGCTCGAGACGACCAACCACCCGACCGCCCTTATCCTCACCCGCCAGAACGTCCCGGTCCTCGACCGCACGAAGGTCGCGCCCGCCTCCGGCCTGCGCCACGGCGGCTACGTCCTCGCGGACCTGCCGGCGGCCGCGCCGGCCCGTTCCGGCGCGTCGATCCTGCTCGTCGCGGCCGGCTCCGAGGTCCCGCTCGCCTACGCGGCGGGCGAGAAGCTCGCGGCGTCCGGCATCGCGGTGCGCGTCGTCGCGATGCCGTCGTGGGAGATCTTCGACCGGCAGCCGGCCGAATACCGCGCGAGCGTGCTGCCGGCGTCGATGCCGGTGCGCCTCGCGATCGAGGCGGGAACGACGATGGGCTGGGAGAAGTACGCGGGCGACCGCGGCGCGGTCCACGGCATCGACGAGTATGGTGCATCCGCGCCGGGCCCGGTCGTGCTGAAGGAATACGGCTTCACCGTCGACTGCGTCGTCGAGAAGGCCGAGGCGCTGCTCGCGAAGTAGGAGCGGGGGACCGAGGTCAGGCTGGAACGCCTGACAGCATGGCATTCCCAGTCGAGTCGGTGTAGAATGCAATTGACTGCATTCTACACCGACTCTTTTCATGGGGTGCTTGCGATGTACCTTCCACGTGCGCTCGAAACCCAGATCCGGAGGACGTCCGAGATCTTCCCGGTCGTCCTGGTCACGGGACCTCGTCAGGTCGGGAAGACGACGGTGCTCCAGGAAATCGCTGAGCCCGGACGGGCCTACTACGATCTGGATGACCCGGAAACGCTGGAGCTCGCTCGAACGGATCCGTACCAGTTCTTCCAGAAGCACCCGCCGCCGATGATCCTCGACGAGATCCAGGTAGCCCCTCAGCTCCTGAAGCACATCAAGGTCATGGTCGACCGGGATCGCCGCCCCGGTCAGTTCTGGCTGACCGGTTCACAGCAGTTCCACATGATGAAGGGCGTGACCGAGTCGCTCGCCGGTCGCGTGGGCATCCTCGATCTCTTCGGCATGTCGCAGCGGGAGCTCGACGGTCGGGCCGCGGATGTGCTCCCGTTCCTGCCGCGATCGTACGAGGAGTACGTGTCTTCGCCCGTTTCGAAGGCTTCCGGAGACCTCTTCGCGAGGATCTGGCAGGGATCCTTCCCCGCCGCGCTCGCGCTGGACGAGACCGGGTGGAAGCGGTTCTTCGAGAGCTACATGAGGACCTATCTGCAGCGCGACGTCCGAGACCTGCTGAACGTCGGCGACCTGCTGTCCTTCGAGCATTTCATGCGGGCCCTGGCCGCTCGCACGGGGCAGCTCCTCAACCTGGCGGAGTGCGCCAGGGATGCCGGCATCGCTCCGAACACCGCGAAGAGCTGGCTCTCGGTCCTCGTCGCATCCGGAATCGTCCTGCTTCTGGAGCCGTATCACACGAATCTCACCAAGCGGTTCGTGAAGACGCCGAAGATGTATCTTCTCGATACCGGCCTGTGCTCCTACCTCACGGGCTGGCTCTCGCCGATGACGCTCGAGAGGGGTGCGATGGCCGGCGCGATGTTCGAGACCCACGTCGTCTCGGAGGTCCTGAAGAGCTACAGCAACGCTGGAGAACACTTTCCGGGACATTTCTACCGAGACCACGGCCAGCGTGAGATCGACCTCGTCCTGCATCGGAATGGAACGCTCTATCCGATCGAAATCAAGAAGACCGCATCCCCGCACCGTGAATCCGTCTCGGCCTTTTCCTCCCTGGACGCCTTCGGGATGCCGATCGGACCCGGAGCCATGATCTGCCTGGCGGACCGGATCGTTCCGCTCTCCGCGAACGTGACGGCGATTCCCGTCTCCATGGTCTGAGCCGCGCCCGTCGTTCTCCAGTTCGCGCTCTCTGCTCCCTCAGCCCGGCCAGTCGGCGGCGGCGGCCTCGGCGAACTCGTACAGGAGGCCGAACCGCTCGGCGATCCGCATCACCGTGAGCTTGGCCGCGTTGACCTCCTTGCCGAAACCGACGGCGTCCCGTGCGTCCTGCTCGGAGTAGCCCAGCTGGGACGGCTTCACGGGCCCGCCGATCGCCTCGATCATGCCGGCGGCCGCGGGCAGCAGCGTGCGATAGCCTTGGACGATTCCGTGCCCATAGGCGTCGAGGGCGGCGGCGAGGCGGCGCTTCTGCGCGTCCCACGCTGCGCCGGACAGCGGCTCGTGGGGATTGTTCGCGACGACGGCGTCGGCCTGGGGGCCGAACACGCGGCGGACCTCCGACTCCCAGACGCGGGCGGGCATCGTCGGCCGCTGGGCGGGCAGGTTCCCGTCGCCGAACAGCCGCAGGTAGAGGCCCATTCCGGCGAGCGTCCCGAGCCCGACCTTGTCGCCGTGGAGGCTGCCGGGGCGGTGCCGCCGGATATCCCCCATCTCGAGCAGGTGCGAGACCTGGTGCTCGGCGCCGGACGCGGGACGCGAAGTGCCCATGAGCTGCATCGCGATGCCGGTCAGCGCGAGGACGTCGAGGAGCGTGCCGACGGCGGACGGCTCGGACCGGGCGAGCGCGCCGGAAAGGGCGAGGCACTCGACGACGGCCTTGTCGACGAGCGCGTCGATCGTCGGGCAGTGGGCTTCGCCGTCCAGGTCGCGTGCGAGGCGCCAGTCCAGCAGGGCCGTGACCTTGCCGAGCACGTCGCCGAAGCCGGCTGCGGTCATCCGGCGCGGGGCGGCCGCGAGGACGCCCGGGTCCGCGAGGATGGCCAGCGGCGCCTTGCCGGGATAGGTCCGCTTGAAGCCGTCGACGATCAGGGGCGTCACGGACGAGGCGAAGCCGTCGACGGAGGCGGCGGTCGCGTAGGAGACGAACGGGAGGCCGGCCTGCAGCGCGACGTAGCGCACGATGTCGGTGACCGTGCCGCTGCCGCAGGAGACGAGGAAGGCGGGCCGGGCGGCGAGGGCGGCCAGCAGGGAGCCGAGTGCGGCCTCGTCGGCGTGCAGGTCGTCGCGCCGGAAGACGTGCGTCGCGGGTGCGAGCGGGTCGAGGCCGGCGAGCAGGGCGTCGCCCGCGGCGGCGCGGGTGTTCGCGTCGAAGACGACGAGGGGGCGGCCGGAGAGGCCGAGGTCGGCGAGGAGCGGGACGAGGTCACGCGCGACGCCGGGGCGGGTCTCGAGGCGGCGCGTCGAGACGGCGTGGCGGCGGCCGCAGGCGGGGCAGGCGTAGTCGACGCCGAGGAACCCGCGCGCGACGTCGGCGGCGGAGCGGCCGGTCCAGGTCGCGGGATCGGCGATTTCGGGCACGGGGGCGGCGGTGGGGGCGGGCGCGAGCGCGGGATCGGGCATGGCGGCCTCCTGCCGGGCGTGGGGTGCGGGTTTCGGGGCGCAGGATGCGGGGTATGGGATGGCCCGGACGTTCCCAGTGTACCGGCTCGCCGGCGTTCGCGGAAGGGGCGGGAGACGTCGCGGCGTGGTATCTTCAGGGAGGCGGTCCGCGGTCCCGGGCATCCGGGGGATCCGGCGGCCGCCGAGGGAGGCGCGCATGATCCGGGGAGGAAGGCTGGCCGGCAGCCCGGCGGATGCCGCGGCGGCCGTTCGCGGGACGACCGCGTGGCTGCTCGACATGGACGGCACCGTGACGCTCGGCGAGGACGCGCTTCCGGGCGCCGCGGACTTCTTCGCCGCCCTCGCGCGGCGCAGCCCAGCACCGCGGCACTTCTTCGTGACGAACAACTCGTCGCACGGGACGGACCACTACCTGCGCCGCCTCGCACGCGCCGGCCTGCCCGCCGCCCGGGAGCAGGTCGCCACCTCGACCGACGCCCTCTCGACCTGGCTCCGCGGACGCCCGGAGGTCCGGGGCCGCGCGCCGGTGCTCTATCCCGTCGGCACGCCCGACTTCGAGGCGGAGCTCGAGGCCGCCGGCTGCGTCCTGGTGCGCGAGAAGGGCCGGTCCGTGGACTTCGTCGCGGTCGGCTTCGACACGACCCTCACCTACGCGAAGCTCGACGCCGCCTGCGCGTACATCCGCGCCGGCGTGCCCTACGCCGCCGCGAACCCGGACAAGGTCTGCCCGCTCGAGGGCGGCGCGGTCCTCCCGGACTGCGGCTGCATCCTCGCGTTCCTGCGGACCTGCACGGACCGGGAACCCGAGGTCGTCGTCGGCAAGCCCTCGACGGCGATGGTCGACGCGCTCGTCGCGTCCCGCGGGCTCGACCGGGCGACGACGGCGATGGTCGGCGACCGGATCTACACGGACCTCGCGATCGCGCACGGCGCGGGGCTGATGTCGGTCGCCGTGCTGTCGGGCGAGGCGACGCTCGCGGAGATCGAGGCGTCGGGCGTCCAGCCCGATCTCATCGTGGACGGGATCGGGGACCTGGCGGGGTTGATGGGTTGAGATCGGGGGAGTATTTCTACTCGAGAACAGGAATATCCAGGAACTGCTCCACAGCGACCCGCTGAAGTACACTGCGCTCCTTGTCGCTCAAGCCCGAGACGGCTTCATGCCAGCAGCTGAGGTCATGCGGGATATTGCGGATGAAGGGCATCAACCCGCGAACGGACTCGAGATCCTTCTCCTTCTTCCAAGCAGGTACGCGATGCGGATGGATGAGGATCTTCTGCAGGACGTAGACGGCCGGTTCGGGGACGAGAATCTGGTGTTCCTTTGCTTCGAGGACCATAGGATGTTCAGCCAGGAGATTGACATCCCGAAGAGCCTGGCCACGCATCCCGATGGCAGGGATGTCGATCACGGGATCCCGGCCTGCGCCGATCTGCCTCGTCAGGAACTCGATTTCGAGCAGGTCCTCCTTGAGGAGCTTCACCGCCTGAGTATGCGAATCGCGGACCACGACGAATCCCGCATCCCGCATCATCCGTTCAAGGTCGATCGGTTTCGCCGGCCTGCGGATCCAAGGGTATAGGAGATCGACGTCCCGGGTCCGGATGATCGGTACATACGAGGCGTCGAAGTGGAATGTGTAGAGATACTCGGCCCAGCTGCCTATGATCAGGACGTGCGGCAACACCGATGCCCTTTCCAGCGCATCGATCGAATCCCAGAAGGCCGTTTCCTGTCGCGGATCCACGCCTATGCCTTCAGGAAGCGCCGCATGTCCTGCTGCTCTTCCTTCAGGTCGGAAAGAAGCCGCTTCAGGTGGCGACGCCGTGCGTCCTGCTTCAGGAGCGCATCGATGTCATTTTCCTTCGGCGAGAGGTAGTGATTCACGACCTTGCGCCCGATGCGTTCGACCCGGTAGTAGTAGAGCCTCCCCTTGATGCGCTTATGGACGACAGCACGCGAAGGCAGGCCTTCCAGCTCCTTGCGGTAGGCATCCTGCATGCGGAGGTTCCGCTCGTATTCGTCCTGGATCACGCCTCTGAGGATGGGCATCGTCATCACCTTTATACTACTTGCGTGTAAAATTCCTTATTTGTAGTATAACTTGCAGTTATCCTACAAGCAAGATTATTCGTGAATTTGTAGTATAACACGACCGATAGGTCATCGCTGCGTCAGGTGCACGCCGAAGCCGCCGATCGTCTCCTTCAGGAAGGCGAGGCGGATGCGGCCCTGCGGGTCGCGGCCGATCCGGTCGGGGTCGACGGGGAAGCCCTGGCGCGCGAGCCAGTCGAGCGCCCGCGGGATGCTCGCCGTGCGGATCGCGAGATGCCCGTGCGCGAACGGCTCGGGCTTCTTCATGACCTCGACGGCGGCGCCGACGAAGATCGCGCCGGGCAGCTCCCGGCGGCCGAAGCCGAGCATCGCCTGGAAGCGGGACGCGAACGCGCCGGCTTCCGTCTCGTCCGCGGCGGAGAGGCCGACGTGCGCGAGCTCGAAGTCGAGCACGAGCGCGACCGCCTCCGCGGTCAGCTTCTCCACGGCGGCGAAGTCGCCCGCCGCGAGCAGGTCCTCCTTCACGAACCAGCTCCCGCCGCACGCGAAGACGCGGTCGTAGGCGAGGTAGTCGCGCAGGTTCTTCGCGTCGATGCCGCCCGTCGGCATGAAGCGCAGCGAGCCGTAGGGCGCCGCCATGGCCTTCAGCGCGGCGAGACCGCCCGACGCCTCGGCGGGGAAGAACTTCACGGAGGAGAGCCCATAGCCGAGGGCCATCTCCATGTCCGTGGGGCCGCTGCAGCCCGGCACGACGGGCAGGCCGCGGCCGAGGCAGAACTCGACGACCGGGCGATTGAAGCCGGGCGTCACGACGAACTCCGCGCCCGCCGCGAGGGCCTTCTCCGCCTGCTCCACCGACAGCACGGTGCCGGCGCCCACGCACATCTCCGGGTGCGCGTCGCGGATGCGGCGGATCGACTCGGCGGCCGCCGCCGTCCGGAACGTCACCTCCGCGACGGGCAGCCCGCCGCGGCACAGCGCGTCGGCGAGGGGTACGGACTGCGCGGCGTCCTCCAGCTTGATCACGGGCACGAGCCCGAACGCGGCGATCCGGCCGACCAGGGCGGCGTTGGCGTCGCTCATCGCATCTCCTCCGGCGCCCGCGGCGCCGCATCCCTTCCGCTCGGCGCCCGCAGCGCCCTCTCTGCCTCCGGCGCCCGCGGCGCCCCGTTCCATTCTACCCGTACAGGCGCCCGTAGAGCGCGAGGAACTCCTTGAATCCGGCCTCGTACACCGCGGCGTTCGCCGGATCCGGCTCGAACGTGCGCCCGACCGCCATCGCGGGCAGCGGCATCTTCAGGTCCGTATGGTCGCCCGTCCCGTGCATGGCCAGGACCGCCGCGCCGAACGACGCGGCCTCCTCGACGCCCGCCACGGCGATCTCCGTCCCGAAGACGTCCGCCTGCATCTGCAGCCAGACGTCCGAGCCCGCGTACCCCCCGTTCGCGCGGATCTGCCGCACGTCGCCCGCGAGCGGGGCGAGCACCTCATACACCGAGCGCATGCGGTACATCACGCCCTCCATCGCCGCTTTCACGAGGTGGCGCCGGTCGTGGCGCAGGTCGAGCCCGGCGATCACGCCGCGCGCGGCGGCGTTCCAGTTCGGCGAGCGCTCGCCGGTGAGGAGCGGCAGGAACAGCAACCCCTCGCTCCCCGCGGGGATCTCCCGTGCGAATTCGTCGAACAGGGCGTAGGCGCCGCGCAGGCCGCGGGCCGCCGCCTCGCCCTTGAACTGCTCCGGGAAGGACTCCCGCAGCCATTTGAGGACGAGGCCTCCGTTGTTGATGGCCCCGCCCGCCACCCACGTGTCCTTCGTGAAGCAGTGGCACCACGTCCGCATCCCCGGGTCGAGCAGGGGCTTCCCGACCGCGACCCGCAGCGCGCCGCTCGTCCCGATCGTGCAGGACATCGCCGACGCGTCGAACACACCGCAGCCGAGGTTCGCCGCGATGCCGTCCCCGGCGCCGACCGCGACCGGCACGTCCGCGCGGAGCCCCATCGCCGCCGCGAGCTCCGGGTGCATCCCGGACAGCGTCCCGGTCCCGGGCATCGGCTCGCACAGCCGCTCCCGCCCGATGCCGAGCACCTCGCCCAGCACGACGGGGTCCCAGTCGAACGACGCGAGGTTGAACAGGCTCGAGGCGGAGGCGTCGGTGTAGTCGACGACGTACCGCCCGAACAGGCGGAACAGCACGTACGACTTGATGCTGAGGAACTTCGCCGCGCGGGCGAAGACGGCGGGGCGCGTCTCCTTCAGCCAGAGGATCTTCGCGAGGGGGTACATGGGGTGCTGCGTGCGGCAGCCCGTGCGCGCGTAGAGCGCGGCGACGTCGAAGGCGCGCTCGTAGGCCTGCGCCTGCGGCAGCGGGCGGGTGTCCGCCCAGGTCACGACGTTCGTGAGCCGGGCGCCGTCCGCATCGAGCGCGAGGAAGCTGAACATCTGCGTGGAGAGGCCGATGCCGCGCAGGCCCTTCGCCTCGTCCTCCGCCTCCGCCATGCACCGTGCGACGACCGCGACGAGCGACGAGAAGACCGTCTCCGGGTCGAGCTCGGCCGCGCCGGGCTCGGGCGACAGGAGCGGATACTCCTGGTACGCGTAGCCGCGCGGGAAGCCGTCGGCATCGTAGAGCGCCGCGCGGACGCCCGTCGTGCCGATGTCCACGCCCAGGTAGCGGGCCGGCGTCGTCATCGCACGCCCGCCTCGGCCAGCATCTCGACCAGGTTGCGCGCCGCGGTCTCGGCCATCCTCCGGGTCGCCTCGACGGTGTACGCCCCGATGTGCGGCGTGAGTACGAAGTGGTCGAGCGCGAGCAGCGGGTGCCCCGCCGCGGGCGGCTCCTGCGAGAACACGTCGGAGGCCGCGCCGCCGAGCCGCTTCTCCACGAGCGCTGCGAGGAGCGCTTCCTCGTCGACGAGCTCCCCGCGCGCCGTGTTCACGAGCAGCGCCCCGGGCTTCATCGACGCGAGCGCGGCGGCGTCGACGACGCGGCGCGTCTCGGGCAGCAGCGGCAGGTGCAGCGTCAGGACGTCCGCCTCGCGGATCACGTCCGCGCGCGGGGCGAGCGACACGCCGAGCTCCGCGAGGAACGGCGCGTCCGGCGCGACCGCCGGGTCGAAGCCGACGATCCGCATCCCGAGCCCGTGGGCCATCCGCGCGACCTCGCGCCCGATGCTCCCGAGCCCGAGGATGCCGAGCGTGCGCCCCTGCAGCTCCACGCCGCGGGTGCGGCCCCAGCCGCCCGCCTTCGTCGTCGCGCCGGCCGGCACGAGGTGGCGGGCGAGCGCGAACATCAGGCCGACGGCGAGCTCCGCGACCGACCGGGCGTTCGTGCCGACGGCGGCGCGCACGAGGATGCCGCGCTCCTTCGCCGCCGCGAGGTCGATGTTGTCGAGGCCTGCGCCGTACTTCGAGATGGCCCGGAGCTTCGGGGACGCCTCCATCACGCGCCGCGTCACGGGGTCGATGCCGACGAGCAGCCCGTCGGCGTCCGCGCAGCGCGCGCACATCGCGTCCTCGTCGAGCGTCTTGCCGGTCGCGTTCTCCTCGATCGCGAGGCCTGCCTCGCGCAGCAGCGCGAACGGGGCTTCGCCGCCTTCGCGGAACGACCGCGGGGTGATCAGCACCTTGGGGGCCATCCTCTTGTCCTCCTCGCCGAGCCTCTTCTGCGGTTCCATGCTAGCACCGCGCCATGGAAACGGACACAGCCATCGCGCACCCGGGTCGCGGAGGGGGTCCCCCGTTCCTTGCTGCCCCGCCGCTGCGCCGCTACGCCTGGCCTTCGCGCGGCACGACGTCGGAGGTCCCGATGAGCCAGGCCAGCATCGCGCGCTCGCGCTCCCGGACGAGGCCCTGGGACGCCGGATCGCCGTAGAGGTTGCGGTACTCGCGCGGGTCTTCGTCCAGGTCGTAGAACTCGTTCTCGCCGTTCGTGCGCACGGTCAGCTTGTAGCGCAGGTCGCGCCGCATGACGGCGCGGCAGACGCTCTCCGGGTCCCTCTGCTGCTGCTGCATCTTCGGGTAGTAGTCGGCGCCCGGGACGTTCAGGATCGTGAACGGGAACACGGGGCGCCCCTCGAAGCACTGCGGCTCGCGCACGTCGTACCCGCCCTCGCAGTACACCGCGCGGTCCGGGTCTCCGGCGGCGCCCTCGACCTGCGCGCGCAGCGACACGCCGAACTGGTCGTGCCGGACCGGGATGCCCTCGTAGTCGAGGATCGTCGGGAAGATGTCGAACGACTGCGTCGGCTCCGCGACCCGGTGCCCGCCCGGGCAGCCCGGGCGCCGCACGATCAGCGGCACGCGCGTCAGCATGTCGTCCATGGCGCTCGGCCACTTCTCGGGCAGCCCGACGTCCCCGGCGAAATCGCCGTGGTCGGAGCAGACGAGGATCGTCGTGTCGTCATAGAGCCCTTCCGCCTCGAGCGTCTCGAGGACCCGCCCGAGCAGCCTGTCGGTATACGTGATCATCCCGAGGTAGATGGCGTTCATCTTCCGGAAGATCCAGTCGTCGTGGCGCCCGCTCTCGCGGTACTGCCGGATCAGGCGGTACAGCGCCGGTTTGCCCTCGAGCCAGGAGAGGTCGCGGAGCGGCGGCAGCGCGTCGGGGTCGTAGAGGTCGTGGAATTCCTCCGGCGCGGCGTAGGGGCAGTGCGGGTTGTTGAGCGAGAGGAACAGGAAGAACGGCGCCTTGTCCGCGGCGCACTCGCGGATGAACTGCCGGCCGGCCTCGACGAACTGGTGGTCGGGAATCCCCTCGACCTTCTCGGCGGGGATCGGCGGGTGGACCATCGTGTAGTCGTGCGGCGCCTTCTTCTCGACGACGTCGCGGAACACCGCGCTGCGGTCGCGGGCGAACGCGACGGCGCGGTCGAAGCTGGCCGCCGTCGCCTCCGGGTCGAAGCAGTGGTTCTTGGCGGAAAGGCACGTCCGGAAGCCCGCCTCGCGCAGGTACCGGATGAAGTTCGGCGTGCGCGCGTCGATCTCGCGGTCCAGCGTGCGGTAGCCGAGGACGTGCGGGTACCAGCCCGTGACGAGCGCCTGGCGGCTGGCCGCGCACACGGGATGCGGCGTGCAGTTGCGCTCGAAGACCGTGCCCTCGCGGGCGAGCCGGTCGTAGTTCGGCGTCCGGACGAGCGGGTGCCCGTAGCAGGCGAGGCTCTCGGCGCGCATCTCGTCCGGGTAGAACAGCACGTAGTTCATCGCTTCCTCCTCAGGACCGGTCCGTGGGCGATCCGCCGCGCGGCATCGTCATCCGGGCCGCCTGCTCGAGCCGCGGCATCGCGGACTCGAAGAACGCCTCGTAGGCCGCGCAGTAGACGTTCAGGCTTCCCTCCGCCGGGTCGAGCGGCTCGCGGTCGCGCCGGCAGCCGCCCCGGCAGATCGGGTGCCAGCGGCACGTGCGGCAGCGCGCCGCGACGGGCCGCGACTCCGCGACGAAGCGCTCGGCCCGCTCGCCCGCCAGCATCTCCGCGAACGAGGCGTCGTGCAGGTTCCCGAGCCGCCACGCGTCGAGCACGTAGAAGTCGCAGGGGTACACGCCGCCGTCCGCCTCCACGACACCGTAGCAGGTGCAGGTCCCGCTCATCGCGCAGGTCTCCGGCGGGATCCCCTGGAGCATGCGCACCCAGTTGTCGAAGTGGCGGATGCTGACGTACCGGCCCTCCGTCAGGTCGCGGTGCCATTCGTCGAAGACGTCCTTCAGGAATTCGCCGAAGCGGTCGGCCGTGAGCGAATGCGGGGAGGCGCCCGGCGCGTTCCCGAAGTCCTCGATGCACGGGATGAACTGGAGGTAGCGGAAGCCCTCCTTCACGAGGGCGCGGTAGACGTGCCGTCCGCGGCGTGCGAGCGACCGCGTCACGACGCACAGGATGTTGAATTCCGCTCCGTGCCGCTCGAGGAGGCGCGCCGCCTTGAGGACGCGGGCGTAGGTGCCCTTCCCCGCCGCGTCGACGCGGTTCGCGTCGTGGAGGTCGCGGTCGCCGTCGAGCGAAAGCCCGACGAGGAACCGCTCCTTCGCGAAGAAGGCGGCCCATTCGTCGTCGAGGAGCAGCCCGTTCGTCTGGATCACGTTGGAGACGACGAGGCGGTTCCTGCCGTACTGCGCCTGGAAGCGCCGCTGGAGGGCGACGAGCGAGCGGTAGAAGTCCAGCCCGACGAGCGTGGGCTCGCCGCCCTGGAAGGAGAACGTGCACTGCCCGGTGGTCTCGGAGATGGCCCGCTCGACCAGGCGCTCCAGCGTCTCCGGCTTCATCCGCCCATAATCCGCGGTGGCGCGCGAGGCCGAGACGTTCTCGTAGAAGCAGTACCGGCACCGCATCTGGCAGTGGCCGGACGCGGGCTTGATCAGCAGGCCGAGGCTGCGGAACGTTCGCTGGGATTCCATGGTCAGGATTATACAGGACCGGCGCCGCGAGGGCGCCGGTCCTGCTCGACGCGGGGACGACCTGCGGGTCAGCCGTGCCGGGCCTTCTCCGCCAGGGCCTGCACCAGCCCCTCCTCGTCGCGCGCCGGCACGCCCAGCAGGGCGGCCAGCACGGCGGCGTCGCGGTCCTCGAGCGCCTGCTGCGCGGCGCGCTCCCGGTCGTCGGCCGGAGCCGGCGCCGTCTTCGCGAATCCCTTCGCCGCGCCGGCCCAGAGCGCCATCCGCACGACCAGCGCCGTCGACCCGCACGCCGCGAGCCAGGCGAGGCACTTGCGGAGGTGCCCGCGGTACTTCTTCGCATCCGGCGAGAGCATCATCGCGAGCGCGAGCGCCGCCGTGCGCTCCGCGTCGCCCTCGACCGACCCGTCCACGCGCAGCGCCATCACGGCGTCGTTCAGGTCGAACCCGTCGTCCGGCATCGCAGCGGACCCGACCCGGACCGGAGGCTCGGCCAGATAGGAATCGCGCGACGCGAGGATCTCCGACTCCACGATGCCAGGCATCATGAGCTTGCCGTTCCTCTTCCGGGGCGGTGCCGACATCGGCATCGCAAGCGCGCTCTGGCTGAACACGGCATTCGCGCTGAACATGCGGAATTCCTCCGGCTCCTCCCAGCCGCTCGGCAGGTTGTTCGGCACGCGCACCCGCAGGAGCTTCCCCGTCTTCGCGTCCCTGCGCTCGAGCGTCATCACGAAGGACGTCCGCTCCGACAGCACCTGGAACTCCTTCGACAGGGCCACGATCGCGTCGGCCTCCTCCGGCTCCCGCCGCTCCTCCATCGCCCGGATCCGGCCGCGCGCCCACCAGCGCCCGACCGTCCCGTCGTCCTCCACGGCGACGAGCGCCACGTCGTGCGCGAACGGCGATCCGTCGAGGACGCCGAGCAGCCGCAGCCCCTCGGGCGCCTCGCCCTCCGGCAGCCGCACCGCGAACGTCGCGCTCTCGCCGGCGTGCAGGAAGGCCGGCAGCCCCACCGCGCCCTCGCGCGGGAACGGCCGGGCGACCCCGCCGGACACGGTCTCGAGCCGCACGTCCTCCAGCGCCGGCGTCGCCACGCGGGCGAACTGGCACAGGACCTTGTCCTCGATCGCCTCGCCGGGGTAGATGTACTCCGGCAGGCCGTTGCCCGCCTCGGCGAGGCCGTCGATGAACGCCTTGTTCACCGCGGTGTCGATGCCGAACGGGAAGAAGCGCAGCCCGCGTGCCTTCTTCCGGACGAGGTCGACGACCTCGCGCTCGTTGCCCACCTCTCCGTCCGTGAACAGCATCACGACGCGCTCGAGCCCGCCCGCCGGCGGCAGCGCGAGGATCTCCTGCAGCGGCGCGAGGATCTCCGTTCCGCCGAGGCTCGGCATCGCGTCGAGGAAGCGCTCCGCTTCCTCCAGGGCGCTGTCGCCGTAGGGCTCCGCCTTCCTGAAAAGCGCGACGTGCCCGCTCCCGAAGGCCACCACCTGGAACCGGTCGCCCGCGACGAGGCTGCGCAGGCAGAGGGCCACCGCCCGCTTCGCCTGCTCGATCTTGAGGCCGGACATCGACCCCGACGCGTCGACCACGAACACGTACTCGCGCGGCACGACGCCCGTCGGCGACGCGTCCTCGGCGACCGTCAGCCGGGCGTAGGCGAACGTTCCCCGCTGGCCCCGCGCCAGCACGGCGCGGCGGTCCTCCGCCGCGATCCGGTACCGCAGCACGAGGTCCGAGTCGAGCAGCGCGTCGCTGCGCAGCTCCGCCCGGCACGTCCCGTCCTCGAACGCCAGCTTCACGGCGTGCGACGGGCTCTTCACCTGCAGGACCTCGCCGGCCCCCCCGATCGTCGCGTCGAGCCGCAGCCGGTACTCCGCGTCCCCGAGGAACGGCTGGCGCCCTTCGGCGCTCCCGTCCGCGTCGTAGCGCGGCGCGAGCACGGTCGGCAGCAGGAAGCGGTACTCCCCGTCCGTCCACGGCACGGTCTGGAGGTAGCGGATGCGGATCTCGCACGTCTCGCCCGCTCCGAGGTTCCCGACCGCGACGTCGAACGCGTCGGCGCCGAGGCTCTCGAGCAGGAACGCGCCGTCGCCCTTCGCCAGGGCCTTCCGATAGGTCTCCGCGGCCGCCTCCCGCTCCTCGATCGTCCCCTCGACCGTGCGGTCCCCCAGCGTCGCCGAGAACCCGGTCACCGCGGCGTCGACCGGCAGCGGCATGCGGTACCGCGCCTCCATCGCGCGCTCCGTCGCGTTCCGATACACCTGCGTCAGCTCGACCTGGCCCATCTCGGCCACCAGGCGGACCTTCGCCTCCACGCGCTCCAGCGGGCATGCCACCGGCTCCGTCCCCGGCCTCTCCGTCGTCGGAACGAGGATCAGGCGGCAGCGCTGCGGTTGTTCTCCGATCCGGATCATCCTTCAGGACTCCTTTCCCCTGCGGTCCGCCCAGCGGACCAGTCGCTTCGCGTATTCCTCGGCTTCCTCGGTCTCGGGATACGACAGCTCGACCCCATGCTCCAGCACGATGCGGACCATCCTCCGCTCCGTGCGCCCGCCGACCGGCGCGGCCGCCGGCCTCTCCGCCGGCGCCTCGCTCCCCAGCCCTCCTGCCGGCATCTCGTCGAGCCGCCGCCGGATCTCCTCGAGCGGCAGGTAGGCCTCCTGCATCCGCCGGATCGCCCGGATCCGCTCGACGTGCTCCTCGGTGTAGCTGCTCGCGAGGCCGGCGCCCTCGGCCGGCGGGAGCAGCCCGCGGCCGATGTAGTAGTGCACGGTCCGGCGCGTCACGCCCGTCTCCTCGCACAGTTCGGCGATGCGGTACCGCTTCTCCCCGTCGTTCCCTTCCATTCCCGTTTCACCTGCCTTCGACCGTATCGTAACACCATCACGTGTCGGTGTCAAGTTGGTGTCACGTTCACGGACAAGGACCCCCGGAGACGTCTCCGGGGGTCCTCGATGCGCGGGCGGGTGCGGGCAGGTGCGGGCGGGGCGGGACGGGCCGTCAACCGGCCTCGTTCACCCGTCGTCCTCCTTCTGCTCGTCGCGCTTCACCATCCACTTCAGGAGGAAGTAGCTGCCGAGGCCGATCGCGGTCATGGCCAGCAGGAACAGCGGGTACGCGAGGCGCCAGTTCGCGGCGCCCGTCATCATCGTCCACTCCGACATGCCCCCGATGCCCGCGAGCAGCGACAGCGGCATGAAGATCGTCGTGATGAACGTCAGCCGCCGCACGGACCGGTTCGTGCGGTTCGCGGCGCGGGCCATCTCGTTGCTCCGCAGCGAGAGGTCGATCTCCATCAGGCTCGTCACGACGTCGCGCAGGGTCTCGGTCAGCTCGAAGAACCGCGTCAGGTGGTCGTACACGTCGCGGTACGGGAAGAGCGCGTCCTCCGGGATGAACGGGCAGTCGCGCCGCGTGATCTTCACGAACACCTCGCGCTCGTGGAAGAGCACCTTGCGGAGCGTGACGAGGTCGCGCCGGACGTGCTGCAGCGATCTCGGGTCGAACCCCGCCTCGCGCGACAGCACCTTCTCCTCGGCGTCGGCGAGCTCGTCCTCGAGCGACGCGATCGCGGCGAACTTGCGGTCCACGAGCACGTCGAGCAGCGTGTGCAGCAGGTAGGCCGGGCCCTTCCGGTCCTGGGCCATCGACCGCGCCACGAGCTCCTCCGTGCCGGCGAGCAGCGGCTTCCCGTCGGGTCCGGTCCGGTCGACGCTCACGAGGAAGTCGGCGCCCAGGAAGAAGTCGACCTCCTGCACGCACAGGCGCTCCGGCGTATACGAGAAGGCGTTGAACAGGAGGAACGCGTATTCCGGGAAGTCGTCGAGCTTCGGGATCTGGTTCTCGTCGAGGGCGTCCTCGACGGACAGCGGGTGCAGCCCGAGCGGCGCCTCGAGCGGCCGGAAGTCCTCCGCCGACGGGTCCTTCAGGGCCAGCCAGGCGAAGCCGCCCTCCGCGTCGCGGCGGCGCAGCGCCTCCTCGGCGGTCGGGACGGCGGCGAGCCCGCCGGACGGCGGGACGTGCCAGAAGCGCGCGTCGGACATGGCGTCCTCCTCCTCGGGTCCGGCGGTCGGCCCTTGCGGCTCCGCCCCGTCCCGATCCTACTTCCGTCCCGCTTCGGCCCGCATGCGCACCGCGAACTTCGCGCGGGCGCGGCGCAGGGCGTTGTCGACGGCCTTGGGGCTGCGCCCGAGCGTCCGGGCCATCTCCTTGTACGACCGGCCTTCCATGAGCATCCGCACGCAGTCGCGCTCGAGCGACGTCAGCGAGGCCGCCAGGAATTCCTGCAGGCTGCGCGTCGCCTCCCGGACCAGCACCTGCTGCTCGGGGTCGGGACGCGTCACGTCGATGTAGACGTCGAGGAGGTCGATCGCCTCGGGCCCGTCCTCGTCGCCGCCCGACATCCCCTGCAGCGAGACCGCCTCGTTCAACGGTCCCTGCTTGCGGCGCGTCGCCGTGCGCACCGCGTCGGTGATCCCGGCCGCGATGCCGTAGGCCGCGAACGTGGAGAAGGGGACGCCCCGCTCCGGGCGGTACGTGCGTACGGCCTTGAAGAGCCCGAGCATCCCCTCCTGCACGACGTCGTCGGCGTCCCCTCCGGCGAGGAAGAAGCCGGCGGCCTTGCTCCGCGCGAGCCCCTTGTAGCGGGCCAGCACGGCGTCCATCGCGTCGTCGTCGCCCGCCTGCGCCTGCGCGACCAGCGTCGCGTCGTCGAGCGCCTCGAGCGCGGCGCGCGCTTCTGTCCGTCCGTTCCGGGCTACGTCCGCGGCCACGGGCGGGCGGCTCCGGTCAGCGGCCGGCCGCCGCGGCCCGGCGCTGGCGGGCCGCTTCGAACACCACGATGCCCGTGGCGACGGCGGCGTTCAGCGAATTGACCTGCCCGGCCATGGGGATGCCGACGAGGAAGTCGCAGTGCTCGCGCACCGCGTGCCCGAGCCCCTCCCCCTCGCTGCCGACCACGATCGCGAGCGGCCCCTTGAGGTCCGCGTCGTTGTACCCCGTCTTCGCGTCGGCATCCGTGCCCGCGATCCAGAGGCCGCTTTCCTTGAGCGCCTCGAGGGTCTGGACGATATTGCCCACGCGCGCGACCGCGACATGTTCCACGGCGCCGGCGGAGGCCTTCGCCACCGCGGCATCGAGCGCGACCGAGCGGCGCTCCGGGATGACCACCCCGTGCACGCCGGCGGCATCCGCGATGCGAAGGATCGAACCGAGGTTGTAGCTCTCCTTCAGCTCGTCGAGGACCAGGAGGAACGGCGCGTCGCCCTTCGCCTTGGCGAGGGCGAGGATCTCGTCCACCTCGACGTAGTCGTGCGCGGCGACCTGGGCGATCAGGCCCTGGTGCCCGTGCGTGACGGCGAGCTTGTCCATCGCGCGCTTGTCGAGCTCCTGGATGACGACGCCCGCGGCGATCGCCTTCGAGAGGATGCGCTGCATCGTCGGGTCGTGCTGGCCCTTCTGGACCCAGAGCTTGTTGAGCGTGCGGCCGGCCTTGAGGGCCTCCATCACCGGATTGCGGCCCTCGATGCGGTCGCCCGGCATCGCGGCGGCTTCCGCCGCCGCGGCCTCGCCGGCGGCCTCGGGCTCCTCTTCCACTTCCATCGCGACGGGCACGGGGGCGGGCTCCGCCGCCTTCTTCGCGCGGGCGCGCTTCGGCTTCGCGGCGATCGCGGCGGCCTCGAGCGCGGCGACGGCGGGAAGTTCGGGCGCCCCGGCCGCGGCGGTCCTCTCGGTCTCGGGGGCGAACGCCCCCTCGTGCTCGGCGACCTCGGCGAGCGTGCCGTCGAGGACGTCGAAGCGCTCGAGATCCTCGAAATGCTCGTTGTCGGGTCCGAGCGGCAGGGCGTCCGGTCGGCTCACGGGGACGTGCGCGTCGTGGTCGCCGTACGGACGGCGCGGACGATCTCCGCCCCCGGCGCGCGGCGGACGGTCGCCGTAGGGACGCGCAGGGCGCTCGCCGTACGGACGGCGCGGGCGCTCCCCGCCTTCTCCGCGGGGCGCGCGGTCGCCGTACGGGCGGGCCGGACGGTCGCCGTACGGACGGGCCGGACGGTCGCCGTAGGGGCGCGCGGGACGGTCGCCGTAGGGACGGCGCGGGCGCTCGCCGCCCTCCTCGCGGGGCGGGCGGTCGCCGAAGCTGCGCGGCGGGCGGTCGCCGAAGGCGCGCGGCGGGCGGTCGCCGTAGGGGCGCGACGGGCGGTCCCCCGCCGGACGCGGCGGGCGGTCGCCGAAGCTGCG
>CAIXGU010000194.1 GCA_903919045.1 uncultured Eubacteriales bacterium | reverse complement strand
GCGCGGTAGTACCAGGCGTGCTGCGCCTTGCTCTTCTGGTTGAACCAGGCCCACAGCTTGTCGCCGTGCACCTGGAAGTCGCGCTGGATCGCGCGCATGTTCGAGAGCTTGTCGCCGATCGCAAGCATCTTCACGGCCGGGTCGGTCGTCTGGCGGAGCCGGTCGACCGTCTCCTGCTTGCGCGCCTTCCAGGTCTCCTCGGCGGGCTGGTCGCGGCGCTTGTCCTCGGTCTCCGACGCGACGAGCGCGGCGATCCGGTCCCCGAAGGCCTCCCGCACGGAGGCCTCGGACGCGTCGCCGTCCTCGAGCACGTCGTGCAGCGCGGCGGCGGCGATCACCTCGAGGTCGTCGGTCATGGTGGCGACGATCGCGGCGGCCTCGAGCGGGTGGAGGACGTACGGCGTGGACGTGCCCTTCCGCAGCTGGCCGCGGTGCGCGTCCGCCGCGAAGGCGATCGCCCTGTCCAATGCCGTCGGGGTTCCATCCATTCGAATCCCTCCTCGTCCGTCCGGGTCTGGCCCAAGGATACACCGGTGCCCCCTTCCGTTCCATGCCGTTTCCGTACCATTCGCGCAGGGACGTCCGCCCATTCCGTCCGACGCTTCCGTTCGCTATACTGATAGTCAACCGAAGGGGGGGCGAGCCGCATGCCGTCGTTCGAACGCGCATCCACGGGCTGGAGGGGTCTCGACGAGGTCCTCGACGGCCTCCGGTCCGGCGACAACGTCATCCTCCAGGTCGACGCGCTCGACGACTACGCCCTCTATGCCCGGACCTTCGCGCGGACCAGCCTCGCCGCCGGGAAGCGCCTCGTCTACGTCCGCTTCGCCCAGCACCCCGAGATCCTGCCCCCGCAGGACGGCGTCGTCCGCATCGCGCTCGACCCCTCCGAGGGATTCGAGGCGTTCACGGTCGGGCTGCACCAGGTCATCGAACGGGAGGGCCTCGGCGTCCACTACGTCTTCGACAGCCTGTCCGACCTCCAGCTCGCCTGGTCCACGGACCTCATGACCGCGAACTTCTTCGCCGTCACCTGCCCCTACCTGTTCCAGCTCGACACGATCGCCTACTTCGCGCTCGTCCGCGGACGCCACTCGTACGACACGATCGCCCGCATCCGCGAGACCACGCAGCTCCTGCTCGACCTGCACCGCCTCGACGACCGGCTCTTCCTGCACCCCCTGAAGGTCTTCAGCCGCTATTCTCCGACCATGTTCCTGCCGCACGTGCAGCGCGGCGACGCCTTCGACCCGATCACGAGCAGCTCCGAGACGGCGCGCCTGTTCTCCGAGCTTCCCCTCCGCGCGGACCCCGGCGGCCGCCGCCGCCTCGACTACTGGGACCGGCTCTTCCTCGACGCGCAGGAGCTGGCCGCCTCGCACCTCGCCGACGAGGAGACCGCCGCCCGCGTCCTCGCCGCCCGCGACCGCCTCACGCGGCTGCTGATCGGCCGCGAGGACCGCATCCTCGTCCTCGCCCTGCGGCACATGACCCTGCCCGACCTGCTCACCGTCAAGTCCCGCATGATCGGCACGGGGCAGATCGGCGGCAAGTCCGCCGGCATGCTCGTCGCCCGCGCGGTCCTGCGCAGCCAGGGCGGCGGGATGTCCGAACGGCTCGAGCCCCACGACTCCTTCTACATCGGGTCCGACGTCTTCTACACCTACCTCGTCACGAACGGCTGGTGGGACCGCCGCGTCCGCCAGCGCAAGCCCGAGGGCTACTTCGCGGAGGCCCCCGAGCTCGGCGCGCTCATGCGCAACGGCGCCTTCCCGAAGGAGATCCGCGAGGAGTTCCAGCAGATGCTGGAGCACTTCGGGCAGTCCCCGGTCATCGTGCGCTCGTCGAGCCTCCTCGAGGACGGCTTCGGCAACGCCTTCGCCGGCAAGTACGAGAGCGTGTTCTGCAGCAACCAGGGATCCCCCGCCGAGCGCCTCGCGCGCTTCGAGGAGGCCGTCCGCCGCGTCTACGCCAGCACGATGGACCTGGACGCGCTGACCTACCGCCGCCAGCGCGGGCTGGACGTGCGGGACGAGCAGATGGCCCTCCTCGTGCAGCGCGTGTCGGGCGACCGGCACGGGCGCTGGTTCTATCCGCAGGCCGCGGGCGTCGGCTTCTCGCGCAACGCGTACCCGTGGAAGGACGACATGGACCCGGCCGCCGGGATGATCCGGCTCGTATACGGGCTCGGCACGCGCGCCGTCGACCGCGTCGAGGGGGACCACCCGCGCGTCGTCGCGCTGGACCGCCCGCAGACGCGCACCTACAACGGCGAGGTCGAGGAGCGGCAGTACTCCCAGCGGTTCGTCGACGTCGTCGACCTGGACGGGGAGGGGCTGCGCACCGTGACGGTCGACCAGCTCGCGGAGCAGGACGGCTGGACGGCCGCCGACCCGTGCGTGTCGCTGTTCGCGCGGCAGAGCGCGGAGATGGCCCGCCGCATGCGCGAGATCGGCGCCGACGGCCCGGCGCCCTGGCTGCTCGACTTCGAGGGCTTCCTCGCGACCACCGGCTTCGTGCCGTTCTTCCAGCGCATCCTCAAGGCGCTCGAGGCCGAATACGGGAACCCCGTCGACGTCGAGTTCACGACGCACGTCCCGGAGGACGGGGGCACGCTGCAGGTCAACGTCCTGCAGTGCCGCCCGCTGACCGT
Source organism: uncultured Eubacteriales bacterium (assembly GCA_903919045.1). GTDB lineage: Bacteria > Bacillota > Clostridia > Saccharofermentanales > UBA5734 > CAILLO01. The sequence continues at coordinate 799 of CAIXGU010000194.1, read as the reverse complement.
GAAGGGCGCCGGCTCCGTCCACGAGGCCATGCCGCTCGCCGGGCAGCTGCCGCCCGACAGCCTCGTGCTCGAATCCGACAGCCCCATGATGGGCCATCCCGTGCGCCACCGGCTCGCGCGCGTCGTCTGGGTCGACCCGGCCGCGTTCTCCGCGCTGCCCGAGCGCGACAAGCACGAGGTCGCGCGCCTCGTCGGGAAGATCAACCGCCTGACGGGGGACCGCGAGGCCGAGCCGCTGCTGCTGGCCGGCCCCGGGCGCTGGGGGACGAGCACCGCGTCGTTCGGCGTGCCCGCGCGCTTCTCCGAGGTCTCGAACGCGTCGGTGCTCTGCGAGGTCGCCTTCCGCACGGCGAGCATGATGCCCGACCTGTCGTTCGGCTCGCACTTCTTCCAGGATCTCGTCGAGACGGATATCTTCTACGCCGCGGTCTACCCCGAGCACGAGGGCACGTTCCTCGACCTGTCCGCGCTCGAGCGCTTCGGCGACCGGCTGCTCGACCTCGTGCCCGCGGCGGCCCGCTTCCAGGGCATCGTGAAGGTCTACGACACGGGCGGGCGCCTCGTCTTCGCGGCGGACCCGTCCGAGCGGCGCTTATTGCTTTACGACATCAGCGATTCCACCTAGGCGTTCCCCGGTTGCGGTCGAGGACCCTTCAGCCCGCGGTCAGGAACGCGAAGACCCGCTCCGTCTGCCCGAGCACGGCGTGCCCGACGCCGGGCAGCAGCACGGCCTGCGCGTGCGGGAGCAGACGCTGCACGCGCCGTACGCTCCGCTTCGCGTCGAGCAGCGCGTCCCTGT
>CAIXGU010000193.1 GCA_903919045.1 uncultured Eubacteriales bacterium | reverse complement strand
TGATGTGGTCGCCGTCCTTGACGTGGGCGACCGCCTCCTCCACCGGGATGACCTTGTTCTTCATGGGGAACCTCCTCGATCGGGCCTCTTCGGGTTGCGGTCAAGGAAACGCGGAGCCGAGCGGCGGGGCGCGGGGTCCCTCCGTTCGGTCCGTTTCCATCCTAGCAAGTTTTCCTGAAAATGTCATGCCTTTCAGAAAGTGGTTTCGTGTGCAGGAAACGCGGCGAGGTGCCGGAATCGGTCATGGGCGCAGCCGCCCGTCCCGACCCGGCACCCCGCGGCGCCTGCGGCGAGCGGATCCTACCGCGTTCCGACTTGGGCCATCCCCTCGCGGAAGGCCTTCAGGTTCAGCTCCACGTCGCGCTTCACGTTCTCCCGGATCACGCGCTCCCAGTCGACGCAGGACACGAGGTCCATGCCCTTCACGAGCGCGCCCAGCAGCACCAGGTTCATCGCCCGGGCGTTCCCGAGCCGCTTCGCGATGCCGGCGGCGTCGACGACCGTCGTGTCGGCCTTCCCCCGCAGTTCGTCGAGGATGCCGTCCGGATACGGGACCTTGCCCGACAGGACCGGCGCCGGCGCGATGCGGTAGTCGTTCACCACGACCCGGCCCGTCGGCTTCAGGTACGGCAGCCAGCGGAGCGCCTCCATCTGCTCGAACGATACGAGGATGTCCGCGCCGCCGAGCTCGATCACCGGCGACTCCACGCGGTCGCCGTAGCGCACCTGGGAGGACACGGAGCCGCCGCGCTGGCTCATCCCGTGGATCTCGGCCATCTTCACGTCGTACCCGGCCTCCATCAGGGCCAGGGTCAGCAGATTGCTCGCGAGCAGGGTGCCCTGCCCGCCGACGCCCACGAGGAGGATCTCCGACGTCCCCGCCATCAGCCCTTCCCTCCCTTCGCGCCCGCCAGCGCGCCCGGCGCCGCGGCGGTCTCCTTGAAGTCCTTCACGATCGCCTCCGGCTTGCACACCTGCTTGCACACGGTGCAGCCCACGCACTGAGCAGGGTCGATCCAGACCTTGTTCTTCGCGGCGTCGTAGATCAGCGACGGGCAGCCGGTGCGCAGGCACATCCTGCACCCGATGCACTTCTCCTCGATCACGCGGCACTTCCCGCTGAACAGGTCGGGGAAGCGCGACAGGTCGGCCTGCGTCATCTTCTTCAGCACGCACGGCCACACCGTGATGATGACGGACGGCTCGTCGAGCGACAGCGCCCAGTCGAGCGCGTTGCGGACGGCGGTGAGGTCGTTCGGGTCGATCGTCACGACATGCTCGATGCCGCACGCCCTCACGAGGGCGACCAGGTCGACCTCCTTCGTCGGCTTCCCCTGCAGCGTGTACCCGGTGCCCGGGTTCTGCTGGTGCCCGGTCATGCCCGTGATCCGGTTGTCGAGGATCACGCTGACCGTCCGGCTGCGGTTGTAGGCGACGTCGAGCAGCGAGTTCACGCCCGTGTGGAAGAACGTCGAGTCGCCGATCACCGACAGCACGCGCCGCTTCTCGCCCGGCACCATGTCCAGCACCTGCTGGAACCCGTGCCCCGAGCTGATGCTCGCGCCCATGCAGGCGTTGTAGTCCATCGCGTTGTACGGCTCGGTGAACCCGAGCGTGTAGCAGCCGATGTCGCCCGCGACGACGAGGTTCTTCCGCTTCCCCACCTCGTGGAAGAAGCCGCGGTGCGGGCAGCCGGCGCACAGCCCCGGCGGCCGCGGGACGATGCGCTCCGGGCTCGCCTCGAGGTGCGGGAGCTCGCCCCGCCCGAGGGCCTTGCGCAGGACGTCCGGGGTCATCTCGCCGTAGGGCGGGAACAGGTCCTTGCCGCGGCAGGCGAAGCCGAGGATCCGGATGCGTTCCTCGATGATCGGGTCGTTCTCCTCGACCACGTAGACCGTCTCCACGCCGGCACAGAACTCCTTCAGCCTCGCGTCCGGCAGCGGGTGCGTGAACCCGAGCTTCAGGTAGCTCGCGGCGTCCCCGAAGACCTCCTTCGCGTACCGGAAGCAGACGCCCGAGGCGACCACGCCGACCGCGCGCCCGTTCCACTCGATTGCGTTCAGCGGCGATGCGTCGCTGTACTCCGCGAGGCGCTTCATCCGCTCCTCGACCCGGACGCGCATCTTCTGCGCGAAGGCCGGCACGGTGATGTACTTGCGCACGTCCTTGACGTATGTCCGGACCGGGACCTCGGTCCGCTCCCCGCATTCCACGATGCCCTTCGAATGGCAGACGCGCGTCGTCATGCGGAACAGCACCGGCGTGTCGAACGCCTCGCTGACCTCGTAGGCGACCCTCATCATGTCCTTCGACTCCTGGCTGTCGGACGGCTCGAGCATCGGGACCTTCGCGAACGCCGCGTAGCGCCGGTTGTCCTGCTCGTTCTGCGACGAGTGCTGCCCCGGCTCGTCGGCCGTTACCAGTACGAACCCGCCGTTCACGCCCATGTAGGCCATCGTCAGCAGCGGGTCCGCGGCCACGTTCACGCCCACGTGCTTCATCGACGCTAGCGTCCGCGCCCCCGCGAAGGCGCCTCCCATCGCGGCCTCGAAGGCCACTTTCTCGTTGGGCGCCCACTCCGCGACGATGCCCTCGTACTCCGCGATCGTCTCCAGGATCTCCGTGCTCGGGGTGCCCGGGTACGCCGAGGCGAACCGCACGCCGGCCTCCCATGCGCCCTGCGCGACCGCCTCGTTGCCGGTGAGCAGCTTCCGCACGCTCATGCCTTGCCTCCCTTCAGCGCCATGTAGCAGGCCATCACGATTGAGTTCATCTTCACCACGGCGTCGTCCGCCCGGGACATCAGGATCACCGGATGCGTCGCACCGACGATCAGGCCGCCGGCGTTGATGTTCGCATAATGCATCATCGACTTGCTCCAGACGTTGCCGGCCTCGATGGTGGGGAACAGGAAGACCTCGGTCTTTCCAGCGATGCGCGAGACGATGCCCTTGTGCTTCGCCGCGTTCGCGCTGACGGCGACGTCGAGAGAGACCGGGCCCTCGATCGTCCCGCGGAACGCGGGGTTCGCCTCGAAGCGGCGCACCAGCTCGGCCGCATCGACCGTCGCGGGCTGCTTCGGCGTCACCATCTCCTGCGCGGCGAGGATGCCGATGAAGGGATGATCGATTCCGAAGAGCTTCAAGGCGTCGATCGCGTTCCAGAGGATCTGCTCCTTCTCGTCGACGTCGGGCGCGATGTTGAGGCCGGTGTCCGTGACGAACAGCAGTCGGCCGTCGCGCGGGATCTCGAAGGCGTGGAGCGTGCTGAGCAGGCGTCCGGTGCGCAGGCCGCTCTCCTTGTCGAGGACGGCCCGCAGGTACGGCGGGGTGCTGACCAGCCCCTTGAAGAGCACCTGCGCCTCGCCGCCGCGGACGAGGGCGACCGCCTTGTGGCAGGCCTCGGCGTCGCCCGTTTCGTGCACGACGCGCAACGACGAAGGCAGGCCGACCGCTTCCATCGCAGGCCGGACCCTCTCCTCGTCGCCGACCAGGACCGCCCGGGCGACGCCCCGGTCCTGTGCCGCCTTCACGCTCCGCAGGACTTCCTCGTCCTGCGCGACCGCCACCGCGATCGTGAGCGGGGGATGCTTCTTCACTTCCTCTTCCATCTGCTGGAAATACCGGATCATGCGTTCCCTCTCCTCTCGCGTCCAGCGCCTCTCAGTATTCCTTCGCGGCTTCCTCGCCGCGGAGCACGCGCAGCGCCCCCGCCGCGAGCGCTTCCAGCTCCTCTTCCCCCGGGAGCACGTCGACCGGCGCGAGGAACGCGACCCTGCTGACGATGTCCTTCACGATCCGTTCCGAACGGGCGAGGCCTCCCGTGATCACGATCCGGTCGATCCGCCCGCGGAGGACCGCCGCCATCGCGCCGACCTCCTTCGCGACCTGGTAGGCGAGCGCCTTCAGCGCCAGGTCCGCCTGCGCGTCGCCCGAGGCCGCCCGGGCCTCGGCCTCGCGCGCGTCGCGCGTCCCGAGATAGGCATAGAGGCCGCCGTCCCCGGAGATCATCCGGTAGATCTCCTTCGGCGCATGCTTCCCGGAGAAGCAGAGCTGCGCGAGGGACATGACGGGAAGGCCGCCGGTCCGGTCGATCGAGAAGGGTCCGTCCTCGGTGGCGTCGTTGAGGTCGATCATCCGTCCCTCATGGTGCGCGATCACGGAGATGCCGGTCCCGAGGTGCACCGTGATGAGGTCCGCCTCCTCGTAGCGCTTGCCCAGGGCGGCGGCCGTGCGGCGGGCGACGGCCTTGCTGTTGAGCGCGTGGGACCGGCTCGTGCGGGGAAGGGCGGGGTGGCCGGACAGCCGGGCTTCCGGCTCCAGCTCGTCGACCGTGACGGGATCGACGATGAACGACGGGAGTCCGCCGGCCTGCTCCGCGACGGCGGAGGCCAGGAGCGCCCCGAGGTTCGAGGCGTGCTCCCCGTGGCGCGCCGCCTCGAGATCCGCGCGCATCGCCGGCCCGATGCGGGTCGTGCCGCCCTGCATCGGCTTCAGGCGCCCTCCGCGGCCGACGACCGCGGACAGCGACGCGAGGGGGATGCCCGCTTCCCGCAGCGCGTCCTCGACCAGGGAGAGGCGGAAGCCGAACTGCGCGGCGACCGTCGGGAAGTCCTTCAGGGCATCCCCCTGGTGCTCGATCGTCTTCTTCAGCAGGGGGGCCGCATCGTCGAAGACCGCGATCTTCGTCGAGGTGGCGCCGGGGTTGATGGCCAGGATCCTGTGCATCGTTCCTCCACGGTTCGGGCGCGGATGGGGTCGGGTCCATCCTTCATCGTACCCGACCCGCCGCCCGGACGGAAGAGGTCCGGACGGCGGACGGGGTCGGGTCAGCGCTTCTCGACGGCGGACTCGGCCGTTCCGGGCCATGCCGGCTCGTCCAGCAGCGGAAGCGCCATGCGCTTCTCCAGCCAGGCTTCGGCGAGGTCCATCCATTGAGCCGCAATGCGATCGAGCTCCCTCCGCGAGGACGCCGACGCCGGCTTCGCGGTGGCGAGGCCGTGCGGGCCGCTTTCGAAGACGTGCGCCTCGAAGGGCACCTTCGCCTGCGCGAGCGCCGCCGCCATCCG
>CAIXGU010000192.1 GCA_903919045.1 uncultured Eubacteriales bacterium | reverse complement strand
GGCGGACCTGCTCGACGCTGTCCACGGGGAACGCGACGTTCCGCAGGCCGTAGGGGCAGAGGATGTACTTGTCGAACATGTCGGTGCCTCCGTTTCGGATAACGATAACTGCTTTGCCCCGATTGTACCTTGGCTGAAATTCGCACGCAAGGATTTCAGAAAGTTTCACGCGTCGTTGAAAGCCCCGGCCCGTCTTGCTATAATCGAGGCCATCCCGACCCCTTCAAGGCCCCGCTCCGCCGCGGAACGGAGCTTGCCGCGGTCGGATGGATAACGTTCCCATCGACCATGGGTTTCCGCAGGAGGAAACAGCATGACGGAACGGGCTCGCCCTGCCGATGCCGAGGCGCTCGACCGCGTGATCCGCGCGCGGCGCTCGGCCCGCCGGTTCTCGTCCGAGGCCGTCTCCCGCGATGCGGTCGCCGACGTGGTCGAAGCCGGTCGCCAGGCGCCTTACGCAGGGCTCTCGAACCGGGGGACGACCGATTTCCGCCGCTTCTTCGCCATCGCGCGCGGCTCGGCGGTGCATGCGCTCCTGCGCGAGCGCATCCGCGCCGTCGTCGGCGAGAAGGCCGATGCGTTCGCCGCGGCGCAGGCCGATCCCGACCCCCGCGCGGCCGGCATGCTCGCCGCGATGCGCGGCATCGCCGAGAAGGGGCCGCCCCCCTGGGATGCCGCTTGGCTGCTGGTCGTCGCGGAGCGCCGGGGCTTCCCGCCGCGCGAAGGCCAGGCCCTCGCCCATGCGCTCGAGAACATGTGGCTCGAGGCGACGGCGCTGGGTCTCGGACTGCAGCTGGTCTCCGCCGTCGAGGACCTGTCCGATGACGATGCGGCCTGCGCGGCGCTCGGCCTGCGCACCGGCGAATTCCTGCTCGGCGCCTGCCTGCTCGGTCCTTCCGCCGACCTGCCGCGGGAATCGGCGCGGACCGAACCCGAACTCCGGCTGACCTGGTTCGCGTGAGGACCGAAGCATCGAGAAGGGAGGATTCTTTCCCATGATCGATTTCGACCGCTACCGCGCCGCCGACCTGCCCCCGCTCTCCGCCGAGGACGCCGCGAAGCCCTACGCGCCCTACTACCTCCGCGGCCGGCTGTCGCCGCCCACGCGGGTGGCCGCCGCCGTGCGCCCGCACCACCCCATGGATCCCGCGCTCGCGGTCCGGCCCGAGGACGTCGCGAAGACCGTCGCCCCCGGCTTCCCGGAGCCGAAGACCGGCTACTGCCTGCTTCCGGACGGCACGCCCTACGGCTGCGTCGTCACGAAGATGCCCGGCGTCACGCTCGACATGGTGACGTGGTGGATTCCCTGGGTGCTCGGGGATCACATGAAATACAAGGTCTGGCACCCGGGCTCGCACGTCGAGCACTACGACGGGCTCGCGGTCGAGGACCTCGGCGACGGGATGGCCGACGTCTACCTCGGAGAGAGCCACTCCTTCGCGGATCTCGGGATCCCGTCCGACCCCGGGGCGCTCGCGCCGGAATTCCTGTCGCTGCACAGCGTGAAGGGCCGCGCCCAGCTGCACGCCCTGCCCGAGGACCCGACGCGCGGGCGGTTCACGCTGAACTCGATGGTCCGGGCCATTCCGGGCGGCATCGAATACTGGTCGATCGTCTGGATCGGCGTCCACTTCGCCGGCGGGAAGCCCGTCCGCGTCCTCGGCGCGGGCGAGCGCCCGACGCTCGAGAACGCGCGCCATTTCGCCGCGCATCTCGCCTACGAGTACTTCACGTTCTCGCGGATCCTCCCGGAGCTCTACGCGCAGTACAAGGACGAGCCGGTCCGCACGCCGGCCCCGTGGCCCGAGCGGATCGGGAAGAAGGGCTGACGCCGGGATGATCGGGGCGTGCATCGACGCATGACGGCGAGAGGAAGACCCGCCGCGGGACGGCCCGCGCTCTGGACGCGCTGGTTCGTCCTGCTGCTGGCCATCGACCTTGTGGCCTACAACGCCCATTTCATGCTGCTCACGGGCCTGCCCACGTTCGTCTCCGGCATCGGAGGGACCACGGCC
>CAIXGU010000191.1 GCA_903919045.1 uncultured Eubacteriales bacterium | reverse complement strand
GACCCGGACGGCAACCTGATCGAGCTGATGCAGCTCATGCCCGACAGCCTGCAGCGCGGGAAGGACCGGCCCGAGGAGGGCTGACGGAACGCGGAGGGGCCCGGCGCAGCCGGGCCCCTCGGTCTTCCTCTAGTCGAAGGTCACCGTCCGGCCTGTCCTCGCGGACTCGTAGATCCCCTCGATGATCCGGGTGACGACCGCGGCCTCCTGCGGGAGGATCGCGGGGTCCTTGTCCTGCTTGATCGCGTCGACCCAGCGGCGGAGCTCGTAGTCGTTGTTGTCGTACGACGGGCGCATGCCGGGCATCCCGCCCAGGTTCGGCACGGTGACCGCCTTCTTCCCGTTGAGGATCTGGAGGAGCCGGACGCCGGTGCCGAAGTCGCCGACCATGTCGGCGCCCGCCTTCGTGCCGGCGAGGGAGACCTGCATGCCCGGGGATGCCTGCTCCATGTTGCAGATCCACGCCGTCTCGATGTAGATCGTCTTGCCGCTCTTCATGGTGAGCAGCGCGAAGGCGCTGTCCTCCACGTCGAACTCCGCTGGATTCCACGGACCGAGGTCGTTGCCCTGGACGTCGTTCTTCATGCGGTCCATGGTCACGCCGCGGACGCTGGCCGGCTCGTAGTCGCCGGTGAGGTACATCGGCAGGTCGATCGAGTGCGGGCCGCCGTCCATCAGCATGCCGCCGCCGTTGATCGCCTTGATCGTGTACGAGCCGTAGGCCGGCAGGCGGCGCCCGCGCAGCTGGGAGGACTTCATGTAGTAGATGTCTCCGAAGTACCCCTGCTTCGCGAGGTCGCGGATGTAGAGGCACTGCGGGCTGAAGCGCCACTGCAGGCCGACCGTGAGCTTCTTCCCCGCCTTCTTCTGGGCGGCGATCATCTTCTGCGCGTCCTCGTAGGTGCAGGCCATCGGCTTCTCGCAGTGCACGTGCTTCCCGTGGTCGAACGCGAAGAGGGCAATCTCCGCGTGGATGGCGTTGGGCGTGCAGATGTGGACGACGTCGACGCCGGGGTCCGAGCAGAGGTCCCGATAGTCGGCGTAGACCTTCGCACTGAGGCCGAACTTCGCGTTCGCCTTGTCGCACTTGTCCTTCACGATGTCGCAGAGCGCGACGATCTCGACGTCCGGGTACTTCGTCAGCGTGCCCATGTGCTTGGTCGTCGCGATGACGCCCACGCCGACGATGCCGATCCTGAGCTTGTCCATGCCGTTCCCTCCTTGCGGGTGCGCATCATCGAGGGTTTTCGATGTTCCTATTTTACCTTGATGGAACCGGGCCTGCATCTCGGTTCGATGTCCTTCTGCATCTCTTCTTGATGCGCCCCCGGGTCCTGTGCGATACTGTCGCCATGAACCTCATGCACAATCTCTGCGCGCTCTACAACGCGACGGAGCCCGACGACACCTACCACCGGGCGCTGGGCGAGCTGCTGCGCAACCTCGCCTCCGTCCGCGAGAAGTCGATCTTCGAGCTCGCCGACCTCTGCCACGTCTCGAAGGCGACGATGGAGCGGCTGATCCGGCGGCTCGGCTACCGGAGCCTCCCGCGGTTCCGCGCCGACGTCGCCATGATCTCCTCGAAGTTCACCTACTACAACCGCGTGCTGCCGAACGTCCCCCGGCGGTCCGACCGCGAGACCGCCGACGCGTATTTCGCCGAGGTACGGGCCGCCGTCGACGCGCTCGAGGCGGGGTACGACCTCGCGGAGATCCACCGCATCGTCGCCGCGATGCAGGCCGCGCGGCGCGTCGTCTTCTACACGATGGGCCGCAGCTTCGTCGAGATCCCCCTGCAGGTGTCGCTGTCGATCGCCGGCAAGGAATCGCAGTGCATCGAGCGCTACGCCGACCAGCTCGCGGACGCCGGTCGCCTCGACCCGTCGTGCCTGGCCTTCATCGAGACGATCGACTTCCAGAACGCGCTCGACATGGAGCCCGTCTTCGCCGAAGCGAAGCGGCGCGGGGCGCGCATCGTCCTCGTGACGACGAGCGCGGCGTCGCAGTACGCCCGGTTCGCGGACCTGCGGATCGTGACGCGCTTCACCGAGACGATGGTGAGCGACTACGGGCTGCAGATGGCCCTCGACCTCGTCCACCTGGTCTTCCGCCGCGAGGCGATCGACCGCGTCTGAGGAGGGGGGCGGACAGGTCAGTCCGCCTTCTTCGCCGCCCGCTTCGCCAGCTTCGACGGCGGCTCGACCGTGAAGTCCTCGAGGGCGCGCCAGGCCTTCAGCTCCTCCTGGATCTCCGCCTCGTGGGGCTTGAAGCGCTCCTCGGTGTGGCGGGCGATCTCCCGCATGTGGTCGTACTTGCCCATCATCGTCAGGCGGTCCTGCGGGTCGTCGGGCCAACGGTACGCGAGCTTGCCGTCGACGAGCGACACGTAGCCCTTGCGGCCGCAGACCACGCACTCCACGAAGTCGCGGCCCGGCTTGGCGACCACGACGCTGGTGTGGCAGCCCGGGCACGCCTCGTGCTTCTCCTCGCCGAGGAAGCGGTGCGTCCAGTCGATCTGCGGGTTGAGGACGGCGTGCCCCAGGTTCTGGCCCAGGTACTCGGCCTTCTTCATGTAGTCGCGGCGCATCAGCGCCTCGCCCTGGTCCGCCACCTGGAAGATGTTCAGGTGGTCGACCACGTTGGTCTGGGCGGAGAACGTCGTCGTGTAGAGCGTCGCGAGGCCGAGGCTCGTCCAGTGCTCGGTCAGCGCGCCGCCGACGGAGATCAGGGCGCCGGGGCGCTGCAGCTTGCGGCCGTGCGCCCACTCGGGCGCGCCGCCGTTCATCTCCCAGGCCGCGAGGTCCATCTTGGGCCCGAAGATGCGGTCGCGGAAGACCGTGACGATGCCGGCCGGGGACAGCGACCAGACGGGCGCCGCGAGGAGGTAGCCGTCGCTCTCGAGGAACTTCTGCGCGAGCCATTCGCCGTCGTCCTTCAGGATGCAGGCGCCGGGCCCCTTCGCGTAGCACGGGCCGCGCAGGCAGTCCTTGCAGGCGCCGAGGTCGCACTCGTTCAGGCGGATGAGCTCGCAGGCGATGCCCATCCGCGCCGCCGCCTTCAGGGCGGTCTTCACGTAGATCTCGGTGTTGCCGCCGCGGCGGCCGCAGGTGAAGGCGACGATCCTCTTCGTGTCCATGGGTTCCTCCTCCGTGGGCCCGGGTCCGGGTCGCGATGCCGTGCGTCAGTCCTCGTCCGTTCTCCCGACGTGTCCGCTGTCCATGCCGGACGCCGCGTCCGCGGCGAGCGGCAGCCAGTCGATGAACCGCTTGATGTGGGCGTCCCAGAAGTCCCAGTCGTGGCCGCCCGGCCCCTCGACGTACGTCGCCGGTACGCCGAGCGACGCCGCGAGCTCGCGGAAGGCCCGGCTCGCGGGGAGCAGGAAGTCTTCCGTCCCGCACGAGACGTACAGCGCCGGCACGGGCTCCCCGCGCGCGACGAGTCCGCGGAGCAGGGCCGACGGGTCCTTGTCGCTCCCGAGCAGCGTGGAGAGGTCCCCGAACACGCTCTCGTAGTAGGACCGCTGGCCCATGAAGAGCGGCGACGACTCGTCCGACGAGACGGCGCTCTCCAGCACCAGCGCGCTCGAGAACGCGCCGATCGCACCGAAGGCGTCGGCGTAGCGGAGGCCGTTGCGCAGCGCGCCGAACCCGCCCATGGAGAGGCCGGCGATGAACGTGTCCTCGCGGCGGCGGGACAGCGGGAACAGGTCGCGCGTGAAGGCCACGAGCTCGCGGCCGATGAACTCGCCGTACTGGAGGTCGCCGCGCCCGGGGTGGTCCAGGTAGAAGCCGTTCTCGCCCGACGGCATGACGACCGCGAGGTCCCGCTCCTGCGCCCAGCGCTGCACGCGCGTGCCCGACACCCAGTCCTGGTGGTCGCCGAGGATCCCGTGCAGGAGATAGAGGGTCTTCAGGGGCTTCCGCTCGGGCTTCGAAGCGCCCGGCCAGCCGAGCTTGTCGAGCGGCAGGATCGCCGTGAACTCGACGGGCCGCTTGAGGCTTTCGGAGATGAAGTCGACGCGCACCAGGGCCATGTCCTGCCTCCTTGCGGCGCATCGGCCGTCCGGCGCGCTTCCGCGCGGCGCTGGCGACCGGTCCGTCCACGGGCATCGTACTCCACGCCGCGCGCGATGGGAACGCCGCGGCGGAATCCTGCACCGATGCCGCCTTCTGGTACACTCGATGGGGGGCCTCGCCCGCGCGGCGGGTCAGCCCGGAAAGGAGCGCCCCATGGATTGGCGGGAGATCCTCGGCTACGTCGCTTCGGTCCTCACGGCCGCATCGCTCATGATGACCTCCCACGTGCGGCTGCGCGTCCTCAACCTCGTCGGGTCGGCCGTGTTCGCGACCTACGGCCTCCTGATCGGGGCGTACCCGGTCGCCGCGCTGAACCTCTTCATCGTCGGCGTGAACGTCTTCTTCCTGCTGCGCATCGCCCGCACGAAGACGCTGTTCACCCTGCTCCCGATGCCGGCGCGCGACGCCTACTTCGACCGCTTCCTCGCGGTGCACGCGAAGGACATCGCCGCCTTCTTCCCGTCCTTCCGGCCCGACGGCGTCGTGGCCGCCGAGGCGGGCGGACTCTCGCTGTATCTCCTGCGAAACGCCGTCACGGCGGGGGTCTTCGCCGCGCACCGCGACCCGGGGGAGCCGGGGACGGCCGTCGTCGACCTGGACTACGTGACGCCCGAGTTCCGCGACTACCGGACCGCGCGGTTCCTCTTCGAGGAGCAGGCCGGCTTCTTCCGGGAGGCGGGGATCCGGCGCCTCGTCGCGGAGGCGCACGTGCCCGCGCACGCGAAGTATCTGGCGCGCGTGGGCTTCCGGCCCCTCGCGGGCGCGCAGGGGGCGGCGGGTGCGCCGGCGGGTGCGCACTCGCGGTTCGTCCTGGAGATCCCGGCGGACGCCACGGTCGGAGGCGCGTCATGAAGGCCATGGTCTTCGACGGGCCCGGCTCCGTCTCGCTGCGGGACCTGCCGCCGGAAGGACCGGGACCGGGAGAGGTCCTCGTCCGCGTCGCGGCCTGCGGCGTCTGCGGGACCGACCTCCACATCCACCACGGCGAGGAGGGCTCGGCGGCGGTCCGGCCGCCCGTCGTGCTCGGCCACGAGTTCGCCGGCGTCGTCGCGCGCCTCGGCGAAGGCGTGGCGGGACTGCGCGAAGGGGATGCCGTCGCGATCGACCCGAACCGGTACTGCGGGGAGTGCGCCTTCTGCCGCGTCGGGAAGAAGCAGCTCTGCGAGCGGCTGACCGCGGTCGGGGTCAACCGGGACGGCGGATTCGCGGAGACGTGCCGCGTGCCGGCGCCCCTGTGCCACCGGATCGACCCGTCGGTGCCGCTCGAGGTCGCCGCCCTGGCGGAGCCGCTCTCCTGCTGCCTGCACGGGATCGACCGGGCCGGCATCCGCCCGGGCGATTCCGTCTGCGTGGTCGGAGGCGGCTCGATCGGGCTGATGATGGTGCAGCTGGCCCGGCTCGCCGGCGCGTCCGCCGTCGTCCTCAGCGAGCCGCGCGCGCGGCAGCGGGCCGTCGGGCTCTCGCTCGGCGCGACCGCCGCCGCCGACCCCCTCCGCGAGGACCTGGCGGCCGTGGTCCGGGAGGCGGCCGGGACCGACGGCGTCGACATCGTCCTTGAATGCGCCGGGCGGCCGGAGGCGACGGCGCAGGCCTTCTCCGTCGCGAAGCGGGGGGCGTCCCTGCTCCTGTTCAGCGTGCCGAAGCCCGGCGCCACGCACCCGCTCGACCTCATGGACGTCTTCCGGAAGGAGCTGCGGATCGCCGGCTCCTTCATCAACCCGGACACGTTCTCCCGGGCCGTGCGGCTGATCGAGAGCGGCGCCGTCCGCCTCGCCCCGCTGGTCACGCACCGCTTCCCGCTGGACCGGCTGGAGGAGGCCTTCCGCATGCAGACGGCCCCCGAATCGATCAAGGTCGTCGTCGTCCCCTAGGAGGCCGCCCGCCGTCCCCTCGCCGTGCCGAACCGTGCCAGCAGCAGCAGGATCGCCGCGAAGCAGGCGAGCGGCGGCAGCATCATCGCCCGCGGACCGATCGCGTCGCCGAGCGTCCCCGCCACGCCCCCGAAGATCACCGGGCCGAGCGTCGCCGTGGCCATCGCGACCGCGAGCGGCGCGCCGCCCGACTCCCCGAGGGTCTCGGCCATGTGGGACAGCAGCAGCGGATAGAACGGCCCGCAGGCGAAGCCGGCCAGCGCAAGCGCCGGGATCGCCCAGGCGCCGGGGAGCCCGAGCAGCAGGACGAGCGCGGCGACGGCGAGGGCGCCGGCGGCGAACAGGATCGGCAGGATCCGGACGCGCGCGAGGGCGCGCGCCGCGGCGAGGCGGCCCGCCATCATGAACAGGAAGACGAGCGTCGTCGCGAGCAGTCCGGAGACGATCCCCAGCCCGCTCTTCTCGAGCAGCGCCGGCGCGAAGGCGTAGATGCCGACCTCGGCGCCTACGTAGAAGAGCAGGGCCACCGGCACGACGAGGTTGCGCGGACGGCGGAGGAATGCGCCGTAGGGGCGGAGCGCCTGGCGGAGCGGGATGCGCTGCGTCGGGCGCGGGCGCGCCGACAGCCCCCGCGAGGCCGGCACGGCCAGCAGGAGGCTGGCGGCCCCGGCGGCGAGGTACGGGATCCGCCAGTCGGAGAACCAGGTCACCGCGGCGAACAGCGAGGCCGGCAGCAGCATGGCGCCGACCGCGAAGGCGGACTGCACGACGAGACCGTCGCGGTCCCGCGTCGCAGGGTCCTCCATCGACAGGTCCATGAGCGCGTTCTCGAGGATGCTGCCGGCCGCGCCGACCAGCAGGACGCCCGCCGCGGCGGATGCGTAGTCCCAGGCGAGGGCGACCAGCGCGAAGGCGGCCGCGGTCGCGGCGAGCGACGCGCGCAGGACGGCGGGCGCGCCGAACCGGGTGCACAGGAAGCCGCCCGCCAGCACGAAGGCCGTGAAGCTCACGTATTCGAGGCTGACGAGGAAGCCCTGCTGCGCGAGGCTGAACCCGAGCCGCTCGGCGAGGCGCGGGTTCGCGAGCCCGATGCCCGTCAGGAGCATCGCACACAGGCCCATCCGGAGGCTCAGGGCGGCGATCCGTCCCTTCATGCCGCCTTCAGTCGTACGTGCACGCCTTGCATTCGTCGGCGAAGGCGCGCAGATTCCCGGGGTTCCCGAAGAAGAAGTGGTCGGAGGGGCTGCAGATGTAGCCGCCCTTCGGCGTCGCCTCGAACAGCGCGCGGACCATCCGCCGCACGATCTCCGGCGTCCCCTGCTCGAAGCCGGCGTTCTGGTCGAACCCGCCGATGAAGAACAGCCGGTCGCCCACCCGCCGCGCGGCCTCCGCGAGGTCGCAGTCGCCGCCCATCGACGGCGGGGTCATCGTCTCGAGGCCGTCCGCCCCGTTCTCCGCGACGAGCTCCAGCATCGGCATCACGCCGCCGCACAGGTGGTAGACCACCCGCGTCCCGTGCGCGTGCAGCGCGGCGTGCTGGCGCTTGTCGTACGGCAGGCAGAACTCGCGGTGCAGGTTCGGGCCGATCACGGTGCTCGACCCGGCGCCGCCGCCCGTCTCCACGAGGTCCAGCTCGATCTCCCCGCCGCGCTCGATCACGGCCAGCTTCTTCTCGAGGATCGCCTCGAGCGTCGCGTGGAGCAGCCCCGGCTCGTCCTCGGCGTCGTAGATCGCCGGCTCGGTGTCGCGCAGCGTGCAGAAGCTCTGCCAGGGGCTCCCCTGCCCGAAGTCGAAATAGGGCCCGCGCACGATGCCGCGCTCCCCGATGCGCGCCTTGGCCTCCCGCACCGGCGTCCAGTCGACGCCGTCCGGGACCGGCACGTACTTCTTCCAGAGTTCGAGGTCGCGCTCGCTCCGCACGACCGGCAGGGTCGTCCAGGACGTGAACGCGTTGCGCTCGCCCTCGGTCGCGAGCATCCCGCCGGGCGTCTCGATCTCGGTGCGCCAGCGGAGGTTCCCGGCCTCGTCCCGGCCGAGGTCGTGCCGGGTCTCCTTCCAATCCGCGAGGCTCCGCGCGCTATAGCGGAACGTCGGGTTCACGTAGATCACGGGGTCCATTCCGAAATGCTCGTACGCCTCGTACTGGTCCATCCCGCGGAGGTACATGTCGAGGTAGTAGTCCATCCAGCCATGCACCTGGAAAGGCAGCCGGTCCGTGCGCTCGCGCCGGAACGCGGCGAGGAAGCGCTCTCGTCCGGTCATTCGGTCCATCCCGATCCCTCCTTCCGGTCCAGTCGGATTGTACGCGCCGTCGCGGAGCCGGTACGTACCGTATGCCACCCGGCCGCGTTACTCCCGCCCCGGCGGCCCCTTCCCCCTTGCGCGGGGCCGGGCCCGGTGCTATCCTCGGTCGTGTAATCCATTACACTCCCGCGCGGGGTCGAGCGGAGGAAGCACCGGACCATGGCCACCATCCAGGACGTCGCCGCGAAGTCCGGCGTCTCCGTCGCCACCGTCTCCCGCGTGCTGAACGGGAGCCCCCGCGTCTCGCCCGAAGCGCGCGACCGCGTGCGCGCGGCGATCGAGGCGCTCGGCTACCACCCGAACCTCCTCGGGCGCAACCTGCGGCGCACGGAGTCCCGGATGCTGCTCGTCGTCGCCGCGTCGATCGAGAACCCCTTCTACGCCGGCGTCGTGCAGGGCATCGAGGCCGCGGCGCACCGGGAAGGGTACAACGCCCTCCTGTGCAACACCGACCGGGACCTCGACCGCGAGGCGATCTATCTCGGGATGCTCGACCAGCGGCTCGCCGACGGGGCCGTTCTCCTCTCGCCGCAGCTCGACGCGCGGGCGATGGAGCGGCTGGACGCCCGCCACCCCCTCGTCCAGTGCTGCGAGTACCTCGACGGGGCGGCCGTCCCCCACGTCACGGTCGACAACCGCGCCGCCGCGCGCGACGCCGTGCGATACCTCGCGGGGCTCGGGCACCGGCGCATCGGGATGATCATGGCCCGCACGCAGTACGCCGCGACCCGGGTCCGCCTCGACGGCTACCGCGACGCCCTGGACGAAGCCGGGATCGCCCACGACCCCGCGCTCGTCGCATACGGCGGGTTCGATTTCGAGAACGGGCGGACCGCCGCCGTCGCGCTCCTCGCGCGGCCGCCGGCGCAGCGCCCCACCGCGCTCTTCTGCGTCTCCGACCTGGTCGCCGCCGGCGCGATCCGCGCCGCGCGGGAGGCCGGCCTGTCCGTGCCGGCCGACGTGTCCGTCGTCGGGTTCGACGACATCGAGTACGCGACGATGGGCGAGCCGCGCCTCACGACCGTCGCCCAGCCGCGCCCCGACCTCGGCCGCGTCGCGGTCGAGGTCCTGCTCCGCCGCCTGCGGGCCGGCGCGGAAGGCCGCTCGGACGGCACCGCCGAGCCCGAGTCGATCGACCTGCCCCACGCGCTCCGCATCCGCGAATCCACCGCTCCGCCGCGCAACGCAGGACCCAGGGAGGGAACGCCATGAAGCTCGCCGTCCAGCTCTATTCCGTCCGCGAGGACGCCGCGAAGGACTTCCCCGGCACGCTGGAGCGCATCGCCGCGCTCGGCGTCGACGGCGTCGAGTTCGCCGGCTACCACGGCCTGTCCGCCGAGGTCCTGAAGGGCCACCTCGACCGGCTGGGCCTCGCGGCCGCCAGCACGCACGTCATGCCGGAGATGCCCGGTACCGATTTCGGCGCGGCCGTCGCGTACGCCAAGGCGGTCGGCTGCGGTTCGATCGTCGACCCCTTCGCGGTCGTGAAGACGAAGACCGGCATCCGGCACCTCGCGGGGAAGCTCGCGGGCTGGGCGCGGACGGCGCAGGACGCCGGGCTCGCGTTCGGCTACCACAACCACGCGCACGAGTGCTTCCGCGTCGACGCGGCCGGGAAGACGGGCCTCGACCTGCTCTTCGAGCTCACCGCCGACGCCGGCGTCTTCGCGGAGCCGGACACCCACTGGCTGCAGCGCGGCAAGGTCGCCCCGCGGGCGTTCCTGCGCCGCTGGGCCGGCCGCGTGCGGATCGTCCACCTCAAGGACCTCGACGCGACGGGCAAGCGCGACGTCGCGGTCGGCGAGGGCGTCATGGACATCCGCGGGATCTGGGAGGCGGCCGAGGCCGCCGGCGCGGAGTGGGCCGTCGTCGAGCTCGACACGGCCTCGTTCGAGGACGTGGCGACCGGCGTCGCGAACCTGAAGCGGATGGGCCTCGCCCGCTAGGCGGCGGCCCGAAGGAACGAAAGGAAGGCCCCCCCATGAAGCTCGGATTCCTGACCGTCGCCCTCGGCCCGATGCCCCTCGAGGCGAAGGCGGAATGGGCCGCCGCCGAGGGCTTCCAGGCCCTCGAGCTCGCCTGCTGGCCGCGCCGCAACGACCGCGACTACAGCGCGTCGGACCTCGACGTCGCGACCCTGACGCAGGCCGAGGCGGACCGCGTCCGCGCCCGGCTCGACGGCCTCGGCCTCGCGGTCTCCTCCCTCGCCTACTACGACAACAACCTCGACCGCGACCCCGCGAAGCGGGCCGCCGTGAACGCGCACGTCCGGAAGACGATCGACGCGGCGGCGATGCTCGGCGTGGAGCGCGTGGGCACGTTCGTCGGCCGGAACATCGACCGGTCGGTCGAGGACAACTTCGGCGAGTTCGAGGAGGTCTTCGGCGGGCTCGTCGCCTACGCCGGCGCGCGCGGCGTGCGGTTGATGATCGAGAACTGCCCCATGACCGGCTGGCAGAAGCCCGGCGAGCCCGGCACGATCTCCTTCTCGCCCGAGCTGTGGGCCGAGATGTTCCGACGCGTCCCCGATGCGAACTTCGGGCTCAACCTCGACCCGTCGCACCTCGTCTACCAGCGCATCGACGTCCTGCCGCTGATCCCGCTCTTCCGGGACCGCCTCTTCCACGTGCACGCGAAGGACATGATGGTCTTCGAGGACCGCTTCGCGTGGTACGGCATCTTCAACCGGCAGCTCGGAATGAAGGAGTGGCCGCTCCTGGAAAGCGGCTTCGAGCGCGCGCGCATGCCGGGACTCGGCCTCGTCTACTGGGAGGCCTTCCTGATGCGCCTGCACGACCACGGGTTCGACGGCTTCGTCAGCATCGAGCACGAGGACCCGGACTACGCCGGCTCCGAAGCGCGGATCAAGGAAGGGCTGTCGCTCGGGCGGGCGCACCTGCTCGAGGTGGGCGGGCGGTTCTTCGGGAAGTAGGGCGGGTCTTCGCGGGTTGGCGTCGCGCGCCGGTCCGGGCCATCGTCGCGAAGAGGAGGGCGCCGTCAGGCGCCCTCCTCCATCGTCTCCACGACCGTGCGGACCGCGGAGTCGAGGTCCTCGTAGGTGTGCGCGTCGCTGACCTGCAGGCGGATGCGCGCCGTGCCCTCCGGCACGACGGGATAGCCGAAGCCGATCGCGAAGAGCCCGCGCCGGAGCATCCCGGCGGACAGGGAGATCGCCTTCGCCGTGTCGCCGACGATCAGCGGCACGATCGCCGTGTCGCCCTCGAGCGGGCGCAGGCCCGCGGCCTTCAGGGCGCTCCGCAGGTACCGGGCCTTCTCGCGCAGAGAACGGACGCCCTCGGGATGCGCGGCGAGCCGGTCGACGGCGGCCGTCGCGACCGCGGTCAGCACCGGAGGCAGCGCGTTCGAGAAGAGCGACGGGCGCGAGCGCTGCGCGAGCAGGTCGACGACGGACCGCCGCGCGGCGACGAAGCCGCCGCCTGCGCCGCCGAGCGCCTTCCCGTAGGTGCCGGTCACGATGTCGGCGGCGCCTTGCATGCCGAAGTGCTCCTCGGTGCCGCGGCCGGTCGCGCCGAGCACGCCCGTCGCGTGCGAGTCGTCGACCAGGACGGCCGCGTCGTGCTTCCGCGCGAGTTCCGCGATGCCGGGCAGCGGGGCGATGTCGCCTTCCATGGAGAAGACGCCGTCCGTGACGATCAGCCGCGTTCCCGCGTCCGCCGTCTCCTTCAGGCAGCGCGCGAGGTCCGCGAGGTCCGCGTGCTTGTAGACGAGCCGACGGACGTCCTTGCCCGTCGCCCGGATCCCGTCGATCAGGCTCGCGTGGTTGAGCTCGTCCGAGACCACGGCGTCTCCGGCCGCGAGGAGCGCCGGAATCGCCGCGTTGTTCGCGCTCCAGCAGGAGGTGTAGGAGAGGCAGGCCTCCTTGCCGAGGAAGGCGGCGGTCTTCGTCTCCAGCGTCCGGTGCAGCGTCGTCGTGCCGCAGATGAAGCGCACGCTCGCGGCGCCCGCGCCGTAGTCCCGCAGCGCGGCCTCGCCGGCCGCCACGAGGTCGGGGTGCGCGGCGAAGCCGAGGTAGTCGTTCGAGCACATCACGAGGACGCGCCCGACGCCCTCGACGTCGGCATGGCCGGCGAGCGGCCCCTCGAGGAACCGCATCGTCTTGAAGGTCCCCTCGCGGCGCAGCGCCGCGAGCGTGTCCTCGATCCGCGCGTAGAATGCCTCCGGCATCGCCCGCACCTCCCTACAGCGTGAGCAGCACCTTCACCTGGGTGCCGTCCTCCATCCCGTGGAACCCCTCCTCGACCTGCGCGAGCGGCAGGGACCGCGTCACCGCGGGATCGATCGACCGCCCGTGCCGGAGGAGGAAGTCCTCGGTCTGGTACCACGTCTCGTACATCCGGCGGCCCGTCACGCCGTGCAGCGTGAGGCCCTTGAAGATCACCAGGGTCGAGAGGTCGAGCGTCGTCTCGCCGTGCGGGATGCCGAGCAGGCTCGCGTGCCCGCCGTTCGCGAGCAGGCGCAGGCCCAGGCGCAGGGACGAGGCCGCGCCGCTCATCTCGAGCAGCACGTCCGGCCCCTGCCCGCCCGTCGCCTCCAGGATCTTGTCGGCGATGTCGGGGTCCGCGGGGTCGAACGCCTGCTTCGCGCCCATGTGCAGGGCGATGTCCCGCTTGTGCGCGTTCGGCTCGACGACGCAGACGCTCTCGGCGCCGTTCTCCCAGGCGATCGGGACGGCGAACAGGCCGATCGCGCCGGCGCCCGTGACGAGCACCTTCTTCATCGCGACGGACTGGCACATCACGGTGTGCATCGCGTTGCCGACCGGGTCGAACAGTGCGGCGTGGCGGTCGGGGATCTCGTCGCGGACCGGCCAGAGGTTGCCGGCCGGCATGACGATCCATTCGGCGAAGCAGCCGTCGCGATCGACGCCGATCACCTTCGCCTCGCGGCAGAGGTGCCCCTGCCCGGCGCGGCAGTAGCGGCACACGCCGCAGGTGATGTGCCCTTCGGCGGAGACGCGCTGCCCGGGGCGGAAGCGGGTGACGCCGGGACCGACGGACTCGACCGTGCCGACGAATTCGTGGCCGTAGGTCGTGGGGGGATGCACGCGGCCCTGCGACCACGCGTCCCACTGGTAGATGTGCAGGTCCGTGCCGCAGATGCCGCAGGTCGTGACCCGGATGCGGACCTCTCCGGGACCGGGCTCCGGGACGGGCACGTCCTCGAGGGCGCACCCGCGACCGGCGACGAGCTTGCGGACGGCCATCATCGGCGGACACCTTCCTTTCGTTCGAGACCTGCGGAAGGGATCGCGTCGCTCCCGCACGCCCCAGTATAGGCGCGTTCCGAGGCCTCCCGCAAGACGCGCAGGGGGTGCACGAATGTCCGTGTTGTGCGGACATTCCGCGGGATGCGCGCGGATGGTAGGATGGACCGGTAAGGCGCGGCCGGGCCGCGCAGGGAGGCGCGCATGGCGCAGGACGTCTTCCGGTGGGGCATCCTCGGCCCCGGCCACATCGCCGCGAGGACGGTTCCCGCGATCGTGCGGACGCCCGGCCTGCGGCTCGAGGCGGTCGCCTCCCGCGACCTCGCCCGGGCGCAGGCGTTCGCCGCCGCGCACGGCGCCGCGAAGGCCTACGGGAGCTACCGGGAGCTCGCGGAGGATCCGGACGTCGACGCGGTCTACGTCGCGACGCCGAACGCCTTCCACTGCGAGCAGGCGGTCCTCTGCCTCTCGCACGGGAAGGCCGTCCTCGTCGAGAAGCCCTTCGCGCTGAACGCCGCGGAGGGGCGGCGGATGGCCGAGGCCGCACGCACGCACGGCGCCTTCCTGATGGAGGCGATGTGGACGCGCTTCGTGCCCGCCGTGCGCCATCTCCGTTCGCTGCTCGCGTCGGGCGCGCTCGGCGCGCCGCGCCTCGCCGTCGCCGATTTCTCCTTCAGCCGGCAGCTCGGGCCGGAGACGCGCCTGCTGTCCCCTGCGCTCGGCGGCGGCGCCCTGCTCGACCTCGGCGTGTATTGCCTGTCGTTCGCGTCCCTCGCCTTCGGGCCCGTCCCCGACGCCGTCTCCTCGTACGCGCGCCTCGGCCCCACGGGCGTCGACGTGCAGGACGCGGTCCTGCTCCGGTACGCCGGCGGCGGCCAGGCCCAGCTGTCGTGCGGATTCGAGGCCTACGGCGCCGCGGACGCGACGCTTCTCTGCACGGACGCGCGCGTCGCGCTGCCGTCGGTCGCGAAGCCCGAGGCGCTCGCGATCGTCCGCCCCTCGGGCAGCGAGACGCTCCCCTTCCCCTTCGCCGTGAACGGCTACGAGCCCCAGTTCCTGGAGGTGCGCGACCGCGTCCGCGAGGGCGCCCTCGAGAGCCCGGAGATGCCGCTGTCCGAGACGCTCGCGACGCTGGAGCTCATGGACGCGCTGCGCCGCGACTGGGGCGTGCGGTACCCGCAGGAATGACGGCGGGAGCCTGCGTCGGCGGGAACCGGACGGGCTCCGCCAGCGTCTGAAGCGCAGGCCCCGGAGGACCGGGAGCCGGAGGTGTGCCATGCGTCGGATCCTGCTGCGGACCGCGATCGCCGTCCTGTCCCTGCTCGTCCTCACCCTCGCCGTCTCCCTGGCGTCGTGCGCGAAGACCGACCCCGCCGTCGCGATCGCCTATGCGGCGCTCCCGAAGACGTGGGACCTCTCGACGATCGTCGATTGGCGGAAGGCCGAGCCCGTGCCGCTCGACGTGCCCGCCGACTCGACGCTGCACGTCGCGGCGTTCGGGCCCTTCACGGGGTCGGACGCCGATTGGGTCGCGCTCGCCGGCCGCAAGGTCTGGCGCATCGAATTCAAGGTGGAGGAGCCGAGCATCCTCGGCCCCTATGTGGTCTACGTCGACCGGAAGACCGGCGCCGCGCTCGGGTACGAGCCGCGCGACTGACGCGCCGGCGGCGGCCGGCGGATGCGGGAAGGCCCGCGGTTCCCGAGGGAACCGCGGGCCTTCTGCGTCGCGGGGGGGGGTGTGCTACGCCCCTTCCAGTCCCGTCTCGAACTGGCTGCTGTACATCTCGTGGTAGAACCCGCGCGCCGCGAGCAGCGCCTTGTGGTCGCCCTGCTCGACGATGTCGCCGTCCTTCATGACGAGGATGTGGTCCGCGTCGCGGATCGTCGACAGGCGGTGCGCGATCACGAAGCTCGTGCGGTTCTTCATGAGGTCGGCCATGGCCCGCTGGATCAGGACCTCGGTGCGGGTGTCGACCGAGCTGGTCGCCTCGTCGAGGATCAGGATCGTGGGGTCGGCGAGCACGGCGCGGGCGATCGTGAGCAGCTGCTTCTGGCCGGCGGAGAGGTTCGAAGCCTCCTCGTTGATCACCAGGTCGTAGCCGCCCGGCTGCGTGTGGATGAAATGGTCGGCGTGCGCGGCGCGCGCGGCGGCCTCGACCTCGGCGTCCGTCGCGGAGAGGCGGCCGTAGCGGATGTTCTCCCGGATCGTGCCGTTGAAGAGCCAGGTGTCCTGGAGGACCATTCCGAACAGCCCGCGCAGCTCGTCGCGGCGGAAGTCGCGGATGTCGGTGCCGTCGATGCGGATCGCGCCCGCCTGGATGTCGTAGAAGCGCATCAGGAGCTTCACGAGCGTCGTCTTGCCGGCGCCCGTCGGGCCCACGATCGCGACCTTCATGCCGGGCTGGATCTCGGCCGAGAAGTCCTTGAGGATCACCTTCTCGGGGTCGTACCCGAACCGGACGTGCTCGAAGTCGACCGTACCCGCGCAACGCTCCGTGGAGGCCGGCTTCTCGTCGTCCGCGGGCTCCTCCGTCTCCTCGAGGAAGGCGAACACGCGCTCGGACGCGGCCATCGTCTGCTGCAGCACGTTGGAGATGCTGGCGAGCTGGCCGATCGGCTGGTTGAACGAGCGGACGTACTGGATGAAGGCGAGGATGTCGCCGATGAGCAGCCCGCCGCCGATCGCGAGGATGCCGCCCAGGATGCAGACGACCACGTAGGAGAGATTCCCCACGAAGCCCATGAGGGGCATCATGATTCCGGTCATGAACTGGGACTTCCACGCGGCCTTGTAGAGGTTCGCGTTGTGCTTCTCGAACGTCTCGATCGAGCGCTCCTCGCCGTTGAACGCCTTCATGACGGCGTGCCCGCCGTACATCTCCTCGACGTGCCCGTTGACGTGGCCGAGGTGCGCCTGCTGGTCGCGGAAGAACTTCTGCGACTTCTTCACGATGAGCGTGATGAGGAGCATCGAGATCGGCAGGATCGCGACCGCGGCGAGCGTCATGATCCAGTTGATCGACAGCATCATGATGAGCACGCCGACGACCGTCGCGACCGAGCTGATGAACTGCGACAGGCTCTGGTTCAGGGTGTTGCCGACCGTGTCGATGTCGTTCGTGATGCGCGACTGCACCTCGCCGTGCGTGGTGCGGTCGAAGTAGCCGAGCGGCATGCGGCCGATCTTCTCGGCGAGGTCGCGGCGCATGCGGTAGCCGATGCGCGCCGAGACGACCGCCAGGACGAGGCCCTGCGCGGACATGAGCACCGAGCCGGCCAGGTACAGGAGGATCAGCTCGATGAGGACCTTGCCGATGTAGTCGAAGTCGATCGCCGCGCCGGCGACGCCGGACAGCTTCGCGATGACGCCCTCGACGAGCTTGTTCGTCGCCTCGCGCATGACGTTCGGCCCGACGATGGCGAACACGGTGCTGCCGGCCGAGTACAGGAGGCCGATCAGCATCGGGACCCAGAACGGGCGGATGTAGTTCAGCAGCTTCTTGAAGGAGCCCTTGAAGTCCTTCGCCTTCTCGCCGCCGCCCATCATGCCCATCGGGCCGCCGCCCATGGGGCCGCCCATCGGGCCGCGCCGCGGGCCGCCGGGGCCGCCCGGGCCGCCCGGACCGCCGGGACCGCCGGGAGCGGGGGAGGGCGCGGAGGCCGGGGCCGCCGCGGGGGTCGCGTTCTTCATGTCCTTGTCCATCCTCTTCGCGCTCATCGTGCCAGTTCCTCCGCGGACAGCTGGGACAGCGCGATCTCCTTGTAGACGTCGCAGGTCTCCATCAGCTCCCGGTGCGTGCCGATCCCGGCGATCCGGCCCTCGTCGAGGACCAGGATGCGGTCGGCGGTCATGACGGTACCGATGCGCTGGGCGACGATGATCGCCGTCGCGTCGGCGGTCTCCTCGCGGAGCGCCTTGCGCAGGGCCGCGTCGGTCTTGAAGTCGAGGGCGGAGAAGCTGTCGTCGAAGACGAAGATCTCCGGGTGCACCGCGAGGGCGCGGGCGATCGACAGCCGCTGGCGCTGGCCGCCCGAGACGTTCGTGCCGCCCTGGGCGACGGCCATTCCGTACCGGTCCGGATTCGTCTCGACGAACTCGGCCGCCTGCGCGACGCGGACCGCCGCGGCGATCTCCTCGTCCGTCGCGTCCGGATTCCCGTACGACACGTTCGACGCGACGTCGCCGGTGAAGAGCACCGCGCGCTGCGGCACGTAGCCGATGCGGGCGCGCAGGTCGCGCTGGCGCACCTCGCGCACGTCGCGGCCGTCCACGAGGACCTTCCCGCCGGTCGCATCGTAGTAGCGGAGCAGCAGGTTCACGAGCGTCGTCTTGCCGCTGCCCGTGCTGCCGACGATGGCGAGCGTCGAGCCCGGCTCGGCCGTGAACGAGATGCCGCGGAGCACGTCCTCCTCCGCCTTCGGGTAGCGGAACGACACGTCCTTGAATTCGACGAGTCCGCAAGCGCCCGGCACGAACGCCTTCGGCTCCTTCGGGTCGACGACCGTCGGCTTCGTGTCGAGCACCTCGCCGATGCGCTGGGCCGCGACGCTCGCGCGGGGCACCATGAAGAACGAGATCGACACGAACAGGAACGAGAAGATGATCATCATCGCGTACTGGATGAAGGCCATCATGTCGCCGATCTGCATGTTGCCGGCGTCGATCTGCTTGCCGCCGAACCAGAGGATCGACAGCATCGTGCCGTTCATGATCAGCATCATGACGGGCATCATCGTGATCATGACGCGGTTCACGAACAGCATCGTCTTCGTCAGGTCCTGGTTCGCCGCCTCGAACTTCTTCTCCTCGAGCTTCCGCGTGTTGAACGCGCGGATCACCATGAGGCCGGAGAGGATCTCGCGCGAGACCAGGTTCAGGCGGTCGACGAGCTTCTGCATGGCCTTGAACTTGGGCATCGCGATCGTGAAGACGATCAGGATGACGGTCGCGAGCGTCGCGATCGCCACGCCGATGATCCACAGCATCGACGAGTCGCCGCCGAGGATCTTGAGGATGCCGCCGATCGACATGATCGGCGCGTAGAACAGGACGCGGAGCAGCATGACCAGCATCATCTGGATCTGCTGGATGTCGTTCGTGGAGCGCGTGATAAGCGATGCCGTGGAGAACTTGTCGAGCTCCTCGTTCGAGAAGCCCTCGACGGTGCGGAAGATCTGCGACCGGAGGTTGCGGGCCATCCCGGCGGCGGTGCGCGCCGACAGGTAGCCGACGGCGACGGTGCAGGCCGCGCCGAGCAGCGCGATCAGCAGCATCATGCCGCCCTTCGAGAGGATGTAGGCGGTCTGGATCGCGGCCTGGTCGAGGCCCACGGCCTTGTATTCGGACGTGATCCACGTCGCGTCCGCCTGCTGGAGGACGCTCGCGTTCATCTCGTCCATCGCCGCGTAGCCCTTCGCGAGGAGCGCCTCGCGCTGGGCCGCCGGCATCGCCTTCAGCAGCTGGAAGACGTCCGTCCCCGCGGGGATCTGCGGCATGCCGCTCGACGAGTAGCCGGGCAGGTTGGACAGCCCCTTGTCGAAGGCCATCCGCATCGCGACGGCCTTCTTCAGCAGCGCGTCGAGGCCGGCGCGCGACGTGCCTTCGGGCAGGGCGAGCACCGCGACGTCCTCGGTCTCGAGGATCGGGTACTTCTCCAGGGCGGCCGCGAGCGCGTCGCCGGACAGGTCGGCCTTCGCGAGCCGATCGTACGCGGCGTCGACGGTCTCCGCGTCCGTCGCGGTCATGAGCAGCAGGACCTTGTCCAGCTCGGCGGCGCGCATCGCCTCCGGCACGGCGTCGGCGACGCCGTTCTGCTGGATGCCGACGTTGACGATGCTGGACATGTAGTCCGGCAGCGCGAGGTCGGTCATCGCCTGCCCGTAGAGCAGCAGGAAGATGAGGACGACCAGGTACCAGAAGGGCTTGAGGAAGCGGATCAATCGGAGCATGGACGGGTTCCTTCCTGCGCCCGGGGCGCGGGGCCATGGAACGGGTGGACGTGCGGGGTCTCCGGGAAGGGCGGCTTGCCGTCCTTCGGGCTCATCTTGTCGAGGAGCGCGTTCATGCGCGAGAGGAGGCGGAGGAATTCCTCCTGCTCCGCTTCGGTCAGGACCGACACGCGGCGGCGGAAGCCTTCGGACATGCGCTCGTGCAGGGCCTTGTCGTAGTCCGCGCCCGCTTCCGTCAGGCGGAGCAGCGTGCGGCGCCGGTCGGCTTCGTCGGCGACGGTCTCCACGAGCCCGGCCTCGACGAGGCGGCGCGCGACGGGCGTGAAGGACCCCTTCTCGAGGTTGACCCAGGCGGCGACGCGGGACATCGGCGAGGCGCCGTGCAGCCGCAGGAAGACGATCGTCTTCACGTGCGACATGCCGATGTCGGGCAGCCCCTCCGGCGGTTCCGGAGGCGCTCCCCAGAAGGCGCGCCCGAAGCGGGGGACATGACTGAAGAGCTGGACCAGCTCCGCATCCGTGAGGTTCTTCAAGGGTCTTCCGCCCTTCCTTTCCTTCTCGACTTCCCCACTCTATCAGCGGGGTCGACGCCTGTCAATTGGTTAGATGCATAACCAATTATGGACGATTGCGTCACGGAGAAGGGCGGATTCCCGGGAGCGGCGGCGCCGTCCACCGGCGCCGCCGTCCCGTCTCGTCAGCGGTAGATCGGGCTCAGGACCGTGTCGATGTAGTTGCGGACCAGCAGCGACGTCGCGGCGGGGTCGGGGGTGCCGTCCGTCTCGATCGTCGCCCAGCCTTCGAACCCGTGCTTCTTCAGCAGCTTCCAGAGGCCGACGAAGTCGACGTTGCCCCGGCCCATCTCATAGAACCAGCGGGTCCCGTCGTCCGCGTATTCGGCGCCCGACCGGAACCGCTCCTCGTCGGAGGCCTTCGGCTGGGTCGTATCCTTGAGGTGCAGGAACTTGACGCGGTCGTGGTAGGTGTCGTAGAAGTCCAGGACGTCCTCGCCCATGATCGTGATCTGGGCCGTGTCCATGCAGTAGTCCACGAGCTTCGGATCGCACATCTCCAGGAACCGCCGGTGCTCCTTCAGGTTGACGGCGCACCAGAACTCGTTGTGGATCGAGGCCCGCAGCCCCTTCTCCCACGCGCGCCGCCCGACCTCCTCGATGCAGTCCGCGCAGTTCCGCAGCCCCTCGTCGGTCAGGGGGCCCGACCCGTAGTACTGGCCCGCGGGCATGATCACGAGGTTCACGGCGCCGAGGGCGGCGAGGCCGTCGATGACCCGCTGCTGGCTCCGGAACACGTTCTCGTGGTTCCGCTTGTCCTCCGCGCCGAAGTCGATGCAGAAGCAGCCCGTCACGCGCTCGATGCCGCGCTCCCGGATGAACGCGCTGAAGTTCTCGTAGCTGCCGAACTGCATCAGGATCCGGGGGAGGTGGAACCACATCAGCTCGATGCCCTTGTACCCCGCTCCGGCGATGTACCGGAGGACGCTGTCCCAGTCCTTGTAGTAGCCGGCCCGGTTGAAATCGCCGTGGTACCACTCCTGGAAGTCGTTGATCTTCACGAACGACAGCGCCTG
>CAIXGU010000190.1 GCA_903919045.1 uncultured Eubacteriales bacterium | reverse complement strand
CCGTCACGGACACCTTCGTGTCGGCGTTGGCCTCCACGACGCCGTTCACGCCCACGAGCGCGACGTCGACGTGGACGAGGCCGCCGGGGCGGACGGAATCGCATTCGGGCCGCAGCGCGACCTGGACGACGCCCGTCGCCGAGACGAGCGCGGTGCGGCCGATCTCGGCGCCCCGCGCGTCGTAGACGATGGCCTCGAGCGTGCCCGGCGCGTAGCGGACCGGGAACAGCGCCTTGTACATGCGGATCCTCCGCCGGCCGATCCGTCGCCCGTCCAGCCGCAGCTCGGCCTTGTGCCCGTCCGCGTAGACCTCGACCGTCGTCCGGTTCCCGACGCACTTGCGCCAGGACCAGCTGTCGATCGCGTTCGTTCCGCGCCACATCGATCCGTAGGGCCTGCGCCCCGGGCGGTTCGCGGGCCGGACGCCCAGGTACGGCTCCGTGCGGCGCTTCCAGACGGTCGACGCGAAGGCGGCCTCCGCGCCGGGGCGCCCCAGGAGGTCGATCGCGCCGGCGTCGGCCGTGAGCATCGGGTACGGCTTCATGAAGCCGCTGTCCTCCTTCTCGTAGGACCAGTGGCCGATGCCGGCTTCGCCGAGATAGTCCCAGGCGGTCCACATGAAATCGCCGATGAGGTACGGGAGCCGCTCCACGTGCGCCCAGTTCACCGCGATGTCCTGCGGGAAGGTCTCCGAGCCGACGATCGTGCGGCCCGGATGCAGCGTGCCGTCCTTGACGTAGCGCGGCGTCGCGTAATTGTAGCCCGCGATGTCGAGCGCGTCGAGGAAGGGCGACGTGACGCGGTCGGCGGCCGCCGTGGCCGACTGGCCCAGCATCCGCTTGCCCATCTTCGTGACCAGCAGGTTGAACAGCGTGCTGCCGATGTCGAGGCGGCGCTTCCTAGCGGGCTTCCCCTCCCCGCCTTCGGGCGGTCCCATCTGCTGGAAGATGTTCCGGCCGCGGCTCATCATGAGGAGGATCATCAGGTTCGAGCCGGCGGTGACGGGGCGCGTCGCGTCGAGCGCATGCACCGCGTCGACGAGCTCGCGGGCCATCGCGACGCCGCGCGCGTCGCAGGGCTCGCCGTTCTCGTTGCCGATCGAGTGCATCACGACGGACGGGTGGTTGTAGTCCCGCGCGACCGTCGCCCGCAGGTCCTCGCGCCATTCGGCCTCGAACCGCGCGGCGTAGTCGTGGGGCGTCTTGTGGACGTACCACATGTCCCACAGCTCGTCCATGACGTACATCCCGAGCCGGTCGCACGCGTCGAGCATCGCCTCGGACGCCGGGTTGTGCGCGCTGCGGATCGCGTTGAATCCCTGCGCCTTCATGATCCGGACGCGACGCTCCTCGCTCTCCGGGAACGACCGCGCGCCGAGGAGGCCGTGGTCGTGGTGGACGCAGCCGCCGCGCAGCTTCGTCTCCTTCCCGTTCACGAAGAAGCCCTTCGGGCCCCACGTCAGGAGGCGCACGCCGAAGTCCGCGGTCTCCTCGTCGACCCGGGCGCCGTCATCGGTCAGCACGACGTGGCAGCGGTAGAGGTGCGGGGTCTCGTCCGACCAGAGCGTCGCGTGCGGGAGGTCGACCTCGGCGCGCGGGCCGTAGCCCTTCGCGACGACGTGCTCGCCGTCGCGGATCTCGAAGGCGATCCGGCCGCCCGTCGTCTTCGTCTCGACGAGCA
The DNA here is from genome assembly GCA_903919045.1 of uncultured Eubacteriales bacterium. Taxonomy (GTDB): domain Bacteria; phylum Bacillota; class Clostridia; order Saccharofermentanales; family UBA5734; genus CAILLO01. The sequence goes on along the minus strand of CAIXGU010000190.1, from coordinate 625 downwards.
GGCGCGGCGGGTCGATGGACAGCGTCGTGACGCGCACGCCGTGCGGGATGATGCGCTTGCGGCCGCCGACGAGCAGGTGGACCTGCCGGTGGATGCCGGCGCCGGAATACCAGCGGGAGTTCGGCTGCGCCGTGTTGTCGACGGCGACGCGGACCGTGTTCACCGCGCCGTAGGCGAGGTGCGGCGAGAGGTCGACCTCGAACGGGACGTAGCCGTAGGGCCGTCCTCCGGCGGGCTGCCCGTTGACGGTCACGGCCGCGTCGCGGTAGACGCCGTCGAACGAGAGCAGGACGGCGCCGCCCTGCCACTCCGCGGGGACGTCGAAGGCCTTCTCGTAGACGTAGGCGCCGCCCGGGAAATACCCGGAGCCGCTGCCGCCGGGCGCCTTGGGACCGCGTTCCTCCCCGATCATGGCGTCGTGCGGGAGGACCACGGAGCGGAAGCACTCCTCGGGCTCCTCCTGCCTCCGGAACCGCCAGCCGTCGTTGAATCCGATGCGCTTCATGGGGTCTCCTTGTATCTTCAAGTCGGTCCGGATCATGGCAAGCCGGATCGGGTTCTGTATCTCCCTCGAGCCATGTGGGAGAATGGGACCGTGCAGGTGGAGGGCGTAGCGGGTCTCCTT
>CAIXGU010000189.1 GCA_903919045.1 uncultured Eubacteriales bacterium | reverse complement strand
GCCGTCTGGTCCCGGTGGTAGACCGCCTTGTCCGGATGCGGGTGCGGGTTGCTCGACTTCACGGGCTGCAGTTCGATGTACTGCTCGTGGGCGACCTTCAGATAGATGTCCCACGGCTCGGGGTCGTCCCCCTCGTGGATCCCGAAGAGCCTTTCGCAGCCGAGCTTGAGGTAGTAGTCGAGCGTCTTCTGGACATCGTTGCACTGCAGCGAGACATGGAACAGGTTCTTGAAGGTCTTCATCGGCTTCCTCTCTCCTCCTCGAACCCCTCCACCAGGGTCCGGATCATCGCGTGCTGCCGCCGCACCTGCTCGACGCCGGGCACGGGACCGAGGTCCTGGATGTGGCGGTTGCCTTCGTATTCGGAATTGATGTACCCGGAGAACCCCTCCTCGACCAGGATCCGCAGCGGGTTCTCGTAATCGATGCAGCTCTCCCGCAGGTCCTCGCCGACCTCCCAGAACTTCCCGTGGAAGCCGCACACGTACGGCAGGATCCCGCGCAGCAGCTCGGGGTCGTCGTACCGGTTCGTGCAGATGCGGCGGACGGCGGCGAGGTCGTGCGGATTGCCTCCGCGGGCGCGGATCTCCGCCGTCACGGCGTCGAGCCCCTGCCCCTTCGCGTCCAGTTCCTGCGCCAGCTCGACGAGGGCACGCGACGCACCGTCGCGGATGTGCATCTCGAGGACCGTCGGCGGCGCCTTCCTCTGCCAGATCCCGAAATCCGGGATCAACCCCAGGTGCCGGGTGCCGGTCCGCTGGACGTACGAGACGATGCGTTCGACCATCTCCGAACGGATGCTCTGCGGGGCGTGGATCTCCCTGCCGAGGATCACGTCCCGGCGCTCGGCGTAGGGCACGAGCACGTCGAGGAGCGCCTCGTCCGTGGACTGCGTGCGGATGTACCGGCAGCCGAGACGGTGGGCGAGATCGATGTAGCCCTTCTGGATCTCCACGGTCTCCTCGAACGTCGCCTTCCGGCCGAGCTTCGCGAAGAGCTTGTTCTCCTCGTTGAAGGCGTCGATGGCGATCGGCTTGGTGCCGTAGCGTCCCATCCAGGAGAACCACTGCCGCAGGAACGCCTCGTCGTGCGCGAAGCAGCCGGGGATCATGCTCTGCGGGATGATCTCGACGCCGTCCGCCCCCATGTCCGAGACCGCCTCGATGCACTCCTCGAGCGACATCGCGTGCGTCAGGTATTCGATCTGGTAGCTGTACAGGGAGACGCCGAGCCGGATCCGGCTGTCTCGTCCCTTGTCCGCGAGGGCAAGTCTCCGGGTCTGCGCGTTCTCCGTCGTGAACGGCAGGTACGGGACGTCGACGCGTTCCACGACCGTCACGTCGTGCATCCCGCGCGAGAGTCCCCCGTCCTTGCGCACCCGCAGGTACGCCCGGACCCCGAATTCCCAGACATCGCCGGTCCGCGACCCGAGTTCCGCGAGCGGGATGAAGTCGACGCCGTCGACGGAGAAGGAGATCATCTCCGGCCCGTAGGCGATGCCGTCCACGACGACGGTGAATCCGCCGATCAGCGAGTACGGTACGCCGCGGTAATAGCTGATCACGACGCGGACCTGGAAGCCGGCGACCTGCCCGGCCGCCTCGTAGTTCCGGAATCCCTGCGGAAGCAGGATGTTGCCGCCGTATTCTGGCATGGGGTCCCTCCCGGCCGCAGCGCGGCCTCCGTTCCCGCCCCGTCGCCGGGGTCGCAGGCGCTCTTCTTCTCCTCCATCCTAGTGCGCCGCGGCGCGCGCCGCAATCGCCGAACCGCGAGAGAAGATGGACGAAACGAACCTCCTCTGGCAGGATGGGGGCAGGAGGGGCGTGTCATGAGGATCCTCGTTCTCGTTTCGCAGAAGGGCCTGCTGGGCAGGCCGGACCAGGCGCACGGGCACCTCGAGGTCTTCTACTGCCGCGAGGGGAGCGGCGTCATGACCGTCGACGGTGCGTCGACCCGATTCGGTCCGGGCGACATCCTGTGCATCCCGCCCGGCGCCGTGCATCGCGACCATTCCCTGGAGTCGCGCGTCAACGTCGTCCTGCACTTCCCGGACGTCCGCCGGTCGGACCTGGCCTTCACCGTGCTGCACGACGACGCGTCGCTGGTCTTCGACCACCTGCTGCAGTTCGCGTTCGAGACCCAGCTGAAGGGAAGCGTCGACGACGCCCGGATCCTCGGGTCCGTCGGCGACGCGCTGTACGAGATCCTCCGGGGCTGGGGCCTGCGCGCCAGCCCGCCTCTTCCGTGGACCCGCGCCCTGGAGCGGACCCTGCTCGACCACCTCTCCGATCCGGGCTTCGACCTCTCGGCCGCCGTCCGCGCCACCGGCTACACCGACGGCTATGTCCGCCGCGCCTTCCGCCGGATCCACGGGCAGCCGCCGCTCGCCTACCTGAACGGCCTGCGCATCGCCTATGCGCGGAACCTGCTGGGCCTCTACGGTCCGGACCTGCCGGTCCGCGAGGTCGCCGCGCAGTCGGGATTCGCCGACCCGCTTTATTTCTCGCGTCTCTTCCGGAAGGCGACGGGGAGGAGTCCGCGGGCGTATGCCCACGGCGGAAGCGCGGACGGGGACGTGCGGACGTGACGCACGGGCGGCCGCGCCGCGTTCCCGGAACGCACGAACGCCCCCTCGCCTTTCGGCGGGAGGGCGTTCGGCCTGGCGTCCCGGACAGGAATCGAACCCGTATCGGCAGATCCGGAATCTGCTACCTTATCCATTAGGCCACCGGGACAGGCATCGCCATTATACACGCGGGGCGGGGGGACGGCAATGCGGGCGGCGCGCCGCGCCGCCCGCATCCGGAGGGGCCGTCCGGGCCCTCTTCCCTACTCGCGGCCGAGGCACTTCCGCATGAGGACGTGGTGCTTGCGGACGTACTCGACCTCGTCGCACCAGCCCGCGTCGTTCATGCGCCGGTTGCCCTCGAACTCGCTGACGACGTAGCCCTTGTAGCCGCCGTCGACGAGCGCCTTCATGATCTTCGCGTAGTCCATGTTGTCGACTTCGCCGTTCTCGTCGATGTCGTAGAACTTGCCGTGGATGTAGACGAGGCGCGACGCGTAGTCCTTCAGGACCTCGTAGGAGGCGGGTCCGCGGCGCCGGGTCGCGAAGCGCAGGAAGCGGCGGTCGGCCTCGTTCGGCTTCATCGCCTCGATCTCCGCCTCGATCTCCGCGTACTCGAACGGCTTGCCGGCGAAGTACGCCTGGCGCTGCGCCCCGCGGACGCGGTCGAGGATCGCCCGGGTCGCGCCCTGCCGCTCGTACATCCCGACGTCGGCCGAGGTCATGCAGTACTCGTAGCTCGAGAAGTCCGCCTGCAGCCCGACGTACGGCAGGTTCAGCCGCGCGGCCGCCTCCAGGTAGGGCTCGTGGCAGGGGTCGTCCACCGTCGTCGGCGAATGGCACTCGAGGGCCATCATCACGCCGTATTCGGCGCAGACCGGCAGCAGCCGCTCCGCGATCGCCGACGTGGTGAGGTGGTAGTCCCGCTTGAAGAACGGCGAGCTGCCGAGGTGCTCCTCGTGGAGCAGGCGGATCGCCGGCGCGCCCAGCTTCGCCGCGGCCTTGATGTACATCACGCCGCGCTCGTACAGGTCGTCGTCCGTCAGGTTCCGGTTCTTCCACATCCGCGTGTCGGAGAAGTGGTCCACGCAGACGCACGCGATCCCGTACCGCTCCTTCCAGCCGTTGAACGTGTCCACGAACCGGTCCGAGATGTACGGCCACTCCGGGATCATCGCGTCCGGGAAGACCTCGAACCCCGTCGCACCGGCGCCCGCCGCCGCGGCGATGCAGCCCTCGAGGTCGTGCTTGTGGAAGTAGTAGTTGTCCTGGTAGCTGTACAGCGAAACGCCCAGCTTAATGTCGTTCGGATTCCCCATCGCCGTCGCCCCTTCCCCGCGCGTCATGCGAACGTCAGCGTCTTCTCGCACGTCGCCACCATCGTGGGCGTGTACGAGCGGCGCGTCCCGAGCGTCAGCTTCACGTGGTGGCGTCCCTGCGGGATGCCGCCCGGCTTCTTCACCACGACGCGCAGCTTCTCGCCGAAGCGCCAGTAGAAGTCCGTCGGGAAGTCGTCCTGCAGGATCGCGAGGTAAGGGTACTCGCGGTCCCGGTGCTGGAGGACCATGTCCTCCGGCGCCACCGGCTCGCCGTCGACGACCAGCGTGATCTCGTCGACGCAGCTCAGCGGCAGCCCCCGGTAGTAGTTGATGGTCAGGTTGACGGCGTAGCCGACCCTGCGCCCGTTCTCCCAGACGCTCCGGCAGCCTTCGTCGGTCAGGATGTGGGTGTCGTACATGGTCCCCTCCTTCTCCGCTTCAGCGGATGCGTGCGCGGTCGTAGACGATGTTGCCCAGGCCGCCGTCGGCGCGGCGGAACCAGCCGCCCTCCGTCGTGACGGCCTTCGCGATCGGGTTCAGCCGGCCCATGAACGGGAACGGGACGTCGTCCGTCCGTCCCGCGAGGATGTCGTCGCAGACCGCGAGGCAGCTCTCGAGCAGGTCCGCGTCGAAGAGCTCCGCCCCGTGCGACATCAGCGCGCGGTCGTACCGGTCCCCGTACGCGCGCAGCGCGACGAGCGACGTCCGGTACTCCGCGACGGTCGAGCTTTCCTCCCCGAACAGGAACACGAAGGGATTGCAGGCGTCCCCGTAGAGCAGCATCCGGTCCTCGCGGAACAGCGCGCAGGTCATCCCCTGCGTGTGCCCCGGCACGCGCACCGCCTCGACGGAGACGCCGCCGAGGTCGAGGACGTCGCCGTGCCGCCAGGGCTTCCAAGCGACGGGCGCCGCCGGCGGATAGTCGGCGTCGCCGATCCCGTCCGCTGCGCCGCGCAGGACCGCCCGCGCGTATCCTTCGATCATCGCCCGCGTGCCGTGCTCTGCGGCGAGCGCCCGGTCCTCCTCGGCGAGGAACGCCTCCCCGAAGCGGGACGCGCCGCCGGCGTGGTCCATGTGCCCGTGCGTCACGAGCAGGGCCAGCGGCTTCGCGGTGAGGCCGCGCACGTAGGCGGCGAGGTCGCCGATGCCCGTGCCGGCGTCGACGAGCGCCGCGCGCTCCGTTCCGACGGCGAGATAGGCGTAGACGCCCGTGACGTCCTTGATGCGGGCGAGGGTCGGCGTCAGGATCTCGTGGGTGAAGAAGTCCATGTCCGTGCCCCGGTGCGGTGCGGCCGCCTACTGCTTCATGATCGGGGTGCGCGCGGGGCTCGAGCGTCCCGCGATCCGCGGCGCCCGATGCTCGAACGCGGCGAGGGAGATCTCGACGTCCTCCTCGGCTTCCGCGGGGGTCATGCAGCCGACCGTGACCATGTCCTGCGGCCGCAGCGTCGCCCAGGCGAAGTTCAGCCCGACGAACGGCGTGCAGCGGCCGGCCGCCATGGGCTTGATGCTCATCACCGGCTTCCTCGCGTCCCAGATGATCTTGTGGATGTACTCGATCTCGACCTGCATCAGGAAGCCGAGGCAGTTCCAGATCTGGATGTACGTCTCGACGTCGTAGCCGTTCCGGTCGGAGTAGAGGATGAGCTCGGGCATGTGCGCGGAGAGGCCCGGAACCATCCCAACGTCGCGGATCATCGCCGTGTAGTCGGGCAGCCGCTCGATCGTCTGCTTGTTCTTGTTCACGAGCTGCTCGGCGCAGGCGTGGTGCAGCAGGCAGAAGTCCGACCCCTCGGCCTTCGACCGCGCGATCGCGGCCTTGGCCTCGCGGCG
>CAIXGU010000188.1 GCA_903919045.1 uncultured Eubacteriales bacterium | reverse complement strand
GACAGGGAGCCGAGTTGCTCGTCCGCGGCGAGGCGCAGCCAGATGCCGAAGAGCAGCGCGACGTTGACGACGGCCGCGTCCCCGGCGACCAGCAGGAGCTGGCGGGCGAGCCGACCCCAGGGGATCCCGCGGGCCGGGGCACCGAGAGCCGCGTCGACGGAAGGCACGGGACGTCTCCTCTCGGAAGGACGACTCCGTCCCTCGCTGGACGTCCGCTCGCCGGCGGGGGCCGCGCTCGTGCACCGATCTTCCGCGGAAGGCAGGTCGAAGGGAGTCCGCCGGTGCATGCGGGCGTTCGCGTCGAGGTCGGGGAGTTCAGGGTCGTGCAGGGTGGGGTCGTGCAGCGCGCGATCGACCATCCGTCGTCAGGCCTCCGCCCGGCCGCGCGCGGCGGCCGGCTCCCCTTCGGGCTCCGTGGGTGTCCGGGCCGCTGCGGCAGCGGCGAGGGAGGCGGCGTCGGAAGCGGTCTGCGCAGGTGAGACGGGCAGCAGCAGCTCCTGGGCGAACCAGCCGCCCTCGAGCGAGGTGGCGAGCTGGACGCCCTTCAGGACGCGGAGGCGGTCGCGGACGATCGAGAGGCCCCGGCCGCGGCCCTCGCCCTTCGTGGAGTACCCGGGGACGGAGAGGCGGTCGAGGTCGGGCGCCTGCGCGAAGGTGTTCGCGACCCGGAAGGAGAGGCTCCCCTTCCCGTCCGCCGCGGCGGCGTCGGCGCAGTAGCCGATCCGGAGCTGCACGAGGGGCTGCGGAGCGCCCGCGGCGGCCTCGAGGGCATTGTCGAGGAGGATGCCGAGGACCTGGCACAGGGGCAGCACGGGCACGGGCAGGTCCGCGACCTCGGCGTCGACGGCGAGCGTGAAGCGGACATTCCGATCGCGGGCTTCGGCCGCCTTGGCGGACAGCAGGCCGAGCAGCGCGGCGCTGTGGATCCGCAGGGCCGTCTCGGTGTCGATCGGGGCGAGTCGCGCGTCGTGCGCGGTCTTGCCCGTGATCTTGTCCGCCACGAACGCGTCGAGGCCCGGGATGTCCCGCGCGCGGACGAGGCCGGCGAGCATCGCGAGGCCGTTGTCGAGGTCGTGGCGCTGGCGCCGGAGCGTCTCGACGAACGGCTGCATCTGCTGGCTGTAGAAGCGCTGGGCGGCGAGCTCCGCCTCCCGCTCCTCGAGGCGCCGCCGCTCCGCATCGCGCACGCGCAGCAGCTCCATGCCGGCGAGGCACAGGATCACGCCGACGAACGCGACGGACAGGAGCAGGAACAGCTCGTACGGGAGGAACGGGCGCAGGTGCAGCGGGAGACCGGGGAGGGCGAGCAGTAGCGCGGACGGGGCGAGGACCGTAAGCGCGGCGCCGAGGAGGATCGTGAGGACCGCGGGGCGGATGCGCTTCGGGAAGGAGGCCAGGTACTGCGCGGACGTGATCGCCACGATCAGCAGCGTATCGAGCATCAGGGCGGAGAGCTGTTCGAGCGGACCCCCGGCGACCGCCGTCACGACGGAGCCGCGCTCGAGCGCGAGCCCGAAGGCGCGGAGCTGGAAGACGCCCGCGAGGGCGGACGGGCCGTCGAGCAGGAAGTGCACCGTCGACTCCGACAGCCCGAGGAGCGCGAGGAGCAGGACGGCCGTCGGGACGTCCTCCCGGAGGAAGTAGGAGCGGCGCGTCAGATAGAGGTATCCCGCCATCGCGGCGACCAGGATCAGGATCCAGGCGCCGGCTTCGGGCGGCGAGGCGGCGAAATGCCCGGGACCGGGGAACACGACGACGGCGAGGCCCGCGGCGACCGGCGGGAGGATCCAGGCCGCCAGGCGTCCGGGCGTGACCGCCCGGAAGAAGCAGGGGCCGCCCTCCGCGGTCTCCGGCTGCTGGAAGACCACACCGGCCTCGTCGGGACGGAACAGGCGCACGTACAGGACCCCCAGCAGGTGCATCTGCCAGAACGCCACCGCGAAGCGGAGCGCGAGGTCCTGGAGCGCGCCGGCGCTCACCGGCGGATCCGGCCCTGCACGGCGTGCAGGTAGCGGCGCCCGACCTCGAGGCGCGGTCCGCCCACGAGGACGACCGTGTGCGTGTCGGGGTCGAAGTCGGCGATGTACCGCAGGTTCACGAGCGTGCGGCGGTGGCAGCGCAGGAAGATCCCGTCGGGCGTCCACAGCTCGCGCTCGAGAATCTCGACCGACGTGTTGCAGGAGATCGTGCGCGCCTCCTCGTGGATGTAGGTGCGGGTGTCGACGCGCTCGATGTACCGGATCGCATCGCGGCGGATCCGGTAGATCAGGCCCGCGCTGCGGACCTGGAGGATGTCGTCCGGGCCGCCGGTCTGCCAGCGCGCGCGGGACGGGTCGGGGAACGAGGCGTCCACGGGCAGCGACGGGCGGCGGCCGCGGGCGAAGCCCTTGCCCGTCGCGAACGACTTCCCGGGGTCGTCGGCGG
>CAIXGU010000187.1 GCA_903919045.1 uncultured Eubacteriales bacterium | reverse complement strand
CGTGTCCTGCAGGACCGTGACGTCGCTGAGCGCGGAGATCATCGCGGGCTGGCCGTCGTAGGGGACGACCGAGACCGAGACGAGCACGGAGATGCGGTGACCGTCCTTGCCCCTGAGCTCGAGCGGATAGCCCGTGAGGTGCCCCTCCGCCTTCAGCTTCGCGCGGAAGGCATCCCGCTGCGCCGCATCCTGGAACAGGCCCATGCCCGAGACCAGCGGGGCGTCCTCCTTCTCGAACCCGAAGAGGAGGCGCGACGGCTCGTTGCCGTAGAGCAGCCGGCCGTCGGCGAGGCTCGTGATGATCACCGGGAAGGGCGAATTCTCGACGATCGACCGGAACCGCTTCTCGCTGTCCTCGAGCGCCGCGAACGTGGCCTTGATCTTCGTCTCGTCGCTGAACGTCGTGAGGACGCAGGGCTTGCCCTCATAGACCATGACGGCGAGGGAGGCCTGCACTTCGACCGGGGTGCCGTCCTTGATCTGGTACATCGAGAGCGGGTACTCCGTGACGGAGCCCTTCTCCCGGAGCAGGCGGAGCATCTCGTCGCGCTGGACGGGGTCTCGGTAGGCCATCGTCGCCCCGGGCGGGACCTCGGCGGCGCTCGCGTAGCCGGCGACCCGCGCGGCCGCGTCGTTCGTGTACACGACGGCGCCGTCCGCGACGCTCGTGATCGTGACGGGGAAGGGCGCCTTCTCGACGATCGACCGGAACCGCGCCTCGCTGCCCGCGAGCTCGCGCTGCGCCGCGAATTGGGCGGTGAAATCGCGGACCAGGGCGATCGCCCGGTCGGAATCGTGCATGCGCGCGAGCCGGCACTCGTAGTGGGCCGTCGCGCCGTCGGGCCGCGGCAGGTCGTAGTCGAAGACCACGGTGCCCTCGCCGGCCTGCGTCCGCGAGAGGGCCTCGGCGAACTTCGCCGCGACGTCCGGCGGCAGCACGTGCGCCACCTTCTTCCCGAGGAAGACCTCGGGCGGCACGTACAGCGTGGATTCGGCGTTCGCGCGGTAGTCGACGATCGTGCCGTCGGCCTCGATCACGAAGAACATGTCCGGCAGGACGTGGAAGAGCGTCTCGAGGATGTTCTGCGACTTCGGCATGGTGTGCCCCCTATCCCGTGCCCGATGCGCGGTCAGACCTCGTCGGCCATGCGCCGCATGATGCCTTCGAACAAGGCCTGCTCGGAGAGGAGGACGTCCGCGACGTCCGGGTCGAACTGCTGGCCGCGCTGGCTGCGCACGAGGTCGACGGCGGCCTCCATCGTCCACGCGGCCTTGTACACGCGCGGGGTCGTGAGCGCGTCGAAGACGTCGGCGAGGGCCATCAACCGTCCCGGCAGCGGGATCGCCCGCCCCGAGAGGCCCGCCGGGTACCCCGTCCCGTCCCAGCGCTCGTGGTGGTTCTGGGCGATCGTCTCGGCGACCTCGAGGAACCGCAGCGAGGCCGGCTTCACGGCGCCCGCCCCGGCGGCGTGCGTGCGCATCGCCCGGTCGATCGCGATCCGGATCGCGCGAGCGCCGATCGCGGCGTGCGTCTTCATGATCTCGAACTCGGCCGGGGCGAGCTTGCCGGGCTTGAGGAGGATGCTGTCGGGGATGCCGACCTTCCCGATGTCGTGCAGCGGGGAGGCCTTCACGATGCGCGTGACCGCGGCGTCGTCGAGCTCGTCGGCGTAGGCGGGCAGCCGCCGCAGGCCCTTCGCCAGGACCTCCACGTACTGCGCCGTGCGCACGATGTGGTTCGCCGTCTCGGTGTCGCGCGTCTCGGCGAGCTGCGTGATCGCGG
>CAIXGU010000186.1 GCA_903919045.1 uncultured Eubacteriales bacterium | reverse complement strand
GCTCGCGGGCCGGCCGGAGGCGGAGGTGCCGGAGGGCGCGCTGCCGGACGGCGAGGCGCAGGCGCTCGTCGCGGCCGGGGCGCTCCGGCGCGGCGCGGACGGCACCCTGCGCTGGCTCGCGTCCGTGCATGCGCCGCAGCCGCTCGCCGAGGTCCAGGGGATGGACGACGGCGACTGGTACGTCTGATCCCGCGAAGGAGGCTCCCATGCGCATCGGCTTCATCGGATTCGGCCACCGCGCCGAGACCCTGGTCCCGCAGTTCCGCGCCGCCGCGGAGGACTTCCGCGTGGCGGCCGTCGCCGACCCGGACGCGGACGGCGCGCGCGCCCGGCTGGACGCGCTGGCGCTCGGCGCCCCCGTCGCGCTGCATCCCGACGCGGAGACGATGCTCGCCCGCGAGGACCTCGACGGCGTCGTGCTCGCCACGCGCTGCTCGCTGCACGCCCGGATCGCCCCGCTCGTGCTGGCGCGCGGCCTGCCGCTGTTCCTCGAGAAGCCCGTCGCCACGACCTACGCGGACCTGCGCGCCCTCGAGGCGGCCGGCGCCGCGTCGCGCTCGCCCGTGCTCGTCTCCTTCCCCCTGCGGGTGAGCCCGCTCGCGGTGCTGGCGAAGGAGATCGTCGACTCGGGCCGGCTCGGCCGGATCGAGAACGCCGTCGCCTTCAACGACGTCCCCTACGGCGGCGTCTACTACCACGGCTGGTACCGCGACGAGGCGGAGACCGGCGGCCTGTTCCTGCAGAAGGCGACGCACGACCTCGACTACGTCGGGCACCTCCTCGACCGCGCGCCGGCGGAGGTCTGCGCGATGACGTCGAAGACCGTGTTCCGCGGCGACCGGCCCGCCGGGCTGCGCTGCGCGGAATGCCCCGAGCGCGATGCCTGCCCGGAGGGGCCGTATTCGATGGCCCACGTCCGCTTCGACGATCCGCAGGGGCCGTGGTGCTGCTTCGCCTCCGACACCGGCAACGAGGACGCCGGCGCGGTCCTGGTCCGCTACGAGGACGGGACGTTCCTCAGCTACGCGCAGAACTTCTACGCCCGGAAGGGCGCGGCGCGGCGCGGCGTGCGGCTCTACGGGTACGACGGCACCCTCGGGTTCGACTGGTACCGCGACGAGGTCCGCGTCTGGATGCATTCGTCGACCCGGACGGAGGTCCACAAGGTCGACAGCGCGGCGATGGCCCACTCCGGCGGGGACTTCCGCCTCGCCGAGAACTTCGTCCGCCTCGTCCGCGATCCGAGCGCCGCCTCCGCCGCCCCTCTCGCGGCCGGCGTGCGCAGCGCCCTCCTCTGCCTGGCCGCGCGCGAATCCGCGCGCACGAAGACCTTCATGAAAGCGGGGTACCCGGACTGATGGCCACCGTCTGCATCACCAGCGAATTCTTCGGGAAATTCTCCGGCCGCGGCCGCGAGATCCTCGTCGAGGCCGGACACGCGGTCGTCGACAACCCCTTCGGGCGCTTCCTCGCGACGCCCGACATCCTGTCCTTCGTCGGGCCCGCCCAGGCCCTCGTCTGCGACCTCGAGAAGATCTCGAAGGAGGTCATGGACGCCGCCCCGCGCCTCGGGATCGTGTCCCGCCGCGGCGTGGGCGTCGATTCGGTGGACCTGGAGGAGGCGAAGCGGCGCGGCATCGTCGTCGCGCGCACGCTCGGGCTCGTCGAGAAGCCCGTGGCGGACCTCGTCCTGGCCTACGTCCTCGAGTTCGCGCGCCACCTGCGCGAGGGGGACGCCACCATGAAGGCGGGCCGCTGGGAGAAGGTCCTCGGCATGGGCCTCGAGGGCAAGGTCCTCGGGATCGTCGGGCTCGGGGCCATCGCGGCGGAGGTCGTCCGCCGGGCGAAGGCCTTCGGGATGGAGGTCGTCTACTACGACGTGGCGCGGCAGGAGGAGAAGGAGCGCGCGCTGGGCGTCGCGTACCTGCCGCTCGACGAGCTGCTGGCCGGAAGCGACTTCGTGTCGCTGCACCTGCCGCTCCTGCCGGAGACGCGCGGCATGTTCGGGTACGAGCGCTTCGCGCGCATGAAGCCGACGGCGCACTTCATCAACACCGCGCGCGGCGCCGTCGTGGACGAGGCCGGCCTCGCCCGGGCGCTGCACGAGGGCCGGATCGCCGGGGCCGCGATCGACGTGTTCGACGTCGAGCCGAAGACGGACTCGCCGCTGCGGGACGCCCCGAACGCGCTGCTCACGCCGCACGTCGCGACGTTCACGCGCGAGACCTTCATCGCCATGGACATCCGGGCGGCCGAGAACATCGTCGCCCACTTCAAGGGGCGCAAGGAATAGAGGAAGGACCGGCCGCATCGGCCGACGGAGGCGATCACGATGGACAGGAAGGGATTCGCGGAAGGGCTGCGGGCGCTGGGGCTGCAGGCGGGGGACGTCGTGTTCGTCCACGCCTCGATCCGGGCGGTCGGACGCGTGGAAGGCGGGGCGGAAGCCGTCGCCGGGGCGCTGCGCGACGTGATCGGGCCGGAGGGGACGCTGTCGGCGCCGGCCTTCGCGTTCCGGCACGAGCTCGAGCCGGAGCCGCTCATCGACCCGCGGAGCGACCGCTCCGAGATGGGCGCGATCACCGAGGCCGTCCGCCGCGCGCCGGGCGCCCGCACCAGCGTCGCCTACCGCCACGCCGTGTCCGCCGTCGGCCCGAAGGCCGACTGGATCTGCGGCGCGCCCGAGGACGTGTCCCCGTTCGACCGCGACGGCGCCTTCGGCCGCCTGCTCGCGCTCGGCGCGAAGGTGCTGCTGATCGGCGTGGCCTATACCCACTGCACCTGCGGCCACTTCGCCGAATACCTCAACGAAGTGGACTACCGCCGCGTGATCCTCCAGCCGGTGCGCCTCGTCCAGCCGGACGGGACGGTGCGCCGCACGACGCTCGTCGACTACCAGCCGAAGCCGACGGCGGACGGCAGCTACTACCACCGCCCGGATGACTTCAACAAGGCGGGCGCCCTGCTCGAGGAGACCGGCGCGGTCGCCGTGCGGGCGATCGGGAACGCGATGTGCCGCCTGTTCGCGATGAAGGACTACATGGACCTGGTCGGCGGGCATTTCCAGCGCGGCCGCAACGTCCTCTACTTCGAGGACGGGCAGGTCGAGGGGACGCCGCTCGCGGACGGGGTGCTCGTCGAGGAGCACTACCTCTGCGAGGCCGACCGCGACGAGATCTCGATGCTGAGCGTGGTCCGGCCCGAGGACGTGCACGCGTCCCGCCCCGGCCGCATGAGCGCGACGCCCGTCGAGGGCGGGCACGGCTGAGGAAAACGCACGAAGGTCGTCCCTGTGAGGGCGCGGCCGCGCCTGCTAGGATGAGGGCGCGCCCCGGCCCGCCGACGGGCCCTGCGCCGGAGGAACCGCCATGAGCCGGACCGCCCTGGAGATGGATGCCCAGTTCGAGGCCCTGGAGCGGACTTTCCGCTCCGTCCTCGCGATGCGCGGAGACATCCGCCGCTTCTTCGCGTCCGCCCCCGGCGCGTCCGTGCACTATCTCGGCTGCGGGTCCGGCTACGCGCTGTGCCGTTCCGGCGCCCGGCAGCTCGCCGTGCGCACGGGCCGTCCCGCGTCCGCCTGGGCGGCCGGCGACGTCCTGCTGCACGCGGGGCGCTACGCCGCCGCGATGTCGGGCGGCCTGCTGGTCGCGCCGACGCGGTCGGGCCGGACGACGGAGGTGGTGCGGGCCGTCGAGGCGGTGCGGGCGGCCGCGGGTCGCCGCGTGCCGCTGCTCTCCGTCGTGTGCGCGACGGACACGCCCGTCGGGGCGCTGTCCGACCTGTGCGTCGAGCTCCCGTGGGCCTTCGACGAGAGCGTCTGCCAGACGCGGAGCGTCTCGAACCTGTACCTCGCGCAGGCGCTGGCCGCGGCGTTCGTCGCCGACGACGCGCGCCTGCCGGCCGACCTCCAGCGCGCCGTCGCCGCCGGACCGGGCTTCCGGGACCGGTACGCCGCGGCGCTGAAGGGGATCGCGGCGCAGGACTGGACCGAGGCCGTCGTCCTCGCGGACGGCGAGGCGTCGGGCCTGGCCGCCGAGGGCGCGCTGGCGTTCCTCGAGATCGCCGGGATCGCGGGGCGGCAGTACCACGTGCTGGACGCGCGGCACGGCCCGATGGCCACGATCGGGAGGAAGACGCTCGTGCTGGTCCTGCGCGACGGCGAGGGGGACCCCGCCGTGCGCGCGCTCATCGCCGAGACGGTCTCCCGCGGCGCGACCGTCGTGGCGTGCTCCGGCCTTCCGCGGACGCCGGTGCCCGGCACGGCGCTCGAGGCGACGATCGGCGTCGCGCTCGACCCGGCCGCGCAGGCGCTCCCGTTCCTGTACCTGGCGCAGGCGCTCGCCGTGGGGAAGGCCGAGGCGCTCGGCATCGACCCCGACCGCCCGGACGGCATCACGGCCTGGGTCGCCCTCCCGTGAGCGGCCGCGGACGGAGCGAAGCGCCATGAAGCGGAACCTCTGCCTCGACCTCCTCGCGCAGCGTCGCCGCGGGATCCCCGCCGGCGTCGTCTCGCTGTGCACGGCGAACCGGAGGGTCCTCTCGGCGGCGTTCGAGGCCGCGCGCGAGGACGGAACGGACGTGCTGGTCGAGGCGACGGCCAACCAGGTCAACCAGGACGGCGGCTACACCGGGATGGATGCGGCCGCGTTCCGCGCCTTCGCGGAGGACGCCGCGCGCGAAGCCGGGCTTCCCTTGGAGCGGCTCCACCTCGGCGGGGACCACCTCGGGCCGCTCGTCTGGCGCGACCGTCCCGCGGGCGAGGCGCTGGCCCGCGCCGAGACGCTCGTGCGCTCGTTCGTCGCCGCCGGCTTCGAGAAGATCCACCTCGACACGAGCATGCGGCTCGGCGGGGACGACCCGGACGCGCCGCTCCCGGTGGCGCTCGTGGCAGCCCGCGGGGCGCGGCTGTGCGCCGCGGCGGAGCACGAGGCGGCGTCGCGCGGCCTCGAGCGGCCGGTCTACGTGATCGGCAGCGAGGTGCCCGTCCCGGGCGGGACGACGGAGACGGAGGAAGGCCTGCGGGTCACGCCGCCGGAGGAGTTCCGGGCGACCGTCGCGGCGTTCCGCGCCGCGTTCCTGGCCGAGGGGCTCGCGGAGGCCTGGGACCGGGTCGTCGCGTTCGTGGTCCAGCCGGGCGTGGAGTTCGGCGACGACGGCATCCACGCGTACGACCGCGCGGCGGCCGCGGCGCTCTCGGCGTCGCTCGGCGCGGCGGAAGGCCGCGTGTTCGAGGGGCATTCGACGGACTACCAGCCGGAGCCGCGGCTGCGGGAGATGGTCGAGGACGGCGTGGCGATCCTGAAGGTCGGGCCCGCCCTGACGTTCGCCCTGCGCGAGGGGCTCCTCGCGCTGTCCCACGTCGAGGAGGCGCTGCTGCCGCGGCACCCGGAGCTCGTCCCGGCGCGGTTCCCGGAGGCGCTCGACGCGGCCATGCGGGCGAACGACGTCCACTGGCGCCGGTACGCGCACGGGAGCGAGGCGGACCTCGCCTTCTCGCGTCGCTTCGGCCGCTCGGACCGCTCCCGCTACTACCTGCCGGTCCCCTCGGTGCAGGAGGCCGCCGACCGGCTCCTGCGCAACCTCGAGGCGACCGGCGTCCCGCTGACCCTCGTCTCGCAGTACCTGCCGACCGCCTACGACGCCGCGAACGAGGCCGGCCGGGCGCCGGACCCGCGGACGCTCGCGACGGCCCGCCTGCGCGACTGCCTGCGCGCCTACGCCGCCGCCGTCCTGCCCGCGGAGGCGCCCGCCGCGCGGACAGGGACGTCCCGGACGCGGATCCTCGCCCGGCCGCGGCGCTACGACGTCCTCGGCGTGGGCGAGCTGAACCTCGACCTCGTGCTGACCGGGCTGCGGACGCTGCCGGTGCCGGGCCGCGAGGTCCTGGCCGACGGGTTCCGCGTCGCGCTCGGGAGCTCCACCGCGATCTGCGTCGCCGGCCTCTCGCGGCTCGGCCTCCGCACGGGGCTGCGCGCTCGCGTCGGAAAGGACCGCTTCGGCGAGCAGGCGGCCGAGTTCCTCGCGCAGTACGGCATCGACGCATCGCTGCTCCTCGTCGACCCCTCCCGCCCGACCGGCGTCACGGCCGCGCTCAGCCACGGGGGCGACCGCGCGCTCGTGACCTGCCTCGGGACGATCGACGCCCTCGAGGCGGACGACGTCCCCGACGCGCTGCTCGCCGAGGCCCGCCACGTGCACGTGGGCTCGTTCTTCCTGCAGAGCCGCCTGCGGCCGGGCCTCGCGGCCCTGTTCCAACGTGCGCGCGCGCTGGGGTGCACCACGTCGCTCGACGCCGGCTGGGACGACACGGGCGTCTGGGATTATGGGATACTGGACGTGCTCGCCGAGACCGACGCCTTCCTACCGAACGAGGGCGAGGCGAAGGCGATCACCGGCCTCGACGACGCGGCCGCCGCGGCCGACGCGCTCGCGCGCCATTGCCGCGTCGCCGTCGTCAAATGCGGGGCGGACGGCGCCGTCGCGAGCGCCGGCGGACGCACGGTCCGCCGCGGCGCCTTCGCGGGGGTCGTCCCCGTCGACACGACGGGCGCCGGGGACAGCTTCGACGCCGGTTTCCTCTACGGACTGCTCGAGGGCCGGGACCTCGATTCGTGCCTCGCCTTCGGCAACGCGTGCGGCGCGATCCGCGTGGCGCGGCGCGGCGGCGCGGCGGATTTCGCGAGCCGCGAGGAAGCGCTGGCGCTGGTGAGGACAGGGGAGGTGCGCAAGGTTGGCTGAGGAAGCGAAGATCCGCGAAGCGGCCGTGCCGGAGGCGTTCTCGGACGAGTTCGACTTCGCGGCGGTCCTGTCGGCGTTCCCGCTCGAGGGGACGCTGCTGGGCGCCGTCCGCTACGGGCAGGGGCACATCAACGACACGTTCGCGGCCTGGTACCGCGCGGCCGACGGCCGGCCGCGGCGCTGGCTGCTGCAGCGCGTCAACACGCGGGTCTTCCGGGACCCGGACGGCCTGATGGCCAACATCGAGGCGGTGACGTCGTACATCGCCGGGCGCTTCCGCGCGGCGGGGCTCGACCCGGAGCGCCGGACGCTGCAGGTCGTGCGGACCCGAGCGGGCGGACCGCTCCACCGGGACGCGGACGGCGGCTGCTGGCGCGTCTACGTCTTCGTCGAAGGCGCGCGCACCTACCAGCTGGCGCAGGGGCCGCACCAGCTCCGCGAGGCGGGGCGGGCCTTCGGCGCCTTCCAGCGGATGCTCGCGGACTTCCCCGCGGACCGGCTGCGCGAGACGATCCCGAAGTTCCACGACACGCCGTCGCGCTACGCCGCGTTCGAGGCGGCCGCCGCGCGCGACGCCAGGGGCCGCGCGGCGGGCTGCGCGGCGGAGATCGCGTTCGCGCGGGCGCGCGCCGAGGAGACGGGTCGACTGCTCGAGGCGCATGCCGCCGGGCTCGTGCCGCTGCGGGTCACGCACAACGACACGAAGTTCAACAACGTCATGATCGACGACGCGACGGGCGAGGGGATCTGCGTGGTCGACCTCGACACCGTGATGCCCGGGCTCTCGCTGTACGATTTCGGCGACGCGATCCGGTCGGGTGCGAACACCGCGGAGGAGGACGAGCGCGACCTGTCGAAGGTGACGATGGACCTCGGCCTGTTCGAGGGCTTCGCGTCGGGCTTCCTCGAGACGGCCGGCGCCTCGCTGACGGCCGGGGAGCTCGACCTGCTGGCGTTCTCGGCGAAGCTGATCACGTTCGAGATCGGGCTGCGCTTCCTGACCGACCACCTGGACGGCGACGTCTACTTCAAGGTGCACCGCGACGGCCACAACCTCGACCGGGCGCGGACGCAGTTCACGCTCGTCGCCGACATGGAGGCCAAGCGCCGGGAGATGGAGCGGATCGTGAAGAGGCTGCCGAAGGGCGGCTGACGCGGACGGCCGGCGCGGCGCCGGCGGAGAGGAGCCCCATGCCGATCGGAGACGACGTCGACCGGATCCCGCTCGAGAGCCTGCTCCACCCGGGCACGCCCGAGGAGGCGCGGCGCAACGCGCTCCTCCAGGCGCCCTACGAACCCGACGCCTACGAGGAGGGCATCACCGGCTACGCCGGCCAGAACCAGCAGCGCGTCTGGCGCATCGAGGAACGGCCCGCCGTGCGGACGCGGGTCGGCGGCCGGGGCTACTACAAGGGCGGCCTCGCGCGGCTGCCGGACGGCACGCTGTTCGCGGCGCCCTGCCGGCCGGTGCGCGGCCCGGGCGGCCCGCACGACGTGTCGTTCCGCATCTCCGTCTTCCGGTCCGACGACGGCGGCGAGACCTGGAACGACACCGGCGCGGAGGGGCTCATGGGCAAGGAGCCCGCGCTGCTCGCGCTTCCGGACGGCACGCTGGTCCTCACGGCGCAGTACTACGAGCAGGCCGTCTGGGTGCCGCGTATGCCGGTCTCGCGCTCGACGGACGGCGGCCGCACGTTCGAGACGACCTGGCTCGAAGCGAACCGCGACTACCCCCGCAACCTGATCTGGGACGAGGCCGCGGGCGAGATCGTCATGATCCGCTCGAAGGCGCGCAAGTACTGGTACGAGACGCATGAGGAGTCGAGCCCGCACCTCGAGGTCGCGCGCTCCGCGGACGCGGGCCGGACCTGGCGGCGGGAGACGGGGCTGCTCCCGTGGGACTTCACGGGCTACTCCGAGCTCGCCTCGCTGCTCCTGCCCGACGGACGCTTCCTCGTGGCCATCCGCCGCGAGCCGCCCGGAACGAAGGGCGAGGGCTTCGAGGACACGCTGCTGACCGAATCGACGGACGGCGGCCGGACCTTCCGGATGCCCTGGCTCGCGAGCCATACCGGCGAGGTGCACTGGCACCTGCTGCGCCTGCGCGACGGCCGGATCCTCGCGACCTGGTCGAACTACCACCTGCCGTACGGCATCCAGGCCGCGGTCAGCACGGACGGCGGACGCACGTTCGACCTCGCGCACGCGACGATGCTGGCGCTGTCGTCGGACTACTACGTGGGATGGCCCGTGACCGTCGAATTCGCGGACGGGACGCTCGGCACGCTGTACGCGAGCACCCCGTTCCTCTCCCAGAAGCCGGACAGCACGGCGTGCGAGTTCGTGCGCTGGAGCCTGGAGACGTAGGCGCGGGATCCTAGCGCCCGGGGACGGGGAGCGGCCGCGCGGTTCGCGGGGGCGCCGCCGCGGGGTCGAGGAAGCGGAGCAGGGCGCCGCCGAAGAGGTCGGCGACGAGGGCGTCGGCGTCCTGCGGGGCGAGCGCCCGGACGAGGGCCTCGTCGCGCTCCGCCCATTCGCGCGTCCACGCGGCGCCGTAGTCCGCCGCGTCGCCGTCGCTGCCGAAGAGCAGGCTTCCGCCGAGATCGTAGCCGATGCCGAGCAGCTTCCGGTAGAGCGCCTCGCGGTAGATCCGGGGCGTCCCGGGCGTCACGTCGAGGAACATCTCCGCGGCGCCGTCCGGGCGCGCGGTCCGGGCGTTGAGGAACTTCCCGAAGACGGCGAGGCACTCGTCGACCCAGGGCCAGGAGGCGTGGGCGAGGGCGAAGCGCAGCCCCTTCACGGGGAGCAGCGCCTCGAAGGCGGCGGGGCGGTTATGCTCCGAGGACGGCTGGCCGTCCCAGAGGATGCCGGAGTGGAAGAGGAGGGGACGCCCGCTCGCCGCGACGGCCTCGTAGACGGGCATCGCGCGCGGGTCGCCGGGCTCGTGGCGGGAGCAGATGGCCTTGAAGCCCGCGATGCCGGCGCGGGCCGCCCGGGCGACCTCCTCGGCGGCGCCGTC
>CAIXGU010000185.1 GCA_903919045.1 uncultured Eubacteriales bacterium | reverse complement strand
GGGACCGCGCCCGCAGGGCCAGGGCCAGCCGCAGCAGGGCCAGCCGCGGGGCGACCGTCCGCAGGGCCAGCCGCAGGGCCAGCGTCCGCCGCAGGGTCCGCGTCCGCAGGGTCAGCCGCAGCAGGGACAGCCGCGCGGCGACCGCCCGCTGGGACAACCGCAGGGCCAGCGCCCGCCGCAGGGACCGCGCCCGCAGGGCCAGGGCCAGCCGCAGCAGGGACAGCCGCGGGGCGACCGCCCGCAGAACCAGGGCCAGGGGCAGCCGCGGGGCGATCGCCCGCAGGGCCAGGGCCAGCCGCCGCAGGGGCAGCCGCGGGGCGACCGCCCGCAGGGCCAGGGCCAGCCGCCGCAGGGACAGCCGCGGGGCGACCGCCCGCAGGAGAGGCCTGCCCGCACCTGGGACCGTCCCGTCAAGGTCGAGGAGACCTACGAGGACGTGAAGCGCGAGAACGACCGCCTCGAGAAGGAGATCTGGCTCGAGATCGCGGAGATCCGGAACATCAAGCTGGACTGAGATGGCCGGGACGCGCCCGCCGCCGTCCGGCACCCCCCTCGTCGACGCCCTCCTCCGGAACGCGTCCGCCGGCCGCGTCTCCTTCCACATGCCGGGCCATTCCGACGGGCGGGCCTTCCCCGACGGCTTCGCGAGCGCCCTCGCGTCCTTCGACACCACCGAGCTCCCCTGGACCGACGACCTGAACCACCCGGCCGGACCCGCGCGCGAGGCGATGGACCTCGCCGCCGCGGCCTTCGGCGCCGGCTGGACGCGCTTCGCCACCTGCGGCGCCACCTGCGCCCTCCTCGCGGCCGTCGCGGCGCTGTGCCCGCGCGGGTCGCGCGTCCTCGTCCTCCGACCCTGCCACCGGTCGGTGGCCGCCGCCGTCGCGCTCCTCGGCCTCGACCCCGCATTCCCCGCGCCCGGTCCCGCGCGTCCGCCGTCGCCGCTCGCACGCGCCGATGCCGCCGCCGTGGCCGCCGCCCTCGCGGCGGACCCGACGATCCGCACCGTGATCGCGACGAGTCCCGATTACTACGGCGCCGTCTCCGACCTCGCCGCCCTCGCCGCCGCCGCCCACGCGCGCGGCGCATCGCTCCTCGTCGACGAAGCGCACGGCGCGCATTTCGCCTTCGTCGCCGGCGCCCCGCCGACCGCCCTCGCCTGCGGGGCCGACGTCGTCGTGCACAGCGCGCACAAGACGCTGCCCGCGCTCACCCAGGCCGCCCTGCTCCACGTCTCCCGCGACGCCCTCGCGACGGGCCGCGTCGAGGCCGGCCGGGTCGAGGAGGCGCTCCGGACGTTCCACACCTCGAGCCCGTCGTTCCCGATCGCGGCGTCGATCGACGCCGCGCGGGCCGCGCTGGAGCGCGAGGCGAAGCACGGCGACGGTTTCGCTCGCCGGATCCGGGCCGTATCGGCGCTGCGCCGCAGGCTCGGCGACGCCGCGGCCGCCGAGGCGTCCGACCCGCTGCGGATCGTCGTCGATGTCCGCGACCTCGGCCTCGCCGGCTTCGAGGCCGCCCGCCGCCTCGCGGAGCGGGGCATCGCCGTGGAGATGGGCGACCCCGGCCGCATCGTGCTCCTTCCCGGCCTGTTCGCCGACGCGACGCCCGGCGGGGAGGGCTTCGCCGACCTGGACGCCTTCGAGCGCGCGTACGCGGAGATGGCCCGGGTGGTCAGATCCGAATCCTCCTCGGGACCCGCATCCGTCCGTCGTCCGCGCTCCCCCGTCTGGCCGCTCCCGCCGGAAGCGTTCGGCGCCCTGCTCTCCGCCCCGGCGGAGCGCGTCCTGCCGCCCTCGGCCGCCGTCGACGCCCGCATGCGCGGGGTGACCGACGCCGTCCCGCTCGCGGACGCGGTCGGCCGTGCCGTCGCCGTCCCGCTCGTCCCGTACCCGCCCGGCATCGCCCTCGTCTGGCCCGGCGAACGGCTCGACGCCGCGCGCGCGGCGCTGCTCGCCGCCCTCGAGGCGCAGGGCGCGACCGTCTCGGGAATCGACCACGGCCGTATCGCCTGCCTCCCGGCGCCGCCGGAGGCTCTGCTATAATGGAGCCACCCAGAGGACGCCCGGCGCGACGGGCGGGAAGGACGCGGGCGACAGCGGCATGACAGGACGGTTCATCACCTTCGAGGGCATCGACGGCTGCGGCAAGACGACGCACGCCCGCACGCTCGTCGAGCGCCTGAACCGGGAAGGCACGAAGGCCGTCCTGCTCCGGGAGCCCGGCGGCACCGCGATCGGGGAGCGGGTGCGCGCGATCCTGCTCGACAAGGCGCACATGGACATGGCCGCGGAGGCGGAACTGCTTCTCTTCACGGCGGCGCGCGCGCAGATCGTGCGCGAGGTGGTCCGGCCGGCGCTGGCCGCGGGGACCGTGGTCGTGCTCGACCGGTTCACGGACTCGTCCGAGGCCTATCAGGGGTACGGACGCGGGCTCGACCTCGAGGCGGTGCGGCAGGTGAACCGGTTCGCGACCGGCGGGCTGCGCCCCGACCTCACCCTCTTCCTCGACCTCGACGAGGCGGAGGCGGCGGAGCGGATGGGCGTGCGGCCCGGGGCGTCCGACCGGCTCGACGACGAAGGCGCATCCTTCATGAAGAGGGTGCGTGAAGGATACAGGAAGCTGGCGATGGACGACCCGGAGCGCTTCCGGGTGGTTCCCGCGTCGGGGAGCATCGAGGAGGTCGATGCGCGCATCGACGCCGCACTGAAGGAGGTTCTGCCATGAAGCTCGTTTTCGCCGTGGTCCATGACGAGGACAGCCCCCGCCTGATGGCCGAGCTGAACAAGAGCGGATTCCGCGTCACCCGGCTCAACTCCACGGGCGGATTCCTGCGGGCCGGCAACACGACCCTGATGGTCGGCGTGGAGGACGCGAGCCTCCAGGAGGTCCTCGACATCATCCGCAAGTACTCGAGCAGCCGCAAGGCCGCGATCAACACGAACGTGACGCCCGCCGCGATCGGCGGCGCCTACATCCCGTACCCCGTGGAGGTCATGGTCGGCGGCGCGACCGTCTTCGTCATCGACGTCTCGCACTTCGAGAAGATGTAGCGGACCGCCCCGGGACCCCTCGCGATGACCTTCGACGTCCTCGTCGGACAGCAGTCCGCCAAGAGCCGGCTCGTCCGCACCCTTCGGGACGGACGCTCCCACGCGTTCCTGATCACGGGACCCGACGGCAGCGGCAAGAGCACGCTGGCCCGGGCCTTCGCGCAGCACGCCGTCTGCGACGCGCCGACGGAGCGGGGCGCCTGCGGGACATGCACTCCCTGCGTCCTCTTCGAGGCCGGCACGAATCCCGACGTCCGCTTCCTCGAGAGATCGCGCCTGGAGAAGGAGAAGTACCTCAAGGTCGAGCGCGTCCGCCGCGAACTGTCCTCCGACGTCGACCTGCGCCCGCAGTTCTCGCGCCGGAAGGTCTACGTCGTCGAGGCCGACGACCTGAACGAGCAGGGCCAGAACGCCCTGCTCAAGACGCTCGAGGAGCCGCCGCCGAACGTCGTGCTGGCACTCGTCGCCCGCACGTCGGCCTCGCTCCTGCCGACCGTCCTGTCGCGCGTGTGCCATGTCCGCCTCCGCCCGAGCCCGCCGGAGGACCTGCGTCGGATCCTCGCGGCCGCGGGCGTCTCGGACGAAGGCATGACCGCCTTCTATTCGCGGTACGCGCAGGGCGTCCCGGGCGCGGCGCTCGCGCTCGCGGCCTCCCAGGATTTCGCGGCGCTGCGCGAGGGCGTCTTCTCGCTCCTCGGCACGCTCGGGACGGCCACCCGCTCGACCCTGCTCACGGAGGGCTATGCGTTCTTCGCCGATACCCGGAACAAGAAGGAGATCGACGACCTGCTCACGCTCCTCGCCACCGTCGTGCGCGACCTGCTCGTCCTGTCGACCGCCCGTGACCCCGATTTGTTGATGCATGCCGATAAAAAGGATATGATGGAGCGCATCCGGCCGAAGGGCGGCGACGCCGCCCGCCGCTGCCAGGCGGCCGCGGCCGCGATCGAGGCGGCCCGCAGGGGCCTGCGCGCCAACACCAGTTACGAAACGACCGTCTGCGAGCTCCTGCTCCAGATGCGGAAGGAGTTCTCCCATGCCTAGAGTCGTCGGCGTCCGATTCCGCCATTCCGGACGCGCGTACCATTTCGACCCCGCCGGCTTCGAGCTGCGCGCCGGGGACCAGGTGATCGTCGAGACCGCCCGCGGCCTCGAGCTCGCGCACATCTCCGACGTCCCGGTGGAGATGCCGGCCGATCGGATCCACCAGCCGCTCAAGCCGATCCTCCGCCGCGCGACCGCGGACGACGCCCACCACGTCGAGCTCAACCGCAAGCTCGAAAGCGAGGCCTACCTGATCTGCAAGGAGAAGGCGAAGGCCCGCGGCCTCGACATGCAGGTCGTCGACGCCGAGTGCGCGTTCGACGGCACGAAGCTGACGTTCTTCTTCACGGCGGAGGGCCGCGTCGACTTCCGCGAGCTCGTGAAGGACCTCGCGTCCGTCTTCCGCATGCGCATCGAGCTGCGCCAGATCGGCGTCCGCGACGAGGCGCGCATGCAGGGCGGGCTGGGCATCTGCGGCCGGGAGCTCTGCTGCTGCACGTTCCTGCGCGAGTTCGCCCCCGTCTCGATCAAGATGGCCAAGGAGCAGAGCCTGTCCATGAACCCGACGAAGATCTCGGGCGCGTGCGGACGGCTCCTGTGCTGCCTCAAGTACGAGCAGGAGGCCTACGAGGACGCGAATTCCCGCATGCCGAAACCCGGGGCCGTCGTGATGACCCGCGACGGGCAGGGCGTGATCGTCGACACGAACGTGCTCAAGCAGACGCTGATCGTGCGGCTGGACAAGCCGGGCGAGAACGAGGTCGAGACCTACCCGAACGAGGAGGTCGACATCCTGCGCCCGACTCCGCGCTGCCCGCGCGCCGTCGTGAACCGCGCCGTCGCCCACGGCTACGTGCCGCCGCCGCCCCCGCCGCCGCAGCCCAAGGCGAACGGCCAGGGACAGGGCCACAGCCGCGGCCGCGGCGGACGCCGCGAGGGAGGCGGAGGATCGGGCGGATCCGGCGGAGGCGGCTCGCGCGAGGAAACCGCGCCGCGCGGGGAGCCGGCGCCGGCCGAGTCCGACGACCTGTCCGGCCTCGAGGGCTGACGCCCGGGGAACCGGTCGGGACCGGAGGGACGCTTGCCGCCGCGGGGGTTGAATCTCCGGACGGCCGATGATATTCTAACCGGCGGAAGAGAGGTAATCGAACATGGCCTATCACATCGACGACTCCTGCATCGCTTGCGGCGCCTGCGAAGGCGAGTGCCCGGTCTCCTGCATCAGCATGGGCGACGGCATCTACGTGATCGACGAGTCCGCCTGCATCGACTGCGGCGCCTGCGCCGCCGTGTGCCCCACGGATTCCCCGAAGCCGCGCTGAACCGGACCGCTTCCGGGAACGGGAGGGACGGCCGCCGATCCGGCGCCGTCCCTTCCTGTTCTTCCGGGGAGGAGGGGTACATGGCCCCGAGGATCCCCTTCCACGACGACGAGACCGTCGAGGACCTCCGCGCCGGCGGCCTGCGCCTGATCCAGAAGAAGGACGGGTTCCGCTTCGGCGAGGACTCCGTGTTCCTGGCCGCCTTCGCGGCCGGCGCGGCCGAGCGCGCCGCGCAGCCGGCCCGCGGCCCCCGCGCCACCGGATCCGCCCGCGTCGCCGATCTCGGCTGCGGCTGCGGCGCCGTCTCCGTGCTCCTCGCCCGCCGCCTGCCGGACGCCCGCATCGCCGGCCTCGAGCTGATCTCCCGCATCGCAGGCGTCGCCGCGCGCAACGCCGCCCTCAACGGCCTGTCCGGCCGCCTCGCCTTCGCGGCCGGCGACCTCCGGGCCCTCGCGGCGTCCGGCCGGAAGGCCGCACCCGAGAATCCCTCCGTTCCCGCAGCCGGCCTCGGCGACCTCTTCCCGCGGCATTCCTTCGACCTCGTCGTCTCGAACCCGCCCTACCGCTTGGCGACGACCCCGCCCGACGCGGACGGCGACGGGCCGTCCGAGCTCGTGCTCGCCCGCGAGGAAGCCGCCGCGACGCTCGACGACGTCCTCGCCGCGGCCGCCGCGCTCCTGCGCCCGCGCGGCCGGCTGGCGCTGGCCTACGCACCGGAGCGGCTGCCCGACCTGATGGAGGCGCTGCGCCGCCGCCGGCTCGAGCCGGAGACGCTTCGCCTCGTGCTCCCCGACGCCTCCCGCGC
>CAIXGU010000184.1 GCA_903919045.1 uncultured Eubacteriales bacterium | reverse complement strand
CAGACGCGGACGGCGCGCGGGGCGCGCGCGCGGGGCGCGGCCCGTCTTCATCGGACGGCCTTCCCGGGTGGCGTGGCCGGCGGGCGCTGGCCCAGCGTCGAGGCGGGGTCGGGCCGGCAGACGAAGAACAGGCGCTCGGCGGTTCGGCCGGCCGGACCGCCGCGGACCGCGTCGAGCACGAGCGGCGGCAGGAAGCCGGCGTCGCTCGCGAAGCGCTCGAGCGACCGGCGCGGATAGGCGCGCTCGACGATGCATTCGTCGCCGCGGGTCCAGGCGCCGTCGGCGGTGCGGCCGAAGACGACGATGTCGGCGATGTTGCGGCCCGACTTCGGCAGGAAGCGGTTGCACCAGAGGAGCACGGCGTCGTCGGTCACCTCGTGGATCGTGCGGTTCCCGAGCCGCCGCGCGAAATGCCGGCGGGTGAGCGCGTCGAAGACGAGCACGCCGTCCGGATTGAGGTACAGCCGGCACAGGCGCAGCATCCGGCGCAGCGCCGCCTCGGTGGCGATGTGGTTCACCGTGTCCGTGAGGCAGCAGATCGCGTCGACGGTCCCGAAGAGCTCGAAGCGCGTGATGTCCTGGCGCAGGTAGAGGATGTCGGCGCCCGCGGGGCTCCCCTGCTCGACGGCGCGCCGCAGCATGCCTTCGGACGCGTCGATCCCGACGACGTCGTAGCCGCGGAGGGCCATCCGCCGCCCGAACGCGCCGGTCCCGCAGCCCAGGTCGAGCAGCAGGCGGCGCCCTCCGCGGCCGTCGCCGCGCCCGGGCGGCGTCCGTCCGTGCATCTCCGCGAGCGCCGCGGCGGAGGCGGCGAGGCGTTCGGCGTCCTCGCCCGCCTGCAGGCGCTCATAGAGGACGGACAGCTGGTCGTAGTCCGGCATCGGGAGGTCCCGCGAGCGGCTACGGGAGGTTCGCGAGATGGACGACCGCCGCGCGCAGCTGCGCGTCGCGCTCGGCCGGGATGTCCTCCGGGGACAGTCCCTGCAGGTCCTCGTCGAGCGCGACCTCGAGGTCGGGGGCGAGCCCCTCGCCTTCGATGCTGACGCCCGAGGGCAGGTAGTAGCGGAACGTCGTGATGTTGACCGCGGAGCCGTCGGACAGCTCCCGGGTGATCGTGCCGGAGCCCTTCCCGTAGGTCTGCGTCCCGATGAGGTACGCCTTCCCGAAGTCGCGCAGGCAGCCCGAGAAGAGCTCCGCCGCGCTGGCCGTGGAGCCGTTCACGAGGATCGCGTACCGCATCCCCTCCGGAACGCCCGACGTCCCGTCGGAGGTCCAGCTCTCCTCGAAGGCCTTCCCGTCCATGCGGCCCTTCAGGGTGGCGATCGTGCCCTTGGGCAGCAGCCAGTCCAGCATCGCGACGACCTCGCCGGCGCTGCCGCCCGGGTCGTTGCGCAGGTCGAG
The DNA here is from genome assembly GCA_903919045.1 of uncultured Eubacteriales bacterium. GTDB lineage: Bacteria > Bacillota > Clostridia > Saccharofermentanales > UBA5734 > CAILLO01. The sequence continues at coordinate 1,657 of CAIXGU010000184.1, read as the reverse complement.
CACGAGGTCCGTCGCGCCCTGCGCGACGAGGCCCTCGACCGTCGTCCTGAACTCGTCGGCGAGACCCGTCGAGAACTCCTTCACCGCGACGTAGCCGATGCGCTCCGACAGCATCCGCGAGACGACGGGGTCGTTGACGATCGTCCCGCGCGTCACCGGGATCTCGAGGCGCTCGCCCGTGGACGTCCGCAGGATCCCGAGGACGACCTCCGTCCCGGCGGGACCGCGCACCAGCGCGGCGAGGGCGTTCTCGTCCTTCAGACCCGTGACGTCGGTCCCGTCGACGGCGACGATCGCGTCCCCGGCCTTGACGCCGGCCAGGTCCGCCGGTCCGCCGTCGTAGACGTCGGTGATCACCACGAGCCCGTCCTTGTTCCGGATGACGCTCGCGCCGATGCCAGTATAGCTCCCGCTGAGGTTCTCCTCCCAGAGCGCGTAGGTCTCGGCGCTCATGTAGAAGGTGTAGGGGTTCCCGAGGTTGTCGGCCATCCCGGCGATCATGGCGTCCAGGATCCGCTCGTCGGCCAGCTCCTCGAGGAAATCCGCCTTGAGGTAGGAGCGCAGCTCCTCGGCCTTGGCGATCCGCGCGCGGACCTCGGGCGTGTCCGCGAAGGACAGGGATGCGCCGCGCGCCTTCTGGAGGCCTCCGTAGAGCAGGACGCCGACGGACGTGCAGAGGACGGCCGTGACGAGGAAGGTCGCGAGGACCGCGACGAACAGGTGCGCCGGTCCGTAGTTCTTCCGTGTGCGCGGGCGCGGCGCGGGAGCGGGGACGGCGGCGGGTGCCGCGGGCGCGTCGCCGCGGAGGGCGTCGGGATTCGGGTCCATTCGGTCTTCCTTCCTGTCCGGGCGGCCGGGGTGCGTCGTGCGGGGCCGTGCGGCCCACGGGGCTATCGGACGCCGAGGTACTTCGTCTGCATGGGATTCACGGGCGTGCCGTTCTCGCGCACCTCGAAATGGAGGTGGGGGCCCGTCGACGTGCCGGTGCTTCCGCACAGGGCGATCAGCGCGCCTGCGTTCACGATCTGCCCGACCTTCACCTTGATCAGCTTGGTGTGCGCATAGAGCGTGCTGATGCCGCCGCCGTGGTCGATGACGATGTAGTTCCCGTAGCCGGAGCCGCCCGTGTTGTTCCCGGTCGTCGCGTTGTAGCCGGGGATCGTCGAGACGACCAGGACCTTCCCCTTCGCCGCGGCCACGATCGGCGCGCCGTAGCGGCCGCCGATGTCGACGCCGGTGTGCATCTTGTAGACGTGGAGGATCGGATGGTAGCGCATGCCGAAGGGAGAGGCGACCGACTGCTGGTCGACCGTCTTCTGGTCGGCGTAGGGCCAGACGAAGATGCCGCCGTAATAGGCGATCTTCTCCTGGAGCTTGACGATGCTGCCCGCGATCTGCTCGGATTCCTCGAGGAGCTGGTTCTCGTTCGCGAGAACATCCTCGAGATGCTGCTGCGTCGCCGCGATCTGCTCCTGCGTGAGCGCCATCTCGTTCTTCAGGGCGTCGATCTCGAGCCACTTGTCGTTGACGACGGCCCGCATCTTCGTGGAGTTCTCCTGCGCCGTCTTCATCTTCAGGATCGCGTCGTCCTTGGCGGTGCGCAGCTCGTCGACGATCCGGCGGTCGTTCTCGGCGACCGCGGCGATCACCTCGACGT
>CAIXGU010000183.1 GCA_903919045.1 uncultured Eubacteriales bacterium | reverse complement strand
GTGCCGGGGTCCGCGAACGGGGAGGGGCGGTGGAACGCGATGCCGACGGGCATCGCCTCGAGGACGGAACGGAAGTCGATCTCACGGGCCGGCATGGCTGCACCTCGTCATCCGGAGGTCCGATACCGCTCCGTCCATTCTAGGGGAGCGGCCTGCAGGGTGCAAGCGCTTGCACGCGTTGCGCGCGCGCCGCCTTCGGCGTTCCCCGTCGGGGCCGTCCAGGGCTACTCGTCCTGCGGCTCCGCGATGCCGCCGATCGCGGCGGAGGCGGACTCGAGCGTCTTCCCGTCCTCGACGTTCACGACGAGGATGCCGGGCGCGGACTTCCGCGCGAGGCCGGACAGGACCTTGCCGGGCCCGAGCTCGACGAAGGCCGAGGCGCCCGCGTCGGCCATGGCGGCCAGCTCCGCGCGGAAGCGCACGGGGCTCGTCATGTGGCGCGCGAGATACGCGGGGACGTCGTCGATCCGGCCGGCCGGCGCGCCGGTCGCGTTGGAGTACAGGACGCAGTCGCAGAGCGGCTCTCCGAAGGCGATCCCGCGGGCGAACGCGGCGAGCGCGTCGGCGGCGGGCTGCATCACGGGCGTGTGGAACGCGCCGTTCACGGCGAGGCGCGTGGCCTTGCGCGCGCCGGCGGCGAGGCACCGCTCGGCGGCGAGGGCCGCGCCCGCCTCGAGGCCCGCGACGACGACCTGGCCCGGGCAGTTGTAGTTCACGGCGGCGACGAACGTCTCCGGGCCTTCGGCGGAGACGGCCGCGCAGACCGCCTCGACCGCCGCGTCCTCGAGGCCGAGGATCGCGACCATCGCCCCCGGCGTCTGCTCGCACTGCTCCTGCATGAGGCGCGACCGCTCCGCGACGAGCCGCACGGCGTCGCCCGGGGTCACGATCCCGACCGCCGCGAGCGCTGCGTACTCCCCGAGGGAGAAGCCGGCGTACAGTCCGCCGGACACGCCGGTGCGCTCCCGGAGGGCGGCGTGGGCCGCGAGCGAGAGGACGAGGATCGCCGGCTGCGCGTAGAGGGTCTGCGAGAGTCGGCCGGCGACCTCATCGTCGGTCGCGGCGCCCAGCCGGAGGACGTCCCCGCCGTGGACGTCGGAGGCTTCCTCGTACTCGAGGCGCGCCGCGGAACTGGCGTCGCAGAGGTCCTTCCCCATGCCCGCGGTCTGCGAGCCCTGGCCGGAGAACAGATAGGCGTTCATGCTCGGTCCCTCCCCTCCGCCGGACCCCCTCGGCTTGACAGGAGGGGGGTCGGGCGGTATCCTTCGCTTGTGTCCTTTGACTATCAAACAAACGATTCGTCCACTTCAAGATACCCCTCGCGGGAGGGGCATGGCAAGGAGGCGCGCGGAGTGATCGAAGCCGGGATCCTCGGGACCGGAAGCTACCTGCCCGACGTCGTCGTCACGAACCAGGACATGTCCGGGATCGTCGAGACCTCGGACGAGTGGATCACGACGCGCACGGGCATCTCCGAGCGCCGGCTCTCCTCCGGCGAGCCGACCTGGTTCATGGGCGCCGTCGCCGCCCGGCGCGCGATCGCCGCGTCCGGCGTCGACCCGAAGTCGATCGGCCTCGTCCTCGCCACCACCGGCACGCCCGACTACTTCTTCCCCTCGCTCGCCTGCATCGTGCAGGCCGAAGTGGGCGCGGACGACGCCTTCGCGTTCGACGTCGGCGCCGCCTGCTCGGGCTTCGTCTACGCCTACGACATCGCCTCGAAGTACATCGCCTCGGGCGCGGTCAAGTACGTCCTCATCGTCAGCGCCGAGAACATCTCGAAGCTCACCAACTACGCCGACCGCTCGACCTGCATCCTGTTCGGCGACGGCGCCGGCGCGGTCGTCGTCGGTCCGGGGCGCGGCGGCGTGCATTCCTCCTATCTCCGCTCGGACGGGAAGGGCGGCGACGTCCTCGTCTGCCGCGCGCTGCCGATCTCGCATCCGTTCCTCGACGGGACCGGCCGCAACCCCGAGGGGTGGGACTCCGGCTTCCAGGACCGCTTCCCGGACCTCGACGACAACTACATCCGGATGGACGGGCAGGAGGTCTACAAGTTCGCGGTGCGCGCCGTGGTCGAGTCGACCCAGGCCGTCTGCGCCGAAGCCGGCATCGCCGTCTCCGAGGTCGACCACTTCGTCATGCACCAGGCGAACATGCGCATCCTCGAGGCCGCCGCGCGGCGCCTCGGCGTCGGGATGGACCGCTTCGTCGTGCACATCGGCGAGATGGGCAACGCGTCCTCCGCCAGCATCCCGATCTGCCTCGACAACATGGCCCGCGACGGCCGCATGAAGCCCGGGGACAAGGCCGTCCTCGCCGGCTTCGGCGCGGGCCTCACCTACGGCGCCATGCTCGTGACCCTGTAGCCCGCCTCCGTCCGACGCGAAAGGAGCCGCCATGTCCGCAACCGAGG
>CAIXGU010000182.1 GCA_903919045.1 uncultured Eubacteriales bacterium | reverse complement strand
GGCCGGCCCGCAGGCGCTGGAGCGCGACGACGGCGGCGCGGCCGGATGCGGAGGGCGGAGGCGGAACGGTCGGGACCGGGAAGCCGGGACCGGCGCGCAGCACCCGCAGGACGAGGCTCTGCGCCGCGAGGGCCGGATCGGAGCGGACGACCTCGCCGTGGGCGGAGCCGGAGGGGTACATGCCCTCGTCGTAGAGGATGACCCGCATCCCGAGGCGCGCCGCCTCCTCGACGGCGACCTCGACGAGGTCGAGGAACCGGTCGGACAGGTACGGGATCTCCGGCGGCAGCCCCATCCGGGGGTGCAGCACGAAGCCGAGGACCTCCCGGTCGCGGAAGGAGCGGATGCGGGCTCGGATGCCCTCCGCGTCCATCGCGTCGTTCCAGAACCACATCGGCAGCGGCGACGCCTCCGCCGGCGGGTCGAGGAACGCGGCGAAGCGGGCGTCCGCGTCCCGGGTCATCCGAAGGCCCCGGAATCCCGCAGGGTCCCGAACAGCGCCTCGAGGTTGGCCGGAGGCACGTCGGACTGGACGTTGTGGATCGAAGCGAAGACGAACCCCCCGCCGGGTCCGAGGACGTCGAGGCGCCGCTTCACGTCCTCGCGGACCTCCGCGGGCGTCCCGAACGGGAGGACGCGCTGCGTGTCGACGCCGCCGCCCCAGAAGACGAGGTCGCGGCCGAAATCGCGCTTCAGGCCGGCGGGGTCCATGCCCGCGGCCGAGGTCTGGACGGGATTGAGGATGTCGACGCCGGCCTCGATGAGGTCGGGGATCACCTCGCGGACGGCGCCGCAGGAGTGGAGGAAGATCCGGATGCCGGGCGAGGCGCGGTGGATGAAGTCGAAGAGCCTGCGGTGGCGCGGCATCAGGACCGCGCGGTAGCGCTCGCGGGAGAAGAGGAGCCCCTGCTGCGTCCCGAGGTCGTCCACCTCGACGGCGACCTGGGCGCGGCCGCCGGCGATCCGCAGCGCCTGCTCCCAGAAGGCCGCCTTCGCCTCGACGATGCCGTCGAGGAGCGCCCCGACGCGGTCGGGCTCCAGCGCGAGGTCCATCATGGCGTCCTCGTAGCCGCGGATGCGGGTGACCATCTCCATCGCGCCGGACGTGAACCCGTTGAGGACGACGCCCGACTCCATCGCGACCAGCTCGGAGAGCCGCGCGTCGAGCGGCGCGAAGCGGAAGGCCGCGCCGCCGTCGGGCATGGCGTAGCCGTCGACTTCCGACGCGTCGGGATCCCCGGGCAGCGGCGAGCGGTCGACGTCGTAGTAGAGGCCGTCCTTCTCCGGGCGCCGCCAGCCGATCCGCCATTCGTCGAAGAACGCGTCCGTCTCCTGCGGGCGCTCCTCGACCGGTCCTCCCCGCGGGAAGGCGCCGCGCGCGTCCACGCCGAGGTGCCGCAGGACGGGCTCGGGGAGGGCGGCGAGCTGCTGGATGCGGTCCAGCACGGCGGGGGCGGGGTCGAGCGGGGTCAGTCCGGCCGCGGCGAGCCAGCGGCGATAGCCCGCGAAGCCGATGCCGGTCATCTTGGTCGCGCCGAGGTCGAAGGGGATGCGGTCGCCTTCGCGGTGGTCGAGGGCGGCCTGCAGGCGGTCGCGGGACGAGAGGGCGGGCCGCGTCGTCATGGGCGGGTCTCCTTCCGCACGAGGAATCCGACGGGGGCGAACGGGAGGTTCGCCGCGACGAGGCGGTCGTAGAGCGCGGCGACGCGGTCGGGGTCGAGCGCGCGGCACTGCGGGTCGATCCGCAGCGCCTCGAGCGCCTGCTCCGGGCGGCGGTCGCGCATCGCGTCGAGCAGCCAGCGCTGGGCCAGCGCGTGCGGCCGGATGAGCTCGACCACCGGGTCCGGCAGCGGTCCGGCCGGCAGGGGGTGCACGCCGCGGCCGTCGACCGTGCCGAGCGTCTCGACGCAGGCGCCGAGCGGCAGCCAGGGCACCTGTCCGGCGTTGGGCGCGTTGACGGCGTCGGTGACGGGTGCGTCGAGCAGGAAGGCGCGGATCATGTCGGCGCCGGTCTCCCGGCTGCGCCGCGGAGACGAGCCGGCCGGCAGGTCGCGCACGGCGTCGAGATGCGTGCGCGCGAGCGCCTGGAAGGCCTCGCGGTGGCGGATCGCCGTCCGGCGCACGCCGTAGCGCGCCAGCTCCTCGTAGGGCATCTTCGCCTGGTAGAGGACGTCGCGCCGTTCGGGGAAGCCGGCCACGCCCCACGGGACGAATTCGACGGTGTGGCGGTCCGCGGGGTACGGCATCCGGCGGTACGCGTCGAAGAGCGCGGCGCACAGCCGGTGGCCCGAGACGAAGCCGATCTCGTCCGGCGTCTCCTCCGGCAGCGCGTCGTGCAGCGACCGCCCGGCGAGGACCGCCTCGAGCATCGGGTAGCCGGGCTTCCCGCCGACCGTGAAGTCCGTGACCCAGGTGAAGTGGTTCATCCCGGCGATCGCCACGTCCGGGCGGTGCGCCTCGTCGAGACCCAGGAGGTCGCGCAGCACGTCGCGCGTCTCGAAGTACGCGTGGCACAGGCCGACGACCGGGTTCGGGCAGGACTGGGCCAGGAGGCCGGTCAGATAGGCCATGGGGTTCGTGTAGTTCGCGATGAACGCCCTCGGGCAGAGCTCCGCGAAATCGCGGGCGAACGCTTCGAAGACGGCGTGGTTGCGGAGGCTGCGGGACCAGCCGGCCGGACCGCAGGTGTCGCCGACGGTCGCGAAGATGCCGTCCGCCTCGGGGATCGCGAGGTCGTTCGCCATGGCCGGGAACCCGCCCGTCGACAGCGTGATCAGGACGGCGTCGGCGCCGCGGAGCGCCGCGCGCCGGTCGAGCGTCCCCTCGTACCGGTCGCGCCGGCCGAAGGCGCGGTTCGCCTCCTCGCCCCAGGCGCGGCAGGTCTCCGCCGGGGCGGGGTCGAGGTCCACGAAATGCACGTCCAGCGGCTCCGGGAACACCGCCAGCAGGTCGGTCATCAGCCGGGGGACCCAGTTGACGCTCGCGCCGAGGAAGACGATGCGGGTCATCCCGCGTACCCCCCGTGGTCGTGGACGGCGCGCACGAGCGCTCGGTAGTTCTCGGGGCGGACCGACGCGGTGACGCTGTGGCTGGTGGAGCACACGTAGTTGCCGCCGGGCTTGGCCGCCTCGACCAGCCGCCGCGTCTCCACGTAGACGTCCTCCGGGGTCCCGTGCGTGAGGTTCCCGCCGACGTCGACGTTCCCGCGGAATCCGATGCGGTCGCCGAAGCGGCGCTTCAGGTCGAGCAGGTCGTTGCAGTAGGGCTCGACGGGGTTCACGAGGTCGACCCCGAGGTCGATGAGCCAGGGCAGGACGGGCTCGAGGCGCCCGTCCGTGTGGAACTCGACCGGAAGGCCGGCGTCCTTCGCGAGGGCGACCAGCGCGCGCTCGCGCTCCTGCCACAGCGGCAGGAAATGCTCCGGCGCGATGAACAGCCCGGAGCCGTAGGCGATGTCGTCGCCGATGAGCAGATGGTCGATGCCCGTGGCGATGGCCCGCTTCGCGTTGTCGGCGTGGAAGCCGTAGAGGAGCTCCGCGTAGGCGTCGAGGTACTCCGGGTCGTCGTACACGAGGTACATGAAGTTCTCGAAGCCGAGGCTCTCGTATACGACGTCGAAGGCCCCGTGGTCGTAGGCGGCTGCGGCGAGCCCTTCGGCGTGGGCGATCTCGACGACGCGGGCGCAGCGCTCGAGCCAGGAATCCCGCTCGGCGTCCGTAGGCCGCGGGATCGACGCCAGGTCGGGCCGCCCGCCGGCGGCCTGCACGAACGCGGTGGGCCGGAAGAACTTCAGGCTGGCGATCACGGCGTCGTGCCCGAGGCGCAGGGCGAGGTCGACGAGTTCGCGCGGGGCGAGCATCGCCGTGTTCTTCCCCGCGATGCCGAGCGTCGCCTCGACGACGGGCGGGTCGACGAGCACCTCGTAGCAGGGGACCCGGTCCGGGAGGCGGTGCCGCAGCACGGCGCCGACGCGTTCCCTGCCGCTCATCATGGGGCGCCTCCTGCGCCGGCGACGCCGGCGTCCTCCGCGAGTTCCGCGGGAAGTCCGTCGAACGAGCCGAAGACGGCTTCGACGCGGACCCGGCCGTTCACCGTCCAATTGCCCGGCCGCGCGCCCACCCGGATCCGCCGGAAGGCGCCCGACAATGCGCGGTCGAGCGCCGTGCGCGCCGCGATGCGGCCGTCGACGGCGAGGACGGCCTCGCCGGGCGCCTCGTAGCGGACGGCGAGCACGTGCGGGCCCGAGGCGCGCCGGAAGAAATCGCGCGGGACGAACGCGTCGAGGCTGTCGACCAGCCGGCGGTCCGCGTCGTGGAAGCGGACCTGGAGGCGGTCGTAGAACGCGAGGAGCGTCACGGCGGAGTGGTCGAACGGGACGTCGGAGGCGTGGAAGAAGGCCTGCAGGTTGAGGTGCGAGGGTGCGTCGTCGGTGCCGGCGCGGTATTCGCAGCGGATCCAGCCGCGGTCCGTGTCGAGGCCCTCGCCCGGGACCGGTCCGTCGTAGGGGGAGTCGCCCGCGAAGGTCCCGGGCCGGCCGGTCGACGGCGCGCGCTCCGCCCGGCGGGCAGAGGACTCCCGCTCCCGCGCCGCTTCCAGCATCGCGAGCGCCGGGACCGCCCCGCGGACGAGCAGGGCCATCTCCTTGCCCCGGAGGTCCGGGTCGTGCAGGCACCACGCCGATGCGTGGAAGGCGCCCGCCGCCAGCCGCAGGAGAGCCTCGTCGCCGCGGCGGAGGCCGCTCTCGAGCAGGCCGCGCACGAAGAGGGGGACGAGCTGCTGCTCGGGGATCCCCCGGTGCCCGGGTCCGAAGGCGTTGACCTCGTACGCGAAGTCCATGCGGAGCGGATCGAACGTGCGTCCCGCGAGGTAGCCGGCGATCCGGTCGAGCGTCGAGGCGGCCCGCGGGTCCCCGTCGAGCCGGACCGCGCGCTCGAGCCCCTCGGCGAGGACGCCCAGCATGAAGGGCTTGCACCCGTCCTGCATCGCGGTCCGCCACCAGGTCGGCATGCCCGGGTCCTCGTAGACGGCGTCGGGGTCCTCCGTGAACGCGTCGAGGAACCGCAGGATCCGCTGCGCGAGGAACCGGGCCTCGTCGGCGAGCGGCGGCCCCGCGTGCTCGAGGGCCGAGACGCAGACGACGAGGGGCCAGCCGAGGTCGCGTTCGCAGACCGCGAAGGCCTCCGAGACGCGGCGGTCCCGGAACCGGTCGACCACCCAGCGCGTCACGCGCTCCGCGGCCTCGCGCAGGAACGGGTCGCCGGTCCAGAGCCAGCCCAGCCAGAGGCCGTCGGTCCAGACGTGCCCGAGGTCGCTCTCTCCGCCGCGGCGGAGCCGGTGGTCCTCGGCTTCGTCCGCATAGCCGTGGTAGCGCATCGCGCCGTCGGAGAAGCGCACGTCGACGTCGGCCATGTGCTCCGCTCCGCGGATCGAGAGGCGGAGGAGGCGGGCGTCTCCGGTCGCGGCGCAGCCGAGCGCGCAGGCGTACGGCATGTCGTATTCGTTGTCCGCGTAGGCGCGGCGGCCCGCCGCGCCGTATTGGCCGACGGCGAGCGGCCAGTCCCCGTGGTTCTCGACGCCCCGGTACGCCGGGTCGTCGCCGTCCGCGAGCGCGAGGGCGCGTTCCAGGAGGGCTCGGAGCCCGCGGTGGATCCCGGGCGCGACGGAGGCGTCCTCGTCGTCCGACAGGAGGGCGACGGGACCGAGCGCTCCGGTTCCCGCGATCCATCCGGCCGGAAGGTCGCAGGCGAAGTCGCCGCCGCGCCCATCCGCGTCGCCGCGGTAGAGGAAGCGCTGGCGCAGGGAGGAGCCGGGGGCGACGGGCGGCGCGTCGGGCGCGTCGAACAGGATCGCGGCGAATCCGTCGGCATCGGCCTCGAGGCGGCACGGGGCGCGGTGCGCGCCGTCCCGGACCGAGAGGACGGCGGGGCCGCGCCGCGCGACGAGGTCGGCCCCCGTCGCGTCGGAGCCCTCGCGGGGCGCGGGGGCTCCGGCGCCGGAAGCGGCGGATGCGCTTCCGACGGGACGGAACAGGATCCGGCGGACGGGCGGCGCAGCGGCCTCCGCGCCGGTCCGGGTGGTGCGCCACACGACGTCGAGGTCGGGCCGGACCGCGTCGGTCCGCACGAGGAGCTCGACCGCGAAGCCGTCGCGCGCCGCGCCGGTCAGGCGGACGAGCCCGGAGAGGGGGCCCGGTTCGAGGACCACCGCCTGGAACGGGCCGCCGGCGTCGACCTCGAGCGCCCCGCCGCCGGGCCACCGGGCGGTGAACCCCGACGGGGTCGGCGCGACGTCCGGGAGCCCCGGGTCCGACGGTGCCACGGGGGACGCCGCCGCGGCGCCCGCGCGGATTCCGGCGGGGTCCGTCTCCAGGCGGTGCATGCCTCCGGCGTCGATGCGCGCGTGGAGGAACAGCCAGCGGACCGATCCGTCGGGCCAGGAAGCCCGCGGCTCCCACCAGAGCGGCAGCGCGGCGGGGCTCCCGTCGCGCCGCAGCGCCAGCGCGTCGTCCGGCCGGAGCCGCCCCGTCGCGACCGGGAAGCCGCGGACGAGCAGGGAGGGCGACGCTCCGCCCTCCGCCCGGAATCCCACGATCGGCGCGGAACCTCCGCGCGGCGCTCCGCCCATGGCGTCAGTCGCCTTCCTGCGTCGTCCGCGCCAGCACGTCGCGCTGGATCGCGGGCTCGAGGGCCGTGAAGTAGGCGCTGTAGCCGCCGACGCGGACGACGAGCGAGCGGAAGGCCTCGGGGTGGATCAGGGCCTCTTCGAGGTCCTTCGCGCTGACGACGTTGATCTGCATCTGCATGACGTCCCGCATCCCCGCCTTCAGGAGCGCGGTCATCTTCTCCTTCGCGCTGCGCCACATCCGGCGGTCGAACTTGAGGTTCAGGCAGCTGCAGGTGTTCGGGTAGTCCGGTCCGGCGAACGTGAGCGCGCGCATGGATTGGAGGATGCCGGTCACGCCTTCGGTGTCGGTGCCCTGGCTGGGACCGCAGGAATCCGCGAACGGCGTCCCGGCCTTCCGTCCGTCGGCGGAGGCGAGGCACGTCCGACCGTACTGCACGTTGTAGTGGAAGATGACCTCGCCGGGCCAGTGGCGACCTCCGAGCGGTCCCGGATGCGAGGCGAGCGCGGTGAAGAACTCCCGCGCGATGCCGGCGCGGAGTCCGTCGATCTCGGCGATGCCGTTGCCGAACTTCGGCACCTTGCGGAGCAGGTGCTGCCGGAGCGCCTCGTCCCCCTCGAAGTCGCGGTCGAGGACGGCGACCAGCTCGGGGAGGCCGATGCGGCGCTCCTCGAAGACGACGCGCCGGATCGCGAGCAGGGCGTTCGCGGCGTTCGTGAGCCCGACCACCTCGTTCTGGACGGCGTAGTACCGCGCGCCGCCGCGGAACAGGCCGCGTCCGCGCGCGATGCAGTCGGCCGTGAGCGCCGAGCGGATGCAGCTCGCGAAATCCAGGCGCAGGGAGTGGTCCTTGTCGTTGACGCTCGTCCCCACGCGGATCGCGTGGCGCACCTGCTCCCGGTAGGCGGCCAGCACGTCGTCGAACGTGCGCATCTCCGACGCCGGGGGCGTGCGCGGACCGGCCCGCTTCCCGGTGAAGCGGTCGAAGCCTTCGCGGAGGGCGAGCTCGAGCGCCTTCGGGACGCTGTAGGTGCCGATGTCGCAGGCGAAGCTGGAGCGCCCGGGCAGGACGACCTGGCTGCACCCCGCGAGGCAGAAGTCCCAGGCGTCCTCGGGCGCGAAGCCCTCGCGCAGGAGCATGGGGACGATGAGGTCCTCGTTGTAGAGGGCGGGAAGGGCCTGGCCCGCGCCGAGGCTGCGGTGGACCTCCTCCCAGAGCGCGTCGGGGAACGCCGCGTCGACGCGCAGGCAGAGGTTCGGCCCCTTCATGCCGAGCTCGCGGGTGACCTCGAGCACGAGCAGGGAGAGGTCGTTGAAGCGGCGGGCGCCGGTCGCGTCCCGGCCGCCGACGGTCATGTTGAGGATCGCCCCGTTGCGGTCGGCCATGCGCCACATCTGGCGGAGCGTCTCCTTGGCGTCCTCGCGGGGGAGACCCGCCGCGCGGCTCCGCTCGTACAGGTCGAAGAGGTACTGGTCGAAGCGGCCGATCGAATCGTAGTCGGAGAATCCGATGAACTGCCAGAGCAGGCAGACGCCCTCCTCGAAATCGCGCGGGGCCTCGCCGGAGACGGCGTCGTGGATGCGGGCGATGCGTTCGAGCCGCGCGCGCTCGGCGGGCGGGAGATCCGGAGCCGCGAGCCGGCGGCGCGCCTCGTCGGCGTGCCGGCGGAGGTAGAGGGCGACGCCCTCCCAGGTGATCGCGAGCGATTCGAGGAAGACGGCGGCCTCCTCGTCCGCGGCGGCCGCGCGCGCGGCGGCGATGCGGCGGCGGATGCCGGCCACGCCTTCCCGCATCAGCAGGGCGTAGTCGAGGACCTGGTGCCCGTTGTAGTGGTTGCTGGTCGCGAGGAGCGACTCCCACGCGCGCAGCTCGTCCTCGTCGTAGGCGGCGTCCGCCCGGTTCGCGAGGACGAAGGGCTCGAAGCGGGCCATCCGTTCGCGGAGGTCGCGCTTCCGCGCATCGGGGAGGTCCGGCGACGCGAGCGCGGCCTCGTAGGGCTCCCGGTTCACGAAATGCCGGCTGATCCGGTTCGTCGCGACCTCGCTCTCGAGGACGAGGTCGAGGTTGCCGCACACGGTCCCCTCGTCCGGCAGGATGGCCTCGCCGCGCGCATACAGGGCGGCCCGCCCGTGCGCCTCGCGCAGGTACGGGTGCTCGTCCGCCGCGTCGGTGAAGCCGGTCAGGTAATGCCAGGTGACGGGCCGCTGCGCCATGGGGAAGACCTCCCGCCCGCCGGCCGCGCCCGTCCGCCGTTCGCCGGCGGACGGGCGCGGTGCGGTCCTCGTCCTACTTGACCGTGCGGGCGTTCGCGTCCCGCAGGAGCTGCATGTACTCGTCGATGCCGGCCTTCTCCATCTTGCCGATGTACTCGTTCCAGTCGGCGTCGCTGCCGGGGTCCTTGGTGCCGACGATGAACGAGAGCTGGTATTCCTTGCTGACCGAGTCGACCACGACGTACAGCTCGGCCTGCCGCGTCTCCTCCGCCTGGGAGAACCGATACGGGATCGGGACGAACAGGTCCATGTACTCGAAGTCCTTCAGCGCGGCGTTCGATTCCTTGTATTCGGGGTAGAACTTGTTCGCGTGCGCCTCGTTCTCGACGAGGAAGTACCCGAACGGACCGAAGTCCTGGAGATTCCCGTAGTACGAGCCGAGCTTGTTGGTGTCGGTCGCGTCGCTGTACTTGCCGATGAAGGACGGGATGCCGTCGCCCGCTACCTCGTAGGTCTCGCCCTCGACGCCGAACTCATGGAAGAGCTGCCCCTCCTCGGTGCAGGACCAGTCGAAGTAGGAGAGGACGAGCGCGGTCGCATCCGCCTCCAGCTTGTCCGTGATCGCGACGGTGGCGGTGTAGAAGGTGCCGTACCGCTGCTGGAGCGGCCCCTTGTCCGGATAGGCCGACAGCAGGAGGTTGTCGAGGTCGTACTCCCAGTCGGGCTCGATCTTGGCGGCCGTGAGCAGTCCGTTCAGCTTCTTGTTGTGGAATCCGGGATAGCGCCAGCAGAAGTAGGTGTTCCCCGCGGAGTACTCGGACCAGAACTGCTCGTCGCTCATCGTGCTGAACTCCTTCGCGAGGAGTCCGGACTCGTAGAGCTTGTTCATGTAGATGAGCAGGTCGCGGAACTTGTCGGTGATGGGGCCGTAGACCAGCTGCCCGCCGGCGTCCGGGTCCTTCCAGACGACGTTCTGCGTGCGGAAGGCGCAGTCGAACCCCGAATACACGTTCGCGAGGCCCCACTGGTTCGGGATGGTGACGTTCGGATTGATCTTCGTCTTGATGGCCATCAGGCCGTCGTAGAGCTCCTCGACGGTGGTGGGGACCTTGGCGCCCGCCTTCTCGAACTGGGCGGAGCGGTAGAAGAAGATGTTGGAGCCGGTGCTTCCCGTGGCCATCCGGACGGGAAGCGCGTACAGGCGGCCCTCGGCGTCGGACATGGAGGAGAGGAGGAACGCCCAGTCCTCGTCGGAATACGCCTTGCGGTAATTCGGGAGCTTCGAATCGATGATGCCTTCGAGGGGCTGGAAGAAGCCGTCCTTCGAGTAGCGGTTGATGATCGCGGAATCGACGAGCTCCAGCACGTCTCCGTAGCTGTTCGTCGAGAAGGAGAGGCTGAGCTTCTCCTGGAACGTGCTCGACGGGTAGTAGGTGTATCGGAGGTCGAGCTTGAACTTCTCCTTCACGAAGTCGGTGAACAGGGTGTCGGAATAGGACTGGGACATGTTCGTGGAGCGGATCACCTCGACGGACGTCAGCGGGACGTCGGTCGGTCCGGCCGGCGTCGGCGTCGCCGTGGCGGACGGCGCGCAGGCGGAGGCCAGCAGGGCCAGGACCAGGAAGGCGAGTGCGGAAGCGGTTCGCAGGGTTCTTCGCATGGGGCACCTCCTATATTCGTCGGGATGTCGATCCCGTGCGCCGCGGTCGTGTCAGCCCTTGACGGCTCCCTCGTTGAGCCCCTTGATGAAGTAGCGCTGCAGGACGGGGAAGACCAGCAGGATCGGCACCATGGAGACGATCAGGGCCGTATCCTTCAGGCGCGTGACGTAGGCCTCCATGAAGACCTCGGTGTCCTTCTGGGCCATCTGCGCCGCGGTCATGAACTTGTCGACGTTGCTGCCCTGCAGGACGATCTCGCGGAGGATCACCGTGAGGGGGAATTTCTGGTAGGTGCTGAAGTAGATCATCGGATTGAAGAAGTCGTTCCACTTCCACAGCGCGTAGTAGAGCGTGATCGTGGCGATCCCGGGCTTGATCAGGGGCAGGATGATCCGGAAGAAGACCGAGACCTCCTGGGCGCCGTCGAGCTTCGCGGACTCCTCGAGCTCGGCGGGGACGTTGTTGATGAAGATCCGCATCAGGATCAGGTTGCCGACGGCGATGGCGAGCGGGAAGACCTGGGACGCCCAGGAGTCGATCATGCCCATCTCGCTGACGAGGAGGAAGGTCGGGATCATGCCGCCGCTGAAGTACATCGTGACCACCAGCATGTACCAGACGGGCTTGCGCAGGATGAAGTCCTTCTTCGCCATCGGATAGGCCATCATCAGCGTGATCACGACGCTGTAGAGCGAGCTCGTGATCGTATAGAACACGGAGTTGAAGAACGCATTGGGGATGAGCCAGTTCGAGAGGACCCGTCCGTAGGCCTCGAACGTGACGTCGACCGGCAGGAACCCGACCTTGCCCGTCAGGACCGCCATGTTGCCGCTGATCGAGGTCGAGATCAGGTTGAGGAACGGGAAGAGCGTCACGACGAAGACGCTGGTCGCGATGCCGTAGACGAAGATGTCGATCACGAGGGACGAGAGGCTCCGGTCCTTGATCATGCGCCCGCTCCCTTCACCAGATCGCCTCGTCCGTGAGCTTCCGGGACACGAGGTTCCCGATGAAGAGCATCACGAGGCAGACGAGCATGTTGGCGAACCCGACCATCGCGCCGTAGCTGAACTGGGTGTCGACGAGACCGCGCCGGTACAGGTAGATCCCGATCGTCTCGGCCTGGGACACGATGCCGGGATTGGCCTGGTAGAGGAGCAGGTTCTTCTCGAACCCGGAGGAGGCGAGCAGGCTCCCGAAGCTCAGGATCAGGCCGATCACGTACCACTCCTTGAAGGCGGGGAGCGTGATGTACCACATCTTCTTGAGCCGTCCGGCGCCGTCCACGGTCGCCGACTCGTAGAGCTGGGTGTCGATCGTCGCGATGCGGGCGAGCCAGATGATCGTGTCCCAGCCGACGGCCTGCCAGGCGCTCATGGTCAGCATGAGCGGCCGGAAGAACTCGGCTTTCATGAGGAAGTAGATCGGTTCGCCGCCCAGCAGCTCGATGATGCTGTTCACGACGCCGGTCGACGGCGACAGGATCATCGCGAAGATGCCGACGACGGCCACGGAGGAGAGGAAATAGGGGAAGTAGCTGACGGTCTGGACCATCCGCTTGAAGCGGACCAGGCGGATCTCGTTCAGCGCGAGGGCGAAGATGATGCCCGGCAGCGGGAGGAAGAACGCGAGGAGCAGGTTCAGCCAGACGGTGTTCGCGATCATCCGCCAGAAATACGGGTAGTTCAGGAAGGACACGAGGTGGTGGAGGCCGAGGTCGGCCGCCCAGGGGCTGCCGAAGATGCCCTGTCGGATGTTGTAGTCCTTGAAGGCGAGCGTCACGCCGTACATCGGGATGTAGTGCCAGACGATGAAGTTGGCGAGGCCCGGGATCAGGAGAAGGACGAGGAACCGCTGCTTCCACAGCGTCCGGAAGAAGGGACGGCGCTTCGCTCGCTCCTTCGCCGGCTTCCCCGCCGGACCCTTCGCCGGCGCTCGCGCGACTGCGGTCGTTCCGTCCATGAGCAGACCCTCCTCGCCATCGATCGGGAATGCCTTCATGATAGCAGGGGCCGCTTCGCCCCCGGTAGGGACGATTCGCGCACTTTTCGTACAGTTCCTCGATTATCGGCCCGCGGCGTTGCGGAATTCGTTCGGGCTGACGCCGTACACGCGCTTGAAGGCGCGGCGGAACGCGGCGTCGCTGGCATAGCCGGTCTTCTCGGCGATGGCGGCCACGCTCAGGTCCCCCTCGTGGAGGCGCCGCACGGCTTCCTCCATCCGGCAGCGCTCGATGTACGAGGAGAGGTTCTCCCCGGTCTGCACCTTGAAGATGCGCGACAGATAGGATTCGCTGATGCGGAGCTGCGCGGAGATCGTCCCGAGCGACAGGTCGGGACGGAACAGGTTCTTCCGGACGTGGTCGAGGATCCGCCGGCGCATGTGGGAGCCCGGCCTGGGACGGCCGAGGATCGCGGCGCGGCAGGCTTCGAGCACGAGCGCCCGAAGCGCCGGGAACGTGGTCCCGGGCGGCGCCTGGACGCCGACGGCGGCGGCCGCGGACCGGCGGATCTCGTCGAGGCGCCGCTCCCAGGCGTCCGCGGAGAGCCCTTCCTCGAGGTACTCGCGCTCGAGCAGGTCGAAGAGCCGCTCGAGGAGGCGCTCGTCCTGGCTGCGGAAGGCGAGGGCCATGAGCGGCTCCACGGCGCGCCCGAGCGGGATCGACGCCGTCCCGTCGGCCTCCTCCGGCGCCCCGGGGCTCCCGAGCCGCGCGTATTCCCACCAGGCCATCGACAGGGACAGGAAGGGCCGCGACACGCGGATGCCGACGGGGAAGCCCTGGGCGTCCAGGAGGGAGGCGGCCTGGTCGAGCAGCGCCTCCAGCGGAGGCGCGCCGGAGGGCAGCGTCCCGGCCTTGATCCAGATGAGCTCCATGGGGTTCATCTCGTAGACGAGGGCGGAGCAGCCCGACAGGTGGTCCAGGATGTCCTTGACGGTCTCGCGGGCGAGGACGGACTGGACGATCGCGGTGCTCTCCTCGTGCAGCGGGTCGCGGAGCATATGGAAGGAGACGAGCGCATAGGGGGGATCCGGCAGCGCGATGCGGATCCTTCCGGCCGCCTCGGCGATCGCGCCATCGTCGTTGAACGCGCCGCTGAAGATCCGGTGCAGGATCGCCGGCTCCATCTCGCTCTGCAGGTCGGTCAGCTCGGACCGCAGGACCCGGTTGTCGTCGAGGAGGCCCTCCACGCGGGTCTCGAGCTGCGCGAAGCCCTTCTGCCGGACGTCCTGCTGCTGCCGCTCCGGGCTGAGGAGGCGCGTGAGCCGGTCGAGCGGCCGGGACGTCGTCCGCGCCTGCAGGAAGGCCACGGCGACCGCGATCGCCGCCGCGGCGAGGAGCAGGAGCGCCAGGGACTGCTGGATGGCGCGGACCGGCTTCATGAGGATCCGCGGGCTCCCGAGGGCGATGTAGCGCCAGCCGCTGCGGGAGGAGGTGGCGCTGTAGACCATGCTCCCGTCCTCCGCGGTGCGCTGGCCGAGCGCGATCGCGGCGAGGTCGCCGTCGGCCAGGCCGGAGTTCCGGTCGAGCTTGACCATCACGCGGCCCTCGTCGTCCACGACGGCCGCCACGCCGCCTTCGCCCAGCTCGAGCTGCTCGAGCATGCCCCGCATCTCCCGCGTGTCGATCAGGAAGAAGACGGCGCCCGGCGGGTCCAGCCCCAGCGCGGGCCGCATCTGGTAGACGTACGTCATGACCTCGTAGGTCCCGGCCGTCTCGAGGTCGTCGTTCAGCACCACGTCGCCGGCGGGGAAGTAGCGGTCGTGGCTGGCCGGATCGGTCAGCAGCGCGTAGAAGCGATCGGCGTCCATCCCGGCGCTCTGGAAGAAGCGCTCGTAGAACACGTCGGCGCGATAGAAGGTCGTCGGGTCCGCGACGAGGCCCGAGCGCTTGAAATAGACGAACATCCGGGGCGTGAGCGCGTCGTTCTCGAGCCAGAGGGTCCAGAGGTCGTCGACGTACGCGATCGTGCGGTAGTAGAAATCGGCGTCGTACCGGTCCGCGAACGCCAGCCGGGAGGTCGCGGACAGGCTGGTCAGGCGGTAGGCCATCCGCTCGATCTCGTGCAGGCGGGTCTCGACCCGCTCGGACATCCCGACGAGCGCGAGCGCGTTGGCGTTCTCCAGGCTGTCCGTGGCCTGCCGGATGGCGATCGCGTACGACGCCGCGCCGAACAGGAGCAGCAGCACGAAGAGGACGAGGTAGGAGCGGAGGAAATAGAAGAACAGCCGCTGCGAGCGCAGGAACGAAAGGAAGGCCTGCAGGGCGTTCTTCGGTGGGATCCGGCTCACCGGCGGCGTCTCCTCTCCCCGGACCGGCGACCGGTATCCGGACGGAAACAGTATAGAAGAGGAGGCCCGGCACGGCAAACCGACGGTGCGCGGGCCCGGCGGAAATCGTACGGTATCCGCAGGAGATGTGCGTTGCCGTGCGGAGGGGCGGGGGATATCGTGGAATCGAGAAGGGCCGGCGCGCATGCGTCCCGGAGGCGCCGCGCGTCCTGCCGAAGCGAAGACGAGAGCCCCTTGCGCAAGAGGAAGAAGGAGGTCCCCATGAAGAGACGCTTCCCGATCCTGTCCGCTCTCCTGTCCGTCCTGCTGGTCCTGACGGTCTTCTCGGCCGTCGCCGTCGCGGCGGAGATCCCGCCCGCCTCGCTCGAGCTCGTGTTCACGCAGCTCACGACGGGCACGGTCGACCGCGCGGACGACACCTGGAAGGAAGTCGCGATCCCCAGCGTCAAGACGCGGTTCCTCAAGTTCGAGGCGACCACCCAGTACATGGGCGGGTCCGAGCTCGAGATCGTGACCTCGCTCGGCATCCTGAAGGGCTCCAAGCTGAAGATCCACAGCGTTTCCTCCGAGCACCCGAAGGCCAGCGAGGGCGACCAGAACTACAGCGCTTCCCTCCTGGTCGACGGCGACCCGATCACGATGTGGTCGACGGAGTACCAGCCCTACGCCGAGCCCCCGCACTGGATCGTGATCGACCTCCGCTCGACCTTCGAGGTCACGGCCTTCCGCTACCTGCCGCGCTCCGACGGCTACTCGGGCGACGACGACGGCGACTGGGGCGCCTTCACGCTCTCCACCGGCGCCCCGATCGAGCTGGCCTTCACCCAGAAGCAAACGGGTACGG
Organism: uncultured Eubacteriales bacterium; assembly: GCA_903919045.1. GTDB lineage: Bacteria > Bacillota > Clostridia > Saccharofermentanales > UBA5734 > CAILLO01. The sequence goes on along the minus strand of CAIXGU010000182.1, from coordinate 1,070 downwards.
TCGACCGCACCGACGACACCTGGAAGACCCAGACCGTCACGCCCTTCTCCGCCCGCTTCGTGAAGTTCGAGACGACGAGCCAGTACATGGGCGGGTCCGAGCTCAAGATCGTCACCTCGGCCGGGACGCTGGCCTATCCGACGCTCGCCCTGCACAGCTTCTCCTCGGACCACCCCCAGGTCGACGGCGACGTCGACTATGCGGCGATGGTCCTGATCGACGGCGACGAGATGTCGATGTGGTCGACGGAGTACCAGCCGTATGTCGAGCCTCCGCACTGGATCGTGATCGATCTCGGCGCCGTCTATGAAGTGACCGGGTTCGAGTACCTGCCGCGCTCCGACGGCTACAGCGGCGACGACGACGGCGACTGGGGAGATTACGTCCTCTATGCGGGCGAGCTCTTCGTGCCGTCTCCGACGCCGACCCCCTCTCCGACGCCGCTGCCGACCGCCACGCCGACCGAGGCGCCGACCGGCCCGTCCACGGGCACGATCGCCCTCATCGTCGTCGGGGCCGCGATCGTGATCGCCATCATCGTGATCCTGGTGGTCCGTTCGAAGAAGGCCAAGAAGTAGCGGACCTCCGATCCCCGGAATCCGGAAGGGGCCGCCTCCCTCGGGAGGCGGCCCCTTCTGCGCGTTCCGCGGGGCCGCGCGCGGCGGAGCGGCTACCGCGAGGCCGGAGGCGACGCGTCCCGCCGCGGATCGTCGGCCGGCGCGGGGGCGCCCTCGATGCGGACCGACAGTCCCGGCCGCTCCATCGTGCGGCGCAGGGCCTCCAGGCGTCCGGCCGAGGGCGGCACGAGGTCGCGCGCGACGTCCTCGCGTCCAAGGGCGGCGTATTTCGAGGATCCCAGCCGATGATACGGCAGCAGGTCGATCCGACCGATCCCGAGGCCGGCCGCGCGGTCCGCGATGGCGCCGAGGGCCTGTTCGGAATCGTTGAAGCCCGGGATCACGGGTACGCGGACCACGACCGGCGTCCCGGACGCGGCGACGCGGGCGAGGTTCTCCAGGATGCGCCGGTTGTCCGCGCCGGTCGCGGCGCGGTGCGCAGCCGGGTCGACG
>CAIXGU010000181.1 GCA_903919045.1 uncultured Eubacteriales bacterium | reverse complement strand
GTACATCGGAGCGCGCCTGTTCGAGGAGGTCACGGTGGCCGGCAAGACGCTCCTGGACGGGAAGCGCCCGGAAGCGCCGGTGCCGCTCTTCGTCATGGTCGGCACGAACGACCTGGTCGTCTCGCACGAGGCGGTCCTCGCGTTCATCGACCAGTGCGGCGGGACGTGCGAGTCGAAGGTGTGGGAGGACTTCTACCACGAGCTCCACAACGAGCCCGAGTCCGAGGACGTCCTCGGCGTCGTCGCGGACTTCCTGACGCGCCGCATGACCGCGCCGGCGGGCGCCTGAGGGACGGGCGCGATGGGCGCGGTCTCCGCGATCGGCCAGGACAGCCACCGCTTCGCGCCGGAGGGCGCGGCGCCGGAACGGCCGCTGCGGCTCGGCGGCGTGACCGTGCCGGGAGCGCCGGGGCTGCTCGGGAACAGCGACGCCGACGTCGTGCTGCACGCCGTGACGAACGCGGTGTCGGGACTGACGGGCGTGAACGTGATCGGCGCCGTGGCGGACCGGATGTGCCGGGAACTGGGCATCACGGACAGCGCGGCCTATCTGGCGGAGGCGATGCGCGCGCTCGGCGCGATCCGTCTCACGCACCTGTCGGTGTCGGTCGAGGCCGCGCGGCCGCGGCTCGCGCCGCACGTCCCCGCGATCCGGGCGCGCCTCGCGGCGCTGCTCGGTCTTCCCGAGAGCGCCGTGGGCCTCACGGCGACGAGCGGGGAGGGCCTCACGGATTTCGGCCGAGGCGAGGGCATCCAGGTCCTCTGCATCCTGAGCGCCGAGCGCCCGGACTAGGGACGGCTCCGCGCCGTCCGGTCCGCCCGCGCGCGATCCGCCGGCCTACCGACCCTTGCGGCTCCGCACGAGCGCCTTCGCGACCTCGAGGTCCTCGGGCGTCGTGATCTTGATGTTCCGGTAGTCACCCTCGACGAGCACGACGGGCAGGCCCGCGGCCTCCGCGAGCGACACGTCGTCCGTACCCTCGAAGCCCGCCGCCTCGGCGTGCGCGAGCGACCTCCGCAGCTCCGGCAGCCGGAAGGCCTGCGGCGTCTGCACGCCCCAGAGCGTCGCGCGCTCGGGCGTGGAGAGCACCCGCCGCTCGGCGTCGACGACCTTCACCGTGTCCTTCACGGGCATCGCCGCGGCGCAGACGCCGTGCGCGAGCGCGCCGTCGATGCAGCGGTCGATCGTCTCGTCCGAGACGAAGGGACGCGCGCCGTCGTGGATCAGCACCACCGTGGGGATCGCGGCGTCGATCGGCGCCGAGTCCTCGGCCAGCGCCGCCGCGATGCCCCTCCGTACGGATTCCTGCCGCGTGGCGCCGCCCGTGGCGACGGCCAGGATGCGGGCCGTCGCGTAGGACGCGCACAGCTCCCGCATGCGGGCCTCCTCGCCCGGCGAGGCCACGACGACGATCGCGTCCACCCGGGGGTGGTCCGCGAAGGCGCAGAACGTGCGGGCGACGACGGGAACGCCTTCGATCGACAGGAACTGCTTGTTCCCGTTCGACTTCATCCGCGAACCCGTCCCCGCGGCGGGGATCACCGCCAGGACCCTGCAGGGCGTCTCAGAGACAGACATCGAGCGCCTCCCCCACCGTGTCGACGTAGACGAGGGCGATCCCGTCGGGTGCGCCGGAGCGCTCCATCGCGCGGCGGCAGGCCCCGGGCAGCACGCACCGGGTGAACCCGAGCCGGGCGGCCTCGATCGCGCGCCGTTCCGGGTTCGACACGGACCGCACCTCGCCCGTCAGGCCGACCTCGCCGAAGAGCACCGTCCCGGCGCGCACGGCGCGGTTCCGGAAGCTGCCCGCGACGGACGCGACCACGGCCAGGTCGCTCGCCGGCTCGTCGATCGACAGGCCGCCCACGACGTTCACGTACGCATCCATGTTGCCGAGCCCGACCGGCATCTTCTTCTCGAGTACCGCGAGGAGCATCGTCACGCGCCCCGCGTCGAGGCCCTGGGCCATCCGCCGCGGCGACGGATAGACGGTCGGGGAGAGGAGCGCCTGGATCTCGACGAGCAGCGGCCGCGTCCCCTCCATGCAGGCGGTCACGACCGACCCCGGGACGTCCGTCGCGCGGCCCGCGAGCATCGCCTGCGAGGCGTTGTCGACGGGCTCGAGCCCGGTGTCGCGCATCTCGAAGATCCCGAGCTCGTCGGTCGCCCCGAAGCGGTTCTTGACGGCGCGGAGGATGCGGTAGGTCCCGTGCCGGTCGCCTTCGAAGTAGAGGACGGTGTCGACCATGTGCTCGAGGATGCGGGGGCCCGCTATGGCCCCGTCCTTGGTGACGTGCCCGACGAGCACGATCGCGGTGCCCAGCGTCTTGGCCACCCGGAGCAGGCCCGCCGTGACCTCGCGCACCTGCCCGACGCTGCCCGGCGCGGACGACAGCTCCTCGGCGTACATCGTCTGGATCGAGTCCACGATCGCGAGCAGCGGCCGCTCGGCCTCGATCGCCCGCGCGACGGCCTCGAAGGAGGTCTCGGCGAGCAGTCGGATGCGCCCGTGCAGGGCTCCGAGGCGCTCGGCGCGCAGCCGGACCTGCTGGGGCGACTCCTCGCCGGAGACGTAGAGCACCTTCCCGTCGAACTTCCCGCGGTCGCAGACCTGCAGCAGCAGCGTCGACTTCCCGATCCCGGGGTCGCCGCCGACCAGCACGAGCGAGCCCTTCACGAAACCGCCGCCGAGCACGCGGTCCATCTCGCGGATGCCGGTCGCGAAGCGCTGCTCCGCGCCGGAGGCGACCTGCGCGAGATCGACGGCGCCGCTCGCGCCCGTCGGGGTCCCTTCCGCGGCCGGCAGCCAGCCGCGGACACCGGCCCGGCCGCCGGGTCCCGGCACCGGCGCGGCCGAGGGCGCGCGCTCCTCGACCATCGTGTTCCAGGCGCCGCAGCCCGGGCATCGCCCGAGCCAGCCGCTCGCCTCGTGTCCGCATTCGGTGCAGAGGAAGACCGTCTTCGCCTTCGCCATGGGTGCCTCCCGCCTGCGTCCATTATACCGTTCCGGAGGCCCGCGGCGCGACGCCGGACGGCCCTTGCGGGCGCGTCCGGAGCGGCTCGGCCCGAGGCTCCGCCGGACCCGCGGCGGCGGCTCCGGAATCGGTTGCGCGTCCCTCGGAGCGCGTGCTATAATGCCCCTCGCTGACGTTGCCGGATTGTGTAAGGGTAGCACAACTGACTCTGGATCAGTATGTCTGGGTTCGAATCCTAGTCCGGCAGCCAGAAAGGCCCTCCGCTCCGTCCGGGGCGGGGGGCCTCTTCACATCGCGGGACCCGAGCGCCGGCCGAAGACGTGCGCGTGGAGATCGAGCAGGGTGCGAGCGTCCGGCGGGAGCGGGTCGCGGAGATCCGCGGCGCAGGGACCGTAGGTGCGGACGCACTGCCCGCACAGCAGGACGCTGGGGCACCGGCCGACGGAGCGCGTGCAGCGGAAGAGCATCGACAGCTTGGGGTCGACCTTCCCCCGGGCCATCGCGCCGAAGTGCCCGCGGTTGATGCAGGTCTCGGCGAGGAACGCCTCCTGGGAGGCGAAGGAGCTCTGGACGTAGGCGCGGAGGGTTCGCGAGAAGCTGAGGGCCAGGGGGTCGTCGGGATAGGCGCTTGCATAGGCGGATCCTTCGTCGATCATGGGTGCCTCCAATCCTGGCTGCGCGACGTCTCTTTCGGGACTCGGGCGTCCAATCCAAATCTGTCATATCCGGGGTGCCATGGACAGACGGCGGAGCGTAGAATATTCCTATGCAAACGTTGCCGACATAAATTGTTTACAATCTGGAGATCAGGAGCGGGAGGGCAGCATGGAAACACCGAAGGACACGAAGGCTCCGATCGACCGGGCGATCGTCGCGGGCGTCGACCTCACGGGCGCGCCGGAAGGGGCCGAGGAGGCGGAGCGATCGCTCGACGAGCTCGCGGACCTCGTGCGCGCCGCCGGCGGCGAGGTGGTCGGCCGCTCGCTGCAGCGCAAGGCGTCGCCCGATCCGGCGACGTACGTGGGGAAGGGCAAGGCGGCGGAACTGAAGGCCGCCGCGGAATCGCTGTCCGCCACCCTCGTCGTGTTCGACGACGAGCTGTCCGGCTCCCAGCTCCGCAACCTCGAGGAGGCCGTCGGCGTGCGGACGATCGACCGCTCGATGCTGATCCTCGACATCTTCGCGCAGCGGGCCGCCTCCCGCGAGGGAAAACTGCAGGTCGAGCTCGCGCAGCTGGAGTACCGCCGGTCGCGGCTCGTCGGCCTCGGCGGCGCCCTGTCGCGCCTCGGCGGCGGCATCGGCACGCGCGGACCCGGCGAGT
>CAIXGU010000180.1 GCA_903919045.1 uncultured Eubacteriales bacterium | reverse complement strand
CCGCCGTGGAGACGATCCGCGTCCAGATCGTCGGCGCCGTGAACCGCCCGGGGATCTACGGCATCCCGAAGGGATCCTGCCTCGAGACGCTCGTGGCGCTGGCCGGAGGCTTCACGGAGGCGGCCGACGCCGAGCGGATCAACCTCGTCTGGCGCATCGACCGCAGCCTGCTGGTTCGGATCGGCGAGAAGGCCGCGCCGAGCGGAGGAGCGGGAGCCGTAGGAGGGGCGACGGGTACGGCGGGCGCCGGAGCGGCCGTGCAGGTGACGGACCAGCCGTCGCTGTCGTCGGTCGACGGCTCCGACCCCGACGCCGCCGGACCGATCGACCTCAACGCGGCGACGGCGGCGCAGCTCGACGCGCTGCCCGGAATCGGGCCGACCACCGCGGCCGCGATCGTGGCCTACCGCGAGAAGAACGGCCCGTTCGCGAAGAAGGAGGACCTGATGAAGGTCTCGGGCATCAAGCAGAGCCGGTACGATGCGGTGAAGGACCTCGTGTCCGTCGGGTGAGGGCGGAGGTTACCTTCTCCCGCACCGGTCCGTGCTACCATGGTCGCATCCCGCCTCCGGAGGTGGCCCATGGCTCTCGACATCCTCGTCCAGCTCTCCTTCCGGGACCGTCTCTTCGCGCACGACGCCTACCTTGCCGACCGCTTCGCGAACTTCACGGCGGAGCATTTCGCGAGCCTCGCGGCCGTCGCCGTCCTGATCGCGGGGGCGCTCCTCCTCGCCGCGCGCGCCTCGGAACGCGGGGAGCGGCGCTTCGAGATCGGACTCGGGTGCGCGATGCTCGGCGGGACCGCCGTCCAGATCCTGTGGTCGGCGCTCAGCGGGCATTTCGAGCCCGGCTACGACCTGATCGTCTTCCACCTCTGCGGCATGACGAGCCTGGTCGGCGCGGTCCTGCTGCTGCGGCCGGAAGCGAAGCGCGGCCGGTTCCTCCCGAACGTCCTGTACTTCGCCGGCATCCCGGGCGCGCTGATGGCCCTCGCGACGCCCGACCTGCCGTACGCCTTCCCGCACTTCATGAACGCGATGTTCTTCCTGAGCCACGCGATGATCGTCCTCTCGGCGCTGCACCTGGTGCGGGTCCGGAGATTCCGGCCGGAACCGAAGCGCATCCCGGCGGTCTTCCTGGCCCTCAATGCCGTGCTCGTGCCGGTGTACCTGATCGACCGGCTCACCGGCGGGAACTATTTCTTCCTGATCGAGCCGCCGGCGAACACGCTGGCGGTCGTCTTCGCCGAGTGGGTGGGCTGGGGCTGGTACCTGATCCCCATGGAGGCCGTCGCGCTCCTCGCGTTCGGGCTCTTCGCCCTGCCCTGGATCCGGTGGGGGCGGCGCCGACCGCGGGAGCCGCAGGGCATGGTATAATCCTTGGAACGAAACCGCAGACCCCAGCGACAGGAGGACCCGATGCCATGCCCGACTTCGCCGACGCATCCTACCGCGACGCCTTCCGCCACACCGCCTCGCACATCCTCGCGCAGGCCGTGAAGCGTCTGTACCCCGAGACGAAGCTCGCGATCGGCCCCACGATCGAGAACGGTTTCTACTACGATTTTGATCACGACGGATCGTTCACGCCCGAGGACCTGACCGCGATCGAGGCCGAGATGGAGAAGATCGTGCGCGACCACTACATGGTCGAGCGCTTCGAACTGCCCCGCGCCGAGGCCCGCGCCCTGATGCTCGAGAAGGGCGAACCCTACAAGGTCGAGCTGATCGACGACCTGCCCGCCGACGCCGCGATCTCGTTCTACAAGCAGGGCGAGTTCACCGATCTCTGCGCCGGCCCCCACATCCAGAACACCAGCGCCGTCCGCGCCTTCAAGCTGACCTCCACCGCCGGCGCGTACTGGCGCGGCAGCGAGAAGAACAAGATGCTGCAGCGCATCTACGGCACCGCGTTCCCCGACAAGAAGCAGCTCGACGCGTACCTCGCCGCCGTCGAGGAGGCGAAGCGCCGCGACCACAACAAGCTCGGCCGCGAGCTGAAGCTCTTCACCACCGTCGATTACATCGGGCAGGGCCTGCCGATCCTGATGCCGAAGGGCGCGAAGATCATCCAGATCCTCCAGCGTTTCGTCGAGGACGAGGAGGAGCGCCGCGGCTACCAGCTCACGAAGACCCCGTTCATGGCCAAGAGCGACCTCTACAAGATCTCGGGGCACTGGGACCACTACCGCGACGGCATGTTCGTGATCGGCGACGAGTCGAAGGGCGAGGAAGCGCTCGCGCTGCGGCCGATGACCTGCCCGTTCCAGTTCCAGGTCTACCTGAACGAGTCCCGCAGCTACCGCGACCTGCCGATGCGCCTGAACGAGACCTCGACCCTCTTCCGCAACGAGTCCTCGGGCGAGATGCACGGGCTGATCCGCGTACGGCAGTTCACGATCTCCGAGGCGCACATCGCCTGCACTCCGGACCAGCTCGAGGAGGAGTTCCGCGGCTGCCTCGACCTCGCGCGCTTCATGCTCGAGGCCGTCGGGCTCGACGAGGACGTGAGCTACCGCTTCTCGAAGTGGGACCCGAACAACCGCGACAAGTACATCGGCGACCCGGAGAAGTGGGACGCCGCGCAAGCCCTCATGAAGCAGATCCTCGACCACCTGGGGCTCGACTACGTCGAGGCCGAGGGCGAGGCCGCCTTCTACGGGCCGAAGCTCGACATCCAGATCCGCAACGTCCACGGCAAGGAGGACACCCTGATCACGGTCCAGATCGACTTCCAGCTCGCCGAGCGCTTCGGGATGGAATACACGGACCGCGACGGGACGAAGAAGAACCCGATCGTCGTGCACCGCACCTCGATCGGCTGCTACGAGCGCACGCTGGCGCTCCTGATCGAGAAGTACGCCGGCGCCTTCCCGGCCTGGCTCGCGCCCGTCCAGGTCAAGCTGCTGCCGATCGCCGAGCGGCACGCCGAGTACGCCGAGAAGGTCGCCGCGCGCCTGCGCGAGCAGGGCTTCCGCGTGGAGACCGACGCCCGCGAGGAGAAGATCGGCAAGAAGATCCGCGAGGCCCAGCTCGAGAAGGTCCCGTACATGCTCGTGATGGGCGACAAGGAGGCCGACTCCGCCACCGTCGCCGTGCGGTCGCGCCGCGAGGGAGACCTCGGGACGATGCCCCTCGACGACTTCACGGACAAGCTCGGCTCCGAGGTGAGGATGAGGGTGAGGCCGTGAGGATCGTCGAGCCGTCCTTCTCGTTCGAGTCCGAGGTCGACCGCGACCGGATCCTGCAGCACATCGAGCGCGCCGGGCGCACGTGCTACAAGAGCGAGGGGAAGATCGGGGAAGGGACCGCGGCGGCGTTCGTGAAATCGATCGTGAAGCGCGGCCACGAGTCCGTCCTCGAGCACGTCTCGCTCACGGTGCGCGTCGTCTGCGACCGCGGCGTGTCGCACGAGATCGTCCGCCACCGCCTCGCGAGCTACTCGCAGGAGAGCACGCGCTACTGCAACTACGCGGACGAGAAGTTCGGGAAGAGCGTGAGCTTCGTGCGCCCGTTCTTCTGGAACGATGCGGCGCCGGAATCGCAGGAGAAGCTGCGGATCTGGACCGAGGCGATGCAGGCCGCCGAGACCGCCTATTTCGCGTTGCTCGACAAGGGCGCGAACGCGCAGGAGGCGCGGTCGGTGCTGCCGAACTCGCTGCGGACGGAGCTCGTGATGACCATGGACCTGCGCGAGTGGCGGCACTTCTTCCGGCTGCGCTGCGGCGCGGCGTCGCACCCGCAGATGCGCGAGCTCGCGGTCCCGATGCTGGCCGAGTTCCGCCGCCGGCTGCCGGAGGTCTTCGACGACCTCGGGGAGGCCGCTTCGTATTGACAGTGGCACTCCCGTTGGGTAAGATACCCATGCGCTTCGGGGTGTGGCTCAGATGGTAGAGCGCTTGGTTCGGGACCAAGAGGTCGCACGTTCAAATCGTGTCACTCCGACCAGACAGGGAGCGGGTTTCCGGGAGACCGGGGACCCGCTTTTTCGCGTCGCGGAAAGGATCCTGGAGAGGATCCCTTGGAACACGCGCCGGCGTCCGCCCCTCCGAAGAGCGGTATAATCGGGACATATGCGAAGACCGCTACGCCAAGGAGGGTCGACGGCATGGAGACGACCGCTGCCCGCTTCGCTCCGGACACGCGCAGGAAGGCCTACGACGATGCCCGATTCGGCCTGTTCCTCCACTGGGGGCCCTATTCGGCGGCCGGCATCGAGGCCTCCTGGCCGATCATGGCCCCGGAGATCGCGGAGGCCGTGTTCCGGATCGACCGGAAGATCGCGGAGGCGGACTACGTCCGGCTGCCCGACCGGTTCGACCCGGTCGGCTTCGACGCCGACGAATGGGTGCGGGTCGCCAAGGACGCGGGCATGCGGTACATCCTGTTCACGGCCAAGCACCACGACGGCTTCTGCATGTTCGACGCGCCGGGCACGGACTACAAGATCACGAAGACGCCCTTCGGCCGCGACGTCTGCAAGGAGCTGGCCGTGGCCTGCGAGAAGGCCGGGATGCCGCTCGGCTTCTACTATTCCCCGCCCGACATGCATCACCCGGGCTATCGCGACACGTCCAGGCCGGCGACCGCGAACTGGACCGGCGAGCCGAAGCGCAAGGAGTGGGCGTCGTACCTCGACTACATGGAGAGCCACGTCCGCGCGCTGATGACGGGCTACGGGAAGGTCCACGCGATCTGGTTCGACGCGCTCGTCAATCACAACAAGTACGACCCGGCGCGCTTCAAGCGCCTGATCCGGGAGATCGACCCGGATACGCTAATCAACGACCGCCTGGGCGACGACTACGACTTCATCACCCCCGAGCAGTTCATCCCGAAGGCCGGCGTTCCCCTGCGCACCGGCAAGCCGCCGGCCGGCGTCGACCCGGGCGGGGACGCCTTCTTCCGCCTGGTCTGCGGAGCCTACCGGCTGCCGCTGCTCCACGGCTGGCTGCGCGGGGTGTTCGACAAGTACGCCGAGGGCGGCCTGGAGCTGACGAAGGTCCTGCAGGCGCCCTATCCGTCGCCGGACCGGTTCCAGCCCTGGGAGACCTGCATGACGATGGGCAGCAGCTGGGCCTACAACCCCGACGAGAAGGCGTGGAAGAGCCCGTCCGCCCTGATCCGCAACCTCCTGTCCGTCGTGGCCCGGGGCGGCAACTACCTGCTGGCGGTGGGCCCCACCGGCCTCGGCACGTTCCCGCCCGAGGCGGTCGAGCGCCTGCAGCGCATCGGCGCGTGGATCCGCGCGAACGGCGACGCGGTCTTCGGGACGACCTACGCGCCGCGCCAGGTCTACGACTGGGGCGTTGCGGCACGGAAGGACGGCACGCTCTACCTGCACGTCTTCGACTGGCCGACGGAGGGCGTGCTGCGGGTCGCCGGCCTCCCTCGCCCTGTGGCGGCGGCGAGGCTTCTGCGGACCGGACAGGCGCTCCCCTTCGAAGCGGACGCGGAGCACGGCGCGGAGGGCGACGTCAGGATCCTCCTGCAGGAGGTCTCGCCCGACGCCGAGTCGACAGCGATCGCCCTCGACCTGGCGGCCGCTCCCGGCACGGCGGGCTGGCCCGCCTACGACGACGCGATCCTCGGCGCCAGAACCGCCGGCAAATACCTGCGCACGCAGATGATCAACTCCTTCTGGATCAACGCGCTGATCAACGGCCTGCTCGCCTGGCTGACCTATCGGGTGCACCCCGACGTGCCCTTCCTCGACGCCTCGATCGACCTCTGGATCACGATCGCGATCATCGCCTTCCTGACCTCTTGGCTCCATGTGCTCGACGCGCGCGGCAAGCTGGACAAGTTCCAGGTCCGGCGGCCCGCCTCGAACCGCCGCTGGCGCCTACCCAAGGGTGCGGGCACGCGCGGGCTGCTGCTCATGCTCCTCTGCGTGGTCGGGCTCGGCGGCTTCGTCGTGAGCGGCGGCCTGCTGCTGCTCGGCGTGACCTCGATCGGAGCCCACGCCTATTTCGTCCTCAAGACGCTCTGCACGGGCGTCACCGGAGCGCTCGCCGCCGCGCTCGGCGTGCTGAGCGTCTTCCACGAGCAGGAGGCCGGGACATGAAGCGGTACGGGCAGGCGATCCGCCTGCGCCCCGGGATGGAGGCGCGCTATCGCGAGCTGCACCGCGCCGTCTGGCCTGCGGTGCTCGACCGGATTTCGGTGTGCGGCATCCGGAACTACACGATCTTCCTGCGCGACGGCTGGCTGTTCGCGACCTTCGAGTACCACGGCGACGACTTCGCCGCGGACATGGCGAAGATGGCGGCCGATCCCGAGACGCTGCGCTGGTGGCGCGAGACCGACCCCTGCCAGGAGCCGGCGCCGTTCGCGAAGCCGGGCGAGTGGTGGGCCGGGATGGACGAGGTCTTCCACGTCGAGTAGGGGGTTCGCATGGACGGACGAGAGCGCATCCTGCAGGCCATCTCCCACCGCGAGCCCGACCGCGTGCCCGTCGATCTCGGGGCGACGCCCAGCTCCGGCATCTCCGCCATCGCCTACAACCGACTCAAGCGACACCTCCGGCTGGAGGGCGGCCGCACGCGCGTCTACGATGTCGTCCAGCAGCTCGCCGAGCCCGAGGAGACGCTGCTCCGGCGCTTCCGCGTCGACGTCGTCGACCTCGGACGCACCTTCAACCGAAAGGACGCGGAGTGGTACGGCACGACCCTCCACGACGGCAGCGCCGCCGAATACCCGGCCTGGTTCCGTCCGGAGCCCCTTCCCGACGGCTCCTGGATCGCGCGCGGCGCCGCCGGGGTCGAGATCGCCCGGCAGCCCGCCTCCGGCGCCTTCTACGACCAGACCCTCTTCCCCTGGATCGACGGCTATCCGGACGGCTTCCGCGGACTCGACGAAGCCATGGGCCAGGTCCTCTGGTCCGCGCTCGTGCACAGTCCCTGGGACCACGCGTCCGAGCCCGGATTCTGGCGCCGGCTGCGGCAGGAGGCGCTGGACCTGCGGGCGAGCACCGATCGGGCCATCCTGGTGGTCTGCGGGTGCAACCTCTTCGAGTGGGGCACGTTCCTGCGGCGTCTGGACAATTTCCTCGTCGACGTCTACACCGACCCCGACGCGGTCGAGGGGCTGCTGGACGCCCTCCTGGAGCGCCACCTCCGCACGCTCGCGCTCGTCTGCGAAGCGGTCGGCGACATCGCCGACGTGCTCCGCTTCGGCGACGACCTCGGCATGGACTCCGGACCGTTCCTGTCCCCCGCGCATTACCGCCGGCTCTTCAAGCCGCGCCACCGGCAACTCTGCGAATACGTGCACCGCCACAGCGCCATGAAGACGTTCCTGCACTCCTGCGGCTCCATCCACGAGCTGATCCCCGACCTGATCGAGGCGGGCTTCGACGTGCTCAACCCCATGCAGACGCAGTGCCGGAACATGGAGCCCGAGCGCCTGAAGCGCGAGTTCGGCCGCGACGTGGCCTTCTGGGGCGGCGGCAGCGACACGCGGAACGTGCTGAACCGCGGGACGCCGCAGCAGGTGAAGGACGACGCCCGCCGGCGCCTGGAGATCCTCGCGCCCGGAGGCGGCTACGTGTTCAACCCGATCCACAACATCCTGCCGGACGTGCCGCCGGAGAACGTCGCGGCGCTGTTCGAGGCCGTGGAGGAGTTCGGCTGACCGAGCCGCCAGGACCGGCGTGATCGGTTTCGATGACAGCCGGAGTGCCGAGACGAGGATCACGACCTGCAACTTTTCCGCCACCCCGAACGTCATAAAGGCAATCAGGCGGGCCGCGGAAGCATCGCGCCCGCTCCGGAAGGAGGCGTTCGCGATGAAAGGAAGCCGCTGGATCCTGGGCTGTCTCTCCCTCGTTCTCATCGCCGGCGTGGTCGGCTGCCGTGCGCCGAGCCCCACGCCCACCCCGACGCCGACACCGTCGCCGACTCCGAAGGCGGAGGTGCCCTTCACGATCGGAGTCGTGCCCGAGCAGCTCAAGGGATTCTCCATCGCCGGGCAGACCATCGTCTATCTCGTCACCTACGCCGATTCCGGCGATGCGGGCGGCGAAGGGATCGTCCTCCAGGCCGTCGCCGAGGGCGCGACCGTCCGGATCGTCGAACCGGGGATCGGCCCCGGAGAGGTGGGCGAGATCGAGGTCGTCCCTGCCGCCGGCAGCGTCGGCAAGACCGTCCAGGTGACGGTCACCGGCATCCGGGGGAGCCTGAAGAGCGAGAAGTCCCTCTCCTTCGAGGTCATCGAGGGCGAGGACGACCGCCGCGAGACGGCGCTCGAGTATCAGGGCCGGTTCATCCGCTGGCTCGCGGAGAAGCATCCGGAGCTCGGCATCACCGAGGCGACCGAGTGGACCGGCACGATGGTCAGCCCGCAGTGGCTGATCGTCTCGCACTACCTGTTCTTCTCCGACGAATGGGAGATGCATATCGAGTGGCACATCATGATCGCCCCCTACGACTGGGTGCGCATCGACCTGAGGCGCCGCGGGAAAGAAGTCCTGCCGTCGCAGGCGTTCGAGATCTCCTCACGGTCGAGCGATGCCGATCCGATCGTCATCGACTTCCCCGCGGAGCCGTGGCGCTGAGGCCGTCGGCAGGACATGTTAGGCTCCGCTGAATCGCGTCCGAGAGTCCTCGACTCCGGACGCGATTCCTTTCGACATATAGCGCGCCTGTCCGCGCCGACGGGTTTCTGGTACGCTTCAGGGGAGGTGACCGGCCATGGAGCGAAAGGACGTCCCGATCCTCGAATTCGACCCGACGCGCGAGGCGCTGATCGAGCCGGCGAATCTCCTGTCGCCGCGCGACGGCTTCCGGGGCTGCGCGATCGCCTACTTCAAGGACAGCGTCGAGGCGCTGGCGTCGGCCGGCCGCCTGACCGAAGTCGCGCACCTCACCTCGGTGACGGTCCGGATCCCGATCTACGAAACGGAGGTCGACGGGACGCGGATTCACCTCGTGACCGGGCAGCTGGGCGCGCCGGCCGCCGCGGGCCAGCTCGAGGAACTCGTCGCGCTCGGATTCACGACGTTCGTCGTCTGCGGCGCGGCGGGCGTGCTCCGGAAGGACCTCGCGGTCGGGCACCTCGTCGTCCCGACGTCCGCGGTCCGAGACGAGGGGACCTCCTACCACTACCTCCCGCCGTCGCGCGAGGTCGACTGCGATCCCGGCATGGTGCAGGCGACCCTTGCGTTCCTCGAGCGCCGCGGCATCCCCGCACGCGCCGTGAAGACCTGGACGACCGATGCGTTCTACCGCGAGACGCCCGACCGGGTCGCAGCGCGCCGCGACGAGGGGTGCGCGACCGTCGAGATGGAGGCCGCGGCGCTGTTCGCCGTCGCGCGCTTCCGCGGCGTCGCGCTCGTTCAGATCCTCTACGGCGGCGACGACCTGAGCGGCGCGACGTGGGACGACCGGCGGTGGTACAGCCGGACCGACGTCCGGCGCAATCTCGTGGACCTCTCCCTGGAGCTCTGCGCCGAGAGGATCGCGGGCGCCTGACCGGGACGACGGACCCCTACGGCCTGACGGCCCCGCGCGCTAGACCTTCCCGATCGCGACGCGCCAGACCTCGGGGCCCTGCTCCAGGTACGCCCACGTGAAGCGGCCCGGCATCTCCGCCAGGAAGGCGTAGTGCAGCGGCTTCGGGTCGTGGTCGTTGACGAGCTCCATGCGCTCGCCGGACGCGAGCGACTCGAACGCCGCGAGGATCGTCGGGTGCTTGTCCTTCGGGGCGTAGGCACGGGCGTCCACCCGGGCGGCGAAATCCTCCATGGGTTCCTCCTCGGCGGCTTCGCCTCCCGCAGGACCGCGGGCCGGCCAGCCGCCTCTCTCTGTCCCGGAGTCTACTGGAACGGGGGCGGAGGGGCTGTGATTCCGCTCACGGATGCTCCGGTTCCGCCGCGCCCGCATCGCCGCGGACGGCCTTCGCCACCTCGCGGCCCAGCGCGACGGCCTTCGCCTGCGCCGCGTCGTCCGGGTTCCACAGGGCCTTCAGCCCCTCGCCCACGAGCGCGAACCCGGCCTTCGCGAGCAGCCCGTTCAGCTTCGCGACGCCTTCGCCGCTCCAGCCGTACGTCCCGAAGGCCGCGGCCTTCTTGCCCTTGAACCGGAGTCCCTCGATCTCCTCGAGGATCGCGGCCATGGCCGTCGAGATGCCGCGGTTGATCGTCGGCGAGCCCGCGAGGATGGCCTCGGACTTGAACACCTCGGAGATCACGTCGTTCTTGTCGGTCTTGCTGACGTTGAACAGCTTCACGACGAGCGTCGGGTCCTCGGCGCGCAGGCCCTCGGCGATGCGGTCGGCGAGCCGACGCGTCCCGTCCCACATCGTGTCGTACAGGACCGTGGCCTGGTGCTCGCGGTAGTCCTGAGCCCACTCCAGATACTTCCCGACGATGCGCGTCGGGTCCTTGCGCCAGATCACGCCGTGGCTCGGGGCGATCCGGGCGATCGGCAGCCCGAGCGCCAGGACCTCGCGGATCTTGTTCACGACGAGCGGCGAGAACGGCGTCAGGATGTTCGCGTAGTACTTCAGCGCCTCGGCCATCAGTTCGGCGTCGTCGACGGCATCGTCGAAATGCGAGGCGGAGGCGTAGTGCTGCCCGAACGCGTCGTTGCTGAAGAGCACGGCGTCGCCCGTGAGGTACGAGGCCATGCTGTCGGGCCAGTGCAGCATCTTCATCTCGACGAAGACCAGCTTCTTCCCGTTCCCGACGTCCAGCGAATCGCCCGTCTTCACGGTCACGAAGTTCCAGTCCTCGTGGTAGAGGCCCTTCAGGATGCGCGCCCCCGCCTCGGTGCAGTAGACGGGCACGTTCGGGATGCGCCGGAGGAGTTCGGGCAGGGCGCCGCTGTGGTCGACCTCGGAGTGGTTCATGACGACCGCGTCGAGGTTCGCGAGCCCGACCTCCCGGTCGAGGTTCTCGACGAAACCCTGGTCGTAGGGCGCCCAGACGGTGTCGATCAGGACGGTCTTCTCCTCGCGCACGACATAGGCGTTGTAGGATGTGCCGCGGTGCGTCGAGTACTCCTTGCCGTGGAAGCTGCGCAGCTCCCAGTCGACGTATCCGACCCAGTCGACGGTGTCGGTGATCCGGACCTTCATGTCAGTTCTCCTTCGCGTAGTCCTCGGACAGCCGATGCAGCAGGGCGTGGAATCTCTCGTGCACGCCGGGGCCCATGACCTCGGCCTCGTGGCGCTCGAAGCGCTCTAGAAGCCCTGCCTGGACGTCCTCGGGGATCCGCTTGTCGCCGAGCGGGAAGAGGATCATGTTCTCCTTGCGGATGTGGGTGCGGAGCAGCGCCAGGTAGTCCTCGGCGCCGCCGATGAAGCCGGCCGCGTCGAGGCCGCCGTCGCGGAGCGCCTGGCGCATGCGGGCGATGGCCGCGCGCCCCTGGACGTGCTCGGCGAGCATCACGCCGATCGGGCCGTTCTCGTTCGGGATCCCGGCCTCCGCCATGGCGGGGAAGAGGATGCCCTCCTCCTTGCCGTGGTGGCACTTGTCGGCGAACTCGACGAAGAAGACGACGAGCGCCTCCGCATCCTCGCGGCGGACCTTCCGCCCTTCGCGCAGCCGCTGGGCCATCCGCTCCAGCACGTCGAGCCCCGCGTTGATGGCCACATGCTCCTGGACCAGGTCTTCGCTTGCATATTTCATTCCGGATACCTCGCTTTCCATCTGTCCTCATCATAGGGGTTCGTCGCGTCCGGCGCTGTGACCGGGGTCACACCCGCAGAGGGGTGTGGAACCTCGGAACGGCAGGTTTCCGGCCTCCCGGCGCAGAGCCCTGTATGGTAGGATGGCCCCATCCGGACAACGTCCGGCGGAAGGGGGACGCGGCATGGCGTCGCATCGCTGGGAGACCACGCTTGACGGAACGGTCCATTTCATCGAATACACGGGGAACACGCCAGCCGGCGAAGCCAGGGTCCTCATCGACGGCGAAGTCGGCGCCTACAATCTCGTCCTCACGCTGGAGTCCCGTTATCGCGCGATGTTCCGCATCGACGGGCGCGACGCCACGCTCGAGATGGACACGCTGGGCGAGTCGGTCGCGCTGACCGTGGACGGGGTCGCACAGGCCGAGTCGACGCCTCCGGCCGCCGTGCAGGCCGGCGGGACGACGGGTGGCGCAACGGGGGATGCGGCGGTCGATCCCGCGGTCCTCAAGGCGGTGCGGCGCATGAAGTCCGGGATGGGCTCCTTCCTGTCGCTGGCCGCGCTCACGGGCATCAACATCGTCCTCCAGCTCGCGCAGGCATCCATCTCCTTCCCGTTCAGCGCCTACGCGTCGACCCTCGCGATCTGGATCGGCCAGTATTTCTCGGAGAGCACGGGCGATTCCCTGGGCGCGATCGTCGGCATCGCGGCGGCGATCCTCATCACGGCCGCCTACGGTGTGCTCTATTTCCTGGCCCGCAAGCGCACCTGGCCGGTGTGGGTCGCATTCGGCCTGATCCTCGTCGACACCGCGCTGCTGATCTACGACTTCTCCGGCGACCTCGCGTCCGTGATCGTCGACATCGCCTTCCACGCCTGGATCATCTACTCCCTGCTCAGCCTCGGGCTCGCGCGAAGGCATCTCGACCGCCTGGCCCGTCAAGTCGAAGCGCAGGCGCCGAAGGAGCCCTCGGCTCCGGAGGCCGCGCCGTGAAGACGCTCGACCCGCTGACGATCCCGTTCATCGCCCTCGCGATCCTGGTCTGCGTGGCCGCGCCCGTCGTCGCCGCGATCCTCGCCTGCCGCAAGGGCGGCGCGAAGTTCCGCACCGTCCTCGCGGGCGCGGGCGCCTTCGTGGTCTTCGCGTACATCCTCGAGCAGATCGCCCATGTCGTCCTCCTGCAGCTCATCCCGGCGACGAAGGCGTTCCTTACCGGCACGCCCTGGGCCTTCGCCCTCTACGGCGGCCTCATGGCGGGCATCTTCGAGGAGACGGCGCGCCTCCTCGTCTTCCTCTTCGTCCTGAAGAGGTTCCGCGCCTGGAAGGACGGCATCGGCTACGGCGTCGGCCACGGCGGTGCGGAGGCCCTGCTGATCGGCGGCCTCGGCAACGTCAACAACCTGATCATCGCCGTCCTGATCGCGACCGGCGCGTCCGATTCCCTCGCCGCGATGGTTCCGGCCGGGGCGCTCGACGCCGTGATCGACGCGATCGCGGGCACGGCGCCGTCGATGTTCCTCGTGGCGATGCTCGAGCGTCTGCTGGCCATGGGCATCCAGGTCGGGCTGTCCGTCCTCGTCCTGCTGGCCGTGAAGCACCGCGGCTGGCCGCGCGTCGGGCTGTTCGCCGGGGCGATCCTGTTCCACGCGGCGATCGACATCCCCGCGGTCTTCTATCAGCTCGGGCGGCTCCCGCTCTGGGCGGTCGAGGGCGCCGTCGCCGTCCTGTGCGCGGGGTCGCTCGCCTTCGCGTTCCTCGCGCGCCGTTTCCCGGCTTTCAAAGAGCCGACGGCCCCGCCTCCGGACGCGCCGCCGCTCCTCACGGACGCTTCGACCGCGCCCTGACGATCCGCGCCGCGACGAAGGCGGCGCTCGCGAACACGATCAGCAGCAGCCCGCCCGCGACGGCCCAGACCCAGACCGGCACGAGCGACAGCCAGCTCCGACCGCCGTCCTTGCCGTCCCCGGGCGTGGGCGTCGCGTCCTGCGTCGGCGTCGGCGCGCCCGGCGTCGCGGGCTCCGTCGCGCCCGGCGTGAGGACCGGGGTCAAGCCCGGCGTCGTTCCAGCGGCAGGCGTCGCCGTCGCCGGAAGGCTCCGGGTCGAGGTCGCGAGCGTCGCGTAGTGGCGCGTGATGCCGTCCTCGAACGCCGTCACGACATGGTATTCGACGCCGACGACGTAGGTCCGCGCGGTGCCGGGCGCAAGTCCGTCCTCGGAATAGGTCGTCGTGCCCGGCCCGAGGAGCGCCAGCTCCGTCAGGACGCCGCCGTCGCTGCGGTACACGAGATACCGCGCGACGGTCTCGCTGCAGGAAGGCGCGGTCACGTCCGGGCACGGCGTCCAGCCGATCCGGATGCTCGTCTCCGTCGTCTCCGCGGCGAGGTCGCGGATGGGCACGAGCTGCCGCTGGTAGGTGCACGAAGCGGCGACGATCGACGACAGCATCGTGTCGAGCGAGCTGCCGGGGGATACGTCGAGGAAATTGAATTCGACGTCCAGCGTGTGCCAGCTCTTCGCCCCGAAGGACGCCGGCAGCGTGGTGAAGCGGTTCAGGTCGATCTGGAGGTTCTTGAGCGAGGACAGCGAGATGACCTCCTCGGGCAGCGACGTCAGTCGGTTCTCGTTGACGACGAGAGCCGTCAGGCCGCTCCCGCCGAACGCCGCCGGGACCTCGCGGATCTCGTTGGTCCCGAGGCTCAGCACCCGGAGGGTCGGCATGTGCGCGAGGAACTCCGGGATCTCCGAGATCCGGTTCACGTCCATCGACAGGACCGCGAGGTCGGAGAGTCCCGCGATGACCGGAGGGACCTCCGTGAAGTCGCAGACGACGAGGGCGAGCTGCTGCAGCGCGTCCATCCCCGAGACGTCGGGGAGCGACGACAGCGGATTGTTCGAGGCGTTGAGCGAGGTGATGTTCCGGCAGAACTGGACGCCCTCGAGGTCCGCGATCCCCTTCCCGAAGACGTTGAGCGTGCCGGTCAAGGCATAGAGGTCGCCGCGGCGGATCGGATCGGTGGCCGCGAGGCCGCACCGCGCCCGGAGGGCGGCTGCGAGGTTCGCGTCCGGGACCGTCACGATCAGGAACGGGTCGATCGGGACGAACGTGACGATGGGCGGATGGACCGTGATGATCGGGAATCCGCCGGCGGAGACGGAGACGCCGGGTCCGGCGACGAGCGCGGCGGCGGGGATCGCGAGAAGTGCGGCGAACAAGGCGGCGAAGCGGCGCAGGCTGCGGCGGCATCCGGAAGACCGGGGCATCGAGGTTCCCATGGCGGTACCTCCCCATGCATCCAGGACCGTTCCGCCTTCAGCGTACACCCGTCGTCCGCGCTTCGCCAGCGCGGCGCCGTGCTATCATGAAGAGTGGAAGCCATTCCGCCGCTTGCAGGGGGAGGCGAAGCCGATGCTGCACACCGAGAGCCTGGTCCTGCGACCCTATCGGGCCGACGACCTCGCGGCGATCCACGATTATGCCGGAGACCCGGAGAATCTGGTGCATCTGCTCTGGGGACCCAACTCCGAGGCCGAGACGCGCGAGTTCCTCGACCGCGTCCTCGCGAACGAGCACGCGCATCCGAGGACGGAGTTCGACTTCGCCGTGGAGCGGAAGGAGGACGGGCGCCTGATCGGCGGCTGCGGCATCGCGCTCGTCGGACACCGGGAGGCGGCCGAGGTCGGCTGGGTGCTCCACCGCGACTTCCACCGGCGCGGCTACGGCACCGAAGCGTGCCACGAGCTCCTGCGCTTCGGGTTCGAGACGCTGGGGGTGCACCGGATCTTCGCCACCTGCCGCGCCGACAACGTCGCGTCCTTCCGGGTCATGGAGAAGAACGGCATGCGCCGCGAGGCGCACTTCCACCACAATCGGCCGGGGCGGCCGGGGGATCCGGAGCGCTGGTACGACGAGCTCGAATACGCGATGCTCGAGACGGAGTGGAAGGGACGCAAGCGGCTCGAGCCGTAGGGCGCGGGCGCTGCGCGGCTGCAGCGGCGCCGCGTCCGGAATATCGCCTTCTCAGCCTCCGCGATGCTCGTAGATGCCGAGCCGGTTGCCTTCCGGATCCCGGAAATGCCCCCAGCGCTCGCCGGCGAGATGCAGCCCGTCCTCGTCGACGGCGCCGCCCGCCGCGCGGATCCGCGCGACGGCCTCGACCAGGTCGTCGACCATGAGATGCACGTCGATGCCGTCGTCCGAGGCGGCGCGGTCCGAGGCGACCCAGGTCCCCGAGACCTCGCCGACGCCGTCGTCGAAGGCGAGCGAGCCGTCCCCGCCGGTGCGGATCCGCCACCCGAAGACGTCGCGGTAGAACGCGGCCGCGCGTTCCGGATCCCGCGCCGGCAGCACCAGATAGCACACCTTGCCGTGACCGAAGGTCGGTTGTCCACCCGCCATGGCGCACCTCCCGGGGAGCGGCCCTTCGAACGGACCGCGGGTCCTGACGCTTCGATGATATCATGGGAGGAAGCGGACGGAGGGGACCATGCCCGGAAAGCTCTTCACCCGGAACTTCACGCTGCTCCTGCAGGGGGCGTTCGTCTCCCGTCTCGGGGACGTCGTCTATTCGATCGCGATCGGCTACTTCGTCTACCACGAGACGGGGTCGGCTTCGCTGATGGCCCTCTTCACCTCGATCGCCCTGTTCCTCAACATGTTCCTCAGCCCGATCGCGGGCGCGATCGGCGACCGGATCGACCGGCGCGGCACGATCGTCCTCGTCGACGCGCTGCGCGGCGTCCTGATGCTGCTGATCGGCGCGCTCATTCTGCTCGGCCGTCTCGGCACCGGCCCGCTGTTCGGCATCACGGTCGCCGTCGCGCTGCTCGGGGTCATGTTCAACCCGACGGCCGCCTCCGTGCTGATGGACATCGTCCCACGGTCCGAGCTCGTCCGCGCGCGGTCGGTGACCTCGGCGTCGCAGACGGTCGTGGACCTCGTCGGCAAGGCGTTCAGCGGCCTGCTGCTGGTCTACGTGGGCGTCGGCGAGCTCGTCGTGTTCAACGGGATCTCGTTCCTCGTGAACGCCGTGCTGGTCCTCTTCGTCCGCATCCCGCGCTCGCCGAAGCAGGGGACGGGGCTGAGCGTCCCGGCGATCCTCGCCGACCTGCGGGACGGCCTGCGCGCGCTCGTCGCCACGCGCGGGCTGAACGTGCTGTTCTTCTCGGCGATCGGCATCAACTTCCTCGGCGCCGGCTTCTACAACCTGCTGCTGGTCTTCACGACCGAGAAGGGCTTCTCGCTCGCCCAATACGGCTATTTCATGACCGCTCTGTCGGTCGGCGGCCTGGCCGGGTCGCTGCTGGTGTCGGCGGTGCGCCTGCCGGCGAAGGCCCGCCCCGCGGTGCTGGTCGGCAGCTTCACGCTGTCGGGGGCCGCCGTGATCGCCGGCCTGCTGCTGCGCCCGTTCCTCGCGGTCTCCGGGCTGTTCCTCGTCGGCGACCTGCTGAGCGCGGTCGGGAACACGATCCTCACGACGGCGCTGATGCTGCTCATCCCGCACGACAAGCGCGCGACGGTCATGGGCTTCCTCACGACGAGCATGGTCGGCGGGATGGCCCTCTCCACGGTCGCCTACGGCTTCCTCGCCGACCGGTTCCCGGTTTCCATCATCGGGGCGATCGGCACCGGCCTCGCCCTCGTCCCGCTGTACCTGATGCTCGTGAACCGCGACGTGAAGGCGGTCATGGTCGAGAGCGCGTCGGACGGGGAGGGGGGAGATGCAGCCGCAGGAGCGGCCCCCGAGGATCCAACGCCGGTCCCCGAGGCACCCGGACCCTAGACCCCGTTTTCCCGCAGCGGGCCATCGTAGATTATGGCAGGACCCCAGACCGAAACGGCAAACCCGCCGAAAGGCGGCGACGCAAAGCTACAGGGCCTTCCGGGAAACCGATGGCAGCCAGCTTCCGAAAATGGCGTTCTTCTTTTTTGGGGAAAAAGACGGAAGGACCCCGCGAGGGGCTGCCGCGGCGCAGCAGGCGCCGCCTCCAAGGAGGAAGGACATGACCCGTCGTTCGAAGAGGAATCCGTTCGCCACCGCCGCCGTCCTCGTCGCGCTCGTCGCCATGACCGCGTTCGCGATCGTCGGATGCGCCGCCCAGCCGTCCGCGACGGCCCCGCTCGAGAAGACCGGGACGAGCGCGCCGGAAGCCGCCCTCTCGGGCCGCATCGTCACCATCGACATCAACCCGAGCGTCGAGCTCGAAGTCGGCGCGGACGGCATCGTCCTCGACGCCCGGCCGCTGAACGACGACGCGAAGAAGGTCCTCGACGCGCTGAAGCTCGAGGGGCTCGCCGCGACCGACGCCGTGAAGCTCATCGTGGCGGCCGCCGTGTCGCTCGGCTACATCGACCCGGCCGCGACCGACACGTACGTCGCGATCAGCGTCGAGCAGGCGGGCAACGAGCCCACCGACGAGGAGCAGGGCCTCGAGGAAGAGCTGAAGGCCTCCGCCGAGGAGGGCCTCGACGAGAGCGGCGCCGAGGGCCAGGTCGACGTCTCCGCGATCACGCACGAGCGCATCGCCGCGGCGCGTTCGCTCGGCCTGTCTCCCGGGCGCCTGAACCTGATCGACCGCCTCGCCGCCGCGCTGGGCCAGACCCGCGAGCAGGTCCTCGCGACCTACGGCGAAGCCAAGGTCAAGGAGATCATGAAGGCCCTGAACGCGGCCCGGCCCGAAGGGGACGAATCCGTCGACGAGGACCAGGGGGATGAGTCCGTCGACGAGAACGGGGACCCGGAAGACGAGACCGTCGACGCGGATTCCGATGAGGGGTCCGACGACCAGGACGAGGACGTCGACGAGGACGACGGCGACCGCGACGAAGGCGACGCCGGGCAGGGCGGCGACGAGGGGTACGACGCCGGGAAGCACAACGGCGAGAAGAACCACGGGGAGGACGGCGCGACCGCCGACCCGACGCCCGTCGGGACGATTCCCGCCTCGTCCGCCGAGACACCCGATCCGACCGATGCGGACCGCCCGGACCCTTCCGGGCGGTCCGTTTCTTCGCCCGATAGATTGACAACCGTCGATGCATCGCCTATGCTCGTCATATCGACATCCATCGATGAAGGGAGGCCGCCATGGACGAAGGGAACGGGACCGCCGTCTTCCGTGCGCTCGGGGAGCCCGTGCGCCTGCGGATCGTACGGCTGCTCGGCGGCGGCGAGCGCTGCGCCTGCGAGCTGCTCGCGGACCTCTCGGTCGGGCAGCCGACCCTCTCGCACCACATGAAGGTGCTGACCGACTGCGGCCTGGTGTCGGCCCGCCGCTCCGGGTTATGGGTGCATTACAGCCTGCGGCCGGCCGGACTCGCGGCGCTGCGTTCGATCGTCGACGGGCTCGGCGCCGCGCCGGAGGACGGCGGAGCAGCGGAGGCGTCCGCTGCGGCGGACGCGGCGACGGCGCCTCGACGCAAGGGCGCGGCCTGCGCCGCGTGCGGGAGGTAGCGGGATGGCCCGGGAGCGCAGGGAAGGCATCGGCTTCTTCGAGAAGTACCTGACGCTGTGGGTGCTCGGGTGCATGGCGGCCGGCGTCGCGATCGGCCGGTTCCTGCCGGGCGTGCCCGCGTTCCTCGCGCGCTTCGAGTACGCGCAGGTCTCGATCCCGATCGCGGTCCTGATCTGGCTCATGATCTATCCCATGATGATGAAGGTCGACTTCGCGAGCCTCCGCTACGTGGGCCGCAATCCGCGCGGGCTCGTCGTGACCTGGGTCGTGAACTGGCTCGTGAAGCCCTTCACGATGTACGGGATCGCGGTGCTGTTCTTCTTCGTCCTCTACAAGGGCCTGATGCCGGCCGACCTCGCGAAGCAGTACCTCGCCGGGGCGGTCCTTCTCGGCGCGGCGCCCTGCACCGCGATGGTCTTCGTCTGGAGCTGGCTGACGCGCGGCAATGCGGCGTACACCGTCGTCCAGGTCGCGACCAACGACCTGATCATCCTCGTCGCCTTCGTGCCGATCGTCGGGTTCCTGCTCGGGATCTCCGGCCTCCAGGTGCCCTGGGCGACGCTCGCGCTGTCCGTCGTGCTGTTCGTGGTGATCCCCCTCGGCGCCGGCGCGCTCACGCGGACGCTGCTGATCCGCCGGAAGGGGGAGGCGTACTTCACCGGCACGTTCCTGCCGAAGTGGAGCGGCGTCACGATCGTCGGCCTCCTGCTGACCCTCGTGATGATCTTCAGCTTCCAGGGGGACACCCTCCTCTCCCAGCCGCTCGACATCCTCCTGATCGCGGTCCCGCTCGTCCTGCAGACCTTCCTGGTCTTCTTCGCCGCCTACCTCTGGGCGCGCGCGTGGAAGCTGCCTTTCGACGTGGCCGCGCCCGCCGGGATGATCGGCGCCTCGAACTTCTTCGAGCTCGCGGTCGCCGTCGCGATCGCCCTGTTCGGGACGAGCTCGCCCGCCGCCCTCGCGACGATCGTGGGCGTCCTCGCCGAAGTGCCCGTGATGCTCGTCCTCGTCCGCATCGCGAACCGCACGCGGGGCTGGTTCCCCGCGAAGGAGGAAGCGAAATGAACCGCCCCGTCGTCGCCTTCGTCTGCGTCCACAATTCCTGCCGCTCCCAGATGGCCGAGGCCCTCGCGAAGCGCTTCGCCGCGGACGCCTTCGACGCCGTCTCCGCCGGCACCGAGCTCCGGGACCGGATCAATCCCGACGCCGTCGCGACGATCCGCCGCCTGTACGGGCTCGACATGGAGGCGACGCAGCGCCCGAAGCTCCTCGCCGCGATCCCGCCGCGCGTCGACGTCCTCGTCACGATGGGCTGCAACGTCGTCTGCCCGAGCCTGCCGAATCGGCACACGGAGGATTGGGGACTCGAGGACCCGACCGGACAGGGTCCGGAGGCCTTCGAGGCGACGGCGCGGGCCATCGAGGCGAAGGTGAAGGACCTGGCCGCGCGGCTGCCCGCCCTCCTGGACGGCCCTGCGGCGCCCGCGATCGACCTGCGGATCGGGAAGGACGACTGACGGATGGGCTTCTGGAACGCGATCGGGTCCTTCTTCTCCTTCCTCGACGACCAGCTGCTGCGCATGCAGTGGCTGTCGGACCTCGTGCGCCTGCTCGTCGAGCGCGTCTTCGGGCTCGACACCGCGCTGCCGCTCGGCGGCAGCGTGCACTTCTTCCTCTACGACGCCGTCAAGATCCTCCTGCTGCTGTCCGCGCTGATCTTCGGCATCTCCTACGTCCAGAGCTACTTCCCGCCGGAGCGCACGCGCCGCATCCTGGGCCGCTTCCACGGCATCGGCGCGAACCTGGTCGGCGCTCTGCTCGGGACGGTCACGCCCTTCTGCTCCTGCTCGTCGATCCCGCTGTTCATCGGCTTCACGCGGGCCGGCCTGCCGGTCGGCGTCACGTTCTCGTTCCTGATCTCCTCGCCGCTCGTGGACCTCGCCTCGGTGCTGCTCCTCGCGAGCATCTTCAACTGGCGGATCGCCTTCGCCTACGTCGTCGTGGGCGTCGTCCTCGCGGTCGCCGGCGGCTCGCTCCTCGACGCGCTGAAGATGGACCGGTACGTGGAGCCCTTCGTCCGCGGCACGCCCGGCGAGGGCGCCGTCGAGCTGCCGGAGGAGCGGCTCACGAAGCGCGACCGCGTCCGATTCGCCTCCGACCAGCTGAGGGACATCCTGCAGCGCGTCTGGCCCTACCTCCTCGGGGGCGTCGCGATCGGCGCCGCGATCCACGACTGGATCCCCGAGAGCTGGATCCTCGCCGTCCTGGGGCAGCGCAACGTCTTCTCCGTCGCGATCGCGACCCTGGTCGGCGTCCCCATGTACGCGGACATCTTCGGCACGCTGCCGATCGCCGAGGCGCTCGTCGGGAAGGGCGTGGGCATCGGCACGGTGCTGGCCTTCATGATGGCCGTGACCGCCCTGTCGCTGCCGTCGATGATCCTCCTGAAGAAGGTCGTGAAGACGCGGCTGCTCGTCTCCTTCGCGGGCTTCGTCACCCTCGGGATCATGGTCGTCGGCTATCTCTTCAACGCGTTCGGCGCCCTGCTGGCGTAGACATCGAAAGGAGCGTTCCAATGGTCATCCAGGTCGTGGGATCCGGCTGCCGCAACTGCAAGAACCTGCTCGCCGCCACGGAGCAGGCCGTCGAGGAACTGAAGCTCGACGCGCGCATCGAGTACGTGACGGACCTGCAGGCCATCGCCGCCACGGGCGTGCTCCGGACGCCGGGGCTCGTCGTCGACGGCCGCATCGTCTCCGCGGGCCGCGTCCTCGGCGTCGGAGACGTGAAGCGCCTGCTCGCGGGATCATGAGCGCCGGCGCGACGGGCGATCGCCCCGTCTGCCGACGCGGCGCCGCCGCCGGCCGGCTGGCCGGCGCGCTGCCGCCCGAACCGCCCCTGCCCGACGTCCCGCGCGCAGCGGCTGCGTGGACCCTCCGCGACCGGCTCGGCGCCTACAAGGTGCGGTGGGGCATCGGCCGCGACGACTACGCCGTCGACCCCGGGCTGTACCACGTCGGCGCGCCGGGCCCGGATTCCGAGGTGCTCGTCACCGCCAGCTACAAGCTCACGTTCGACGTCGTCCGCCGCGCGCTCGCCGGTCTCGACGCCTGGCTCCTCGTGCTCGACACGAAGGGCGTCAACGTCTGGTGCGCGGCGGGGAAGGGGACCTTCGGCACGTCGGAGCTCGTCCGCCGCGTGAAGGCCGTCTCGCTCGACCGCCGCGTGGCGCACCGCCGCCTGGTCCTCCCCCAGCTCGGCGCCGTCGGCGTCGCCGCGCACGAGGTGAAGCGGGCGACGGGCTTCGCGGTCGACTACGGGCCGGTCCGCATCGGGGACCTGCCGGCGTACCTCGCCGCGGGACGGGTCGCGACGCCGGCGATGCGCCGGGTGCGGTTCAGCCTGCGCGACCGGATCGCGCTCGTCCCGGGCGAGCTCGTCTTCGCGATCAAGCCCCTGCTGGTCGCCTTCGGCGTCCTGTTCCTGCTCGACGTCCTCGGCCTCGGCCGGTTCGGGCCCGTCGACGCGTATGCGACGGTCGGCGCCGTCCTCGTCGGGACCGTGCTCGTCCCGATCCTGCTGCCCTGGATCCCGGGGAGGGCCTTCGCTTTCAAGGGCGCCCTGCTCGGCGTCCTCTGGGCGCTCGGGGTCGCCGCGCTGAACGGATGGCCCGCCGCCCCGACGCTCGCCTGGCCGCGCGCGCTGGCCTACCTGCTGGTCCTGCCCGCGCTGTCGGCCTTCGCCGCGATGAACTTCACCGGGAGCACGACGTTCACCTCGCCGTCCGGCGTGAACAGGGAAATGCGGACCGCGGTCCCCGCCATGGCGGTCGCGGCCGCGGCGGGCGCGCTCGTGCTCGTCGCGGAGATGGCCCTCGGCTGGTTCGCGGGAGGTGCGGGATGAAGGAGCGCTATCTGAAGGATGTCGTCACCCTCGCCTACGACGAAGGGAAATGCATCGGCTGCGGCCGCTGCGCCGAGGTCTGCCCCCACGCCGTGTTCGCCGTCGAGGACCGCGTCGCGCGCGTGGTCGACCGCGACCGGTGCATGGAATGCGGCGCCTGCGCCCGGAACTGCCCGACGGACGCGATTTCCGTGGACGCCGGCGTAGGCTGCGCCGCGGCGATCCTGCTCGGCCTGGTGACCGGCAAGGAGCCGGACTGCGGCGGACCGGACGGCTGCTGCTGAGGAGGCGGACGCGCGCCGGCTAGGGCGCGAGGTCGATCCGCTCGACGAGGCGCGTGGGGCGGAACTGGTAGAGGCTCACCGCGACGATGCGCCCGGAATGCCCCGAGAAGCGCTCGGCGGCGAGCGGGACGGCCCGGAGGACGACCTCGGGGCGGTCCTTCAGGAGCGTGACGTGCGGCGCCCAGTCGCGGCTGTCGCTCGAGTCGGCGAACGGGCGGCGCAGGTCCAGCAGCGCGCGCGTGACGTTGGGGATCGCGAACAGGACGTCGAGACGGAAGAGGCCGATCCCGCCGAGCGAGACGTCGACCGCCGGGGTCCCGGCGAGCGCCGAAAGCCGCAGCGCCAAGGCATCCTCCGCGTCCGGACCGTAGATGCCGAGCGTGATGTGGTAGGGGAGGGTCTTCGATTGGCGACCGACGCATCCGTGCTCCGCGAGGACCTCGTGCACGGCGCGGAGGCGTCGCTGCGTCCGCTCGTCGAACTCGGCCATCACGTTGAGGAACGTGCCTTCCATGGGCGCCTCCTTCGCGGAACCGCTTCCAAGGCCCTACGAATGGCATTATAATCCGTTTCCAGGAGACCGCCGCGTCCGAGGACCGGCGCCTGCGCACGGGAGGTGCGACCATGCCGCTGCCGATCCGACTCGTGAAGCTCCTCGCCAAGGCCGTCGGGATCCGGAAGCTCGTGAAGGCCGCGCTGCTCGGCCCGAAGCGCCGCCGCGTCGGCGCCTGCCGCGCCGCCCGCTTCTCCGCGAGGTTCGCGGTCGAGGAATGGCCGGTCGAGGACGGCTGGGCCGAGACGATCCGCCTCGCCGCGCCGCTCCGGAGCATCGACGCCGCGGACCGGCCGAAGGCGGCCCCCCGGCGGCACATCGTCTTCCTGCACGGAGGGGGCTACGCCTCCGAGGCCTCCCCGATGCACCGCCTGTTCCTCGCATCGCTGGTGCGCCGCCACGGCTTCCTCGTCACCAACGTCGACTACCCCCTCGTGCCGGAGCACACGGCCGCGGACACGCACCGCGCGCTGCTGCAGGCGTACCGGGACGTCGCCGCGCGCAATCCGGGCGACGTCTTCTTCCTCATGGGCGACTCGGCGGGCGGCGGACTCGCGCTCGCGTTCCGCCAGGTGCTGCGGGACCTCGCGGAGGAAGCCGCGCGCGCAGGCGCCTCGGACGACGGCGCGGCGCCGCGCCCGCTCCCGATGCCGCAGGCGTGCGTGCTGATCTCGCCGTGGCTGGACGTCACCCTGTCGAACCCCGGCCTCGCGGACGACGCCGCGCGCGACCCGGTCCTCTCCGTGGACGGATGCGTCGCCGCCGGACTCCGGTACGCGGGCGCGATCGACCCGAAGGACCCCCGCGTCTCGCCGGCCTTCGGGCGCATGGAGGACCTCGGGTCCGTGCTCGTCTTCTGCGGGACCGAGGAGGTCTTCCGTTCCGACTGCGTCGACCTGGCCGCCCGCCTGGACGCGGCGCGCGGGAGCTCCTGCGAGATCCGGGTCGAGGAGGGGATGGCCCACGACTGGGTCCTCGCCCCGGTTCGGGAGGCGAGGGCGGCCCGTGCGCGCATCGCGGACTTCCTCCGACGCTTCCCCGACGGCATGGCGGACGCGCTGTGATATGATGCGAAGCGGGGGGCGTCCTGCGAGGCGCCGTCCGGAGGACAACGCGCGATGCATTTCGACCTGACCGGCGAATTCGCCGCCCTCCTGTTCGGCCTGATCCTCCTGCTCTATTCCCGCGGCAGCGACATGGTCCCGACGCTGCGGGACCGCTACTTCCGCGCCTGCCTCTACGGCGTCGTGGTATCCGTCGCCTTCACGATCGCGAGCCTCGTCCTGCTCGAGCCGCCGTTCAGCACGATGGCGCCGCTCGTCCTGATCGATGTCGTCAGCCTCCTCTTCTACCTGACGACGCCGATGACCGCGGCGATGTTCCTGCTCTACACGGTCGCCTTCCTGTTCGAGGACGAGGGACGCGTCCGGCGCTACATGTGGGTCTCGTCCGTTCCCTTCCTCGCGTATGCGGCCGTGGTGCTGACGAACCCCCTGACGCACTTCGTCTACAGGATCGGCGCGGAGGGCCTGAAGACCGACGGACCCGGCCTCGCGGTCGTCTATGCCACCGTCTTCCTCTACACGGCTGCGGGCGTCGCGACGATCCTGCTCTTCGGACGGAGGATCGAGCGCCAGTTCCGCAACGTCCTCCTCGCCTTCCCGATCCTCGGGACGGCGCTGGTGGTCGTCCAGTCGATCCTCACGACGGCCCGGCGCCCGATCGTCCTCATCGGGACGGCCTCGACCTCGGCGCTGCTGATCATCTACCTTTTCCTCCAGAACAAGCGGATCGTCGTCGACGAGCTGACCGGCTTCAAGAACCGGCGCGCCTTCTCGAAGGTCGTCGGGATCCTGCTGCGCCGTCAGCGCCGCTTCGCGGTCGCGCTCGTGAGCCTCGACGGCTTCAAGGCCGTGAACGCCCAATTCGGCCAGGCGAGCGGCGACCGGCTGCTGCGCGAGGTCGCACGCTACCTTGCGTCCGTCGTGCCGATCCGCGACGTGTACCGGTATGCCGGCGACGAGTTCGCCCTGCTGCTCGACGACCTCGGTCCCGACGACTTCGGACCCGATGCGCTCGCCGACCGCCTCGCGCCGATCCGCGCCCGCTTCGAGTCTCCGTGGAACGGGGGACCGGTTCCGTGCCGGCTGTCGGCCAGCATCGCGGCGCTGCGCGCGCCCGACCACGCCGCATCGGTCGAGGACGCGATCGATCTGCTCGAGCACTGCGTCGCTCTGTCCAAGAGGAACGGCCACGGCCGATTGGTCCTGCCCGACGCCGAGATGCTGCTGCACGTGCACCGCCGGCACCGCGTGGAGGAGGCCCTCCGCGCCGCGATCTCCGAGGACCGCGTCGAGGTGCTCTTCCAGCCGATCCTCTCGACCTCCGACGGCCGCTTCCGGTCCGCCGAGGCGCTCTCCCGCCTGCACGACCCGGCTCTCGGCGACATCCTCCCGAGCGAGTTCATCCCGATCGCCGAGGAGTCGGGGCTGATCGTCGCGCTCGGCGACCGCGTGCTCGAAGCCGTCTGCCGCTTCGCACGACGCCTCGAAGCGGCCCTCATCCCGTACGATGCGATCTCGATCAACTGCTCGTCGCTGCAGTTCTTCCAGGAGGGATTCGCGGAGAAGACGCTCACGACCCTCTCCGCGAGCGGCGTCGACCCGCGCCGGATCCACATCGAGGTCACGGAGAGCGTGTTCATCGACCGCATCGAGCCGGTGCGCGAGATCATGCGCACGCTGCAGGAAGCGGGCATCCAGTTCTACCTCGACGACTTCGGCACCGGCTACGCGAACCTCTCGACGGCCGTGGAGCTGCCGTTCCGTGCGGTGAAGCTCGACCGGGGCCTCCTCCAGAAGGCGATGGGCAGCCGCCGGACCTTCACGATGATGAAATCCGTCGCGCAGGCGTTCCACGACTGCGGGATGTGGGTCGTGGTCGAAGGCGTCGAGACGCCCGAGCAGCGCGTGCTCGCGGACCGCCTCGGCGCGCGCCTGATCCAGGGATTCCTCGCGGCAGGGCCGCTGCCCGCCGAGCGGGCCGCCGAGCTCTTCTCGCGGCACTGAAGGCGCAGGGGACGCGATGCCGCACGACCACGGCCACGAACACGCTCCCGGCTCCGGCCTCGCCCACGGCCACGACCATGGGCGCTCCGCGGGCGGACGCCTCCTCGCCGTCTCGGCGCTGAACGTCCTGATCACGGTCGCCGAGCTCCTCGGCGGCCTCCTCTCCGGCAGCCTCGCGCTCCTGTCCGACGCCCTGCACAACCTGAGCGATACCGCGGCGCTGCTCATCAGCTACGGCGCGGCGCGCATCGCCCGCCGCCCGAAGAACGCCGGCCGGACCTATGGATACCGGCGCGCGGAGATCCTCGCGGCGTTCGTGAACGCCGCCGTCCTGCTCGGCATCTGCGTGTTCCTCGTCGTCGAGGCCGTCCGGCGCTTCGCGGCGCCGCAGCCCGTCGACAGCGGCCTCATGCTGGCGGTCGCCGCGATCGGCCTCGCCGCGAACCTCGCCTCCGTCCTGCTCCTGCGCCGCGACGCCCACGCGAGCCTCAACGTCCGGGCCGGGTTCCTCCACCTGCTCGGCGACGCGGTCTCGTCGGTCGGCGTGATCGCCGGCGGTCTCCTGATCCGGTTCCTCGGCGCGACCTGGATCGACCCCCTGGCCACGGTCCTGATCTCGCTCTACATCGCCCGCGAGTCCTACCTGATCCTGCGCCGCACGGTCGACATCCTCATGCAGGGCGCGGCGCCGCTCGACTACGAGGCGATCCGCCGCGACGTCGAGGGGATGGCCCGCGTCCGCAACCTGCACCACGTGCACACCTGGCTCGCGGACGAGCGCACGGTCCATTTCGAGGCGCACGTCGACATGGACGACATGAGCCTGTGCGAGGCGCAGGAGGTCTGCGCGGCGATCGAGCGGCTCCTCGAGGAGAAGTACGGCGTGAGCCACGTCACGCTCCAGCCCGAGGTCGACAGCTGCCCGACGAAGGAGATGTTCTAGGCCGGGACCGTTCCCGCCGACCGCTCCCGCCCTTCCCTGTAACGCCGGTTCCGCTCTTCGCGCGACTCCCTCCGAAGAGGGGGACGGACCTTGAATCAAGTTCCGTCCCGTGGTATGCTCGGCGCAGAGGAGGGACGGAAGATGCCCCGCAAGGCCCGAGAGAAAAGCGAATACGGCTTCTACCACGTCCGGCAGGTCGGCGGCGGTTCCCGCCCGCTGTTCCGCGACGACGCCGACCGCGCGTACTTTCTCGACGCCCTGAAGAAGGCCCAGGCCCGCTACGGCTTCCGCCTCCACGCCTACTGCCTGCTCGCCGACGACGAGTACCACCTCGTCCTCGACATGAACGGAGCCGACCTGTCGAGCGTCATGAAGAGCCTCAACATCGGCTACGCCCTCCACGCCCGCTGCGACGAGCCGCTGTTCCGCGACCGCTACCGCAGCCGCGCGCTGGCCACGCCCGAGGAAGTGCTCGCGGCGATGCGGGGCATCCACCGGCCGACCGACACGCACTTCAACAGCTTCTGCCACGACGACCCGGACCACCCGATCGCCCTCGACTGGATCGCGACGCCCGACCCCGCGCGGCGCGACTGCATCCGTACCCTGCCCGAAGCGCGCGAGCGGCTCGCCCGCATCGCCCGCGAGGGGAGCGTCGACGAGGCGTCCCTGCTCTCCGACCGCGCCTGCCGCAATCGGCTGATCCACGATTTCCGCCTGACGACGACGCTGTCGCTGAAGGAGCTCGGCGAGCTGTTCGGCGGCCTGACCGAGTCCTCGGTCAGCAAGATCCTGAACCGCTGAAGGAGGGGACGCCGTGGCCATCGATCTCTCGTTCTCGCTCGACGCCGGCTTCGCGAAGAAGCCCGCCCTGGATCCGGACAGGGTCTACGACCTGCTGGTCGTCGGGTCCGGTCCCGCCGGCGCGAACGCGGCGCTCTACGCGGCCCGCAAGGGCCTCTCCGCGGGCATCCTCGGAAAGCGGAAGGGCGGCCAGCTGCTCGACACGTCGGGCGTGGAGAACTATCTCGGCGTCGTCGACGTGGACGGCGAGGGGCTCGCGAAGCGGTTCCTCGACCACGTCGCCCGGTATGACGTGCCCGTCGCGGACGAGGCCGAGGTCGTCGCCTACGCGACCGAAGGCCGCCTGCACCGCCTGACGCTCGCCACCGGCGAATCCTACCGCGCGAAGGCCGTCGTCGTCGCGACCGGCTCGACGCCGCGCCGCCTCGGGGTGCCCGGCGAGGAGCGCTTCGCGGGCAAGGGCGTCGGCTACTGCGCGATCTGCGACGGCCCGCTGTTCATCGGCAAGGACGTGTTCGTCGCCGGCGGCGGCAATTCCGCCGCGCAGGCCGCGCTCGACCTCGCGGCGCAGTCCCGCTCCGTCACGGTCGTCCAGCGCAGCGTCCTGCGCGCCGACGCCGTCCTCGCCGAGCGCCTGGCCGCGCACCCCCGCATCCGCGTCCTCCTCGGCACCCGCATCGTCGAGGTCCTCGGGGACGCCCGGATGACCGGCATCCTCGTCGAGGACGCGGCGACCGGCGAGCGCCGCACGCTCGCGGGCGATGGGCTGTTCGTCGAGATCGGCCACCTCCCGAACGCCGGCGCCTTCGCGTCGTCGGCCGAACTCACCGAGTCCGGGGAGATCCGGACGGACGAGCGGATGCGGACGAACGTCCCCGGCCTCTTCGCCGCCGGCGACGTCACCGCGTTCCCTTACAAGCAGATCGTGATCGCCGCCGGGCAAGGCGCCACCGCCGCCCTGGCTGCGAGCGAATACATCCAGCGCACCGATTTCGAAAGGAACTAGAAGGAGGACCCCCCATGAAGATGTTCAACGAGGAGCAGGAGAAGCAGCTGAAGGAGATCTTCGACGCGATGAAGCGCGACGTGACGATCGCCCTCTTCACCGAACCCGGATGCTACACGTGCCCCGAGACGGACGGGCTGCTCGACGAGATCGCCGGCCTGACCGAGCGCATCCGGCTCGTCCGCTACGACCTGAAGAAGGACGCGGCGAAGGCGGCGGAGTACAAGGTCACGCTGGCCCCGAGCTTCGTGCTCCTGGACGACAAGGGGACCTATCGCGGCGTCAAGTTCAACGGGATTCCGGCCGGCCACGAGATCAACTCGTTCATCCCGGCCCTGATCGAGATGTCGGGCGCCGAAAGCGAGGTCCCGAAGGAGTTCGCGGACCGCGTGGCGAAGATCGACCAGCCGGTCAACATCAAGGTGTTCGTGACGCTGAGCTGCCCGCACTGCCCGGGCGCCGTCCAGAAAGCGCACAAGCTCGCCATGATGAACCCGTACATCGAGGGCGAGATGGTCGAGGCGTCGACGTTCGAGAGCCTGTCGAAGCTCTACAACGTCTCCGCCGTCCCGCAGATCGTGGTCAACGGCCCCCACGGCACGAAGACGCTGCTCGGCAACCAGCCGATCCAGGCCATCCTCGACGCGATCGACGCCGCCTGACGCGGTCCT
>CAIXGU010000179.1 GCA_903919045.1 uncultured Eubacteriales bacterium | reverse complement strand
TCGCGGGCGCAGACGTAGAGGTGGTAGGCCATGAAGGCGTCCTCGAACGTGCGCTTGAAGACCTCGCGGCCCGGGATGTCCCCGTCGCCGATATGCCGGAAGCCGATGCCCGCGAGGCGTTCCACGACGGCGGGCAGGTCGTCGCGGGAGGAGATCACGACGTCGATGTCGAGGATCGGCTTCGCGGCGAGCCCCGCGACGGACGTGCTGCCGACGTGCTCGATCGCGAGCGCGAGGGGGCCGAGCGCGTCCGCGAGCATCGCGCGGATTTCCCGGAACTGCGCGTCCCAATCGGAGGTCCAGGGCTCGACGCGGACGTGGCCGCGCATCTTCGGGTCCATGGGTCAGCGGCCCCCGCCCTCGACTGCGCGGGCGCGGTACGCGGCGACCTCCGCGACGAGCGCCAGCGGCAGCGGCTTCGCGTGCGGGAACTGCACGGCGCCCTTCGTCCAGGTCAGCCCCTCGGCGGCGTAGCGCGCCTCGAAGGCCGCGATGCCGTCCGCCGTCGGATAGAAGCCGACGTGCCGCGGGAAGGCGGCGAAGTAGACGAGCGGCCTGCCGCGCAGGAAATAGGCGGGCATGCGGTAGCTGAGGCGCTCCTCGGCCGCGGGGATCGCCGCGCGGATCGCGGCGCGCATCGCCTCGAGGCGCGGGCGCACGGAGGCGTCCGCCTGCGCGATGTACGCGTCGACGGTCTCGGCCTGCGCCGCATTGCCGTTATCGTTCTTCCGTTTCCCGACCTTGCCGGACATGCCGCGTCCCTCCTTCATCCGTCGGGACCGGGCCCGTCGCCCAGCCGCTTCTCCATGAGATGGAACGTCCCCTTCCGCCAACGTGCCCTTCCGGTACCGAACGTCCGAAGCGTCCACCCGGGGTTCTAGAAATCGCGTCGCCGGATCGTCCCCGGGTCGAGGCTGCGCACGTCCTTCGCGCCGGTCCGGGCCATCGTGGCGGCGAGCTCGTCGGTCATCTGCGCGAGGCGCTCGCGGACGCCCTCCGCGCCCTTCTCCTTCAGCGGGTCCATGATCGCCCGACCGACGCAGACGCCCGCGGCGCCCAGGGCCATCGCCTTGTACGCGTCGAACCCGCTCTGCACGGCGCAGTCCACGTAGACCGGCAGGCGGCGCTCGACGGCGGCGAGGATCTCCGGGAGCACGAGCAGCGGCGGCACCGCGTAGGGCTGGATCCCGTGGTGGTGCGACGCCAGGATGCCCGCGGCGCCGGCCTCGGCGCACTTCGCGGCGTCCGTCGCGCCCAGCACGCCCTTCACGAGGAACGGCAGCCGCGTCGCCTTCGCGTACCGCGCGAGGTCCTCCTGCGTCACCACGCCCATCCGGAGCCCGTGCACCTCGCCCGTCCGCCCGCGCCCGTTGAACACGTGGTCGATATCCATGCCGACGCCGATCGCGCCGCACGCCTCGGCGTGCCGCAGCTTGCGCACGACCTCGTCGTGGTCCTCGAACGGCTTCACGATCTCGACGAACCGCGCGCCGGTCGCGGCCACGGCCTCGATCACGGCGTCGTCGCTCATCCCGATCCAGCACACGGCCTCGGCGGCGCGCGCCCCGCGCGCGAATTCGAGGTCGCCGTCCTCGCGCAGGCGTCCGAGGTGCGACAGCGCCGTCGTCATGATCGGCGTCGCGAAGGTCTCTCCGAAGAAGTCGAACGCGGTCGACGGGACGACGGAGTCGATGTACCGCGTCTCGATCAGCAGCGCGTCGAAGTAGGCGCGGGTGATCCGGTCCGCATCGCGCAGCGCGGGGTCCTGGGGGATGTTCATGTCCATGGTCGCCTTCCTTCCCCGGCCGTCCGGCCGGTCCTGCCTCAGGTCCCGTCCGCCTGCGCCGCGCGCGCCCGCTCGTCCAGCAGCCGCCGCACGAAGGTCTCCACGACGTCCGCCCCCCGGTGCGCGTCCAGGGTGCCGTTCACGACCACGTCGGCGAACCAGCGCGTCGGCTCGATCAGCTCGGCGTGCCGGTGGCGGACGGTGTCGAGGTAGCGCTCGACGATGCTGTCCATCGCCTCCCCGTAGCCCATCCAGCGCTTGATGCGCCGGAACATCCGCTCGTCGGACGGGAGGTCGACGAAGACCTTCAGGTCCATATCCTTGCGGAGGCGCTCGAGCAGCAGCGTGAACAGGCCGTCCACGAAGACGAGGTCGAACTCGCCCGAGGCCACGGCCGCGTCGAACTCCGCGAACAGCCGCTCCTGGTCGAGCGCGTCGGGGTGGTTGCGCTCCATGTACTCCTTGCCGCTGAACGGGGCGACGACCGTCGGCCCGGGCTTGCGGAAGTAGTGGTCGGTCATGAACGTCTTCACGCGCCACGCGTCCCCGAGGCGCTTCGCGAGGTCCGCGACGAGCGTGGACTTGCCGCTGCAGGTTCCGCCGGCGACGCCGACGATGACGGGCTTCCCTTCCATGCGCTTCCTTCCTCCCCTTCCTTGCTTCCTCAGTCCTCGGCGAAGCCGTACGGACAGAGCTCCTTCCGGGTGGATCCGCCGAAGCGGATGCGGTGCGGGAACAGCTGCAGGTTCGGCCGGGCCCGCTTCCCGTCCGCGAGGTCGGCGACGACCTGCATCGCCTCGGCGCCGAGGTCCTGCAGCGGCGGTTGCAGGCTGGTCAGGTACGGCCGGCACTGACGGTCGTGGCGCCCGCCGAGGAGCGACGCGACGGCGACGTCCTCGGGGATCCGGATCCCGGCCATCCCGAGCAGGTTGACGTACGCGGACGCGGCCGAGCCGTTCATGAAGAGCAGCGCGTCCGGGCGGCGGTCGCGCGGCTCCGCGATCCAGCGCGCCACGTCGTCCGCGTGGCGGCCGTACTCGCCGGAGAGGGCGCTCCGGCCGAGGTCGACGACTTCGGCGCGGTCCTCGGGCAGGCCGCGCTCCGCGAGGGCGCGGCGGACGCCGGCCGCGTAGGCGCGGGCGTAGCGGCTCGGGCGGCCGCCGGGGTCGGAGTCGCCGAAGAAGCGGATCCGCGTCTTCCCGACGGAGAGCAGCTCCTCGGCGAGCTCGCAGGCGGCGCGCTCGTAGTCGATCGCGACGACGTAGGATCCCGGGACCTCGAGGTAGGCCCCGCACTGGACCGTCGGCGCGAGGGCGACGCATCGCCGCACGAGCGCCGCGTCGTTGACGTGGAAGAGAATGGCCCCGCAGGCCCAGCCCTTCTCCAGGTGCTGCACGACCGCCTCCGGCTCGTACGTGTCGAGCGGCATGGAGAGGACGTTGAAGCCGAGCGCGAGGGCGGCCTCGTTCACGCTCTGGTGGAGGTTCTGCGGGATCTCGCCCATCGCGAGCACGACCGAGCGCGGGAGCGGCGCGGCCGTCGCGCGCGGGCGGTAGCGCAGCTCGGCGGCGGCCCGGAGGACCGCCTTCCGGCTCCCCTCGCCGGCCGCGCGGCCGTTGAGGACGTTCGAGACGGTGGACTGCGACACGCCGGCGAGGCGCGCGACGTCCCGCAGCGACGGGACGTTGCGGTAGTCGAGGGCCTGCACGGCCTCCATCACGCGCTCGCGCGTCTTGTCCGAGATGCCGCCGCGTCCGCCGAGGACGCGGGAGACGGTCGCGGTCGAGACGCCGGCGCGGAGGGCGAGGTCCTGCAGCGTGATCATGAGGCCATGCTAGCACGACGATTCACTGGATGCAATGAATTCTTCACGGCACG
Organism: uncultured Eubacteriales bacterium; assembly: GCA_903919045.1. GTDB lineage: Bacteria > Bacillota > Clostridia > Saccharofermentanales > UBA5734 > CAILLO01. The sequence continues at coordinate 7,862 of CAIXGU010000179.1, read as the reverse complement.
TTGCATTGACAGGAACCGGGAAGGCGCGTAGAATCCGCTCGGTTCCGGCCTATTTGATGTGCAGAATTTACATCAAGACCGGACACCGATGCGCCGCCCGGGCCCGATGGCCCTTCCCTGGAGGTTCGATGGGACGCTTCTCCGACATCCTGCTGGTCACGGACTTCGACGCCACCCTGACGGGACGGGACCGGAGGATCCCGCAGGCCAACGTCGACGCCGTCGAGCGCTTCATGGCCGAGGACGGCCTCTTCACGATCGCGACGGGCCGGTCGCGCCCGATGTTCGACCACAGTTCGCGGGATATCCGCGTCAATGCCCCGCATATCCTCTCCAACGGCTCCGCCGTGTACGACTACGCGACGCGCAGCTGGATCTTCTGGGAGGACCTGCCCGAGGACGCGGACGCCGTGATGGCCGACCTCGTCGCCCGCTTCCCCGACGTCTTCGGCGAGGTCCAGACGAAGGACGAGCATTACGGCTTCAACGGCGACCCCGCGCACGACGACTGGATGCAGAGGATCGGCGTGCTGATCCGTCGCCTGCCCCTCGCGGAGATCCCGCGCCCCTGGCTCAAGCTCCGGTTCCTGATCCAGCAGAACGAACGGAAGCCGGGCCCGGCGCCGATCGTCCGCGAGATGCCGGAGGAGCTGGTCCGGCGCATCGACGCGATGAAGACGCACGTCGAATCCGCATACGGCGACCGGTACCGCGTGGAGCGCCCGAGCGCCCTCAGCATCGAGGTCATGCGCGCCGGCACGCACAAGGGCCTGACCGCGCGGCGCCTGGCCCTGGCCCTCGGCCGGAAGACGCTCGTGTGCGTCGGCGACGCGCTCAACGACCTGAGCATGCTCCAGGAGGCGGACGTCGCCTTCGTCACGGGAGACGCCGAGCCGGCGATGTACGGCTACGGCTTCCGCGTGGCCGCGCCCTGCGGAGAGGGCGCGGTCGCATCGGTCATCGACGCGCTCGGCGCGGCGCGTCCCTAGGGGGAGGAACGGCCATGCGGTTCGGCATCATCGGCACCGGGGAGATCACGGAGAAGTTCGTCCGGAACGCGTCCTTCAATCCCGGGTTCGAGGCGGCGGCGATCCTGTCGCGCTCCCGCGAGCGCGGCGAGGCCTTCGCCGCCCGCTGCGGGATCCCGACGACGTACACGACGCTCGACGAGATGGCCGGCGACGCCTCGCTCGATGCGGTCTACGTCGCCTCGCCGAACTCCCTCCACATGGAGCAGTCGGTCCGGATGTCCGAGGCGGGCAAGCACGTCTTCTGCGAGAAGGCCGTCGCGTCGAACGTCCGCGAGCTCGAGGCGATGATCGCCGCCGCGAAGCGCAGCGGCACGGCGTTCCTCGAGGCGATGCGGCCCGCGTTCAACCCGAACCTCCCCGTGCTCGAGGCGAAGCTCAGGGAGCTCGGCCAGCCCCGCAACGCGCTGCTCTCGGTGTGCAAGTACTCGTCCCGCTACGACGCCTTCCGCGCCGGGGACGTGCGCAACGCGTTCGACCCGAGCCTGTCGAACGGCGCCGTGATGGACATGGGCTCGTACGCGACGTTCCTGCTGGTCGCGCTGTTCGGCGAGCCGAAGCGCCTCCACGCCGCCGACGTGAAGCTCGAGAACGGCTTCGACGGCTTCGGCGCCTACCTCGCCGTCTATCCCGGCATGGTCGCCGAGGTGCTCTACTCCAAGGTCTCGCGCGCCCTGGCCGGCAGCGAGATCCAGTTCGACGACGCGTCGGTCCGCATCGGCAACCTCCCCGGCGTCGGAGGCATCGAGATCCGGTACCGCGACGGCCGCGTCGAGAAGCTCGCCGACCCGGACGTCCCGGAGTACATGCTCGAGACCGCGGCGTTCCTGCGCTGCTGCGAGGACCCCTCGCTCGCGGAGCCGCACCACGCGGAGTCGCTCGCCGTGATGCGCGTGCTGGACGAGGTCCGGCGCCAGAACGGCATCGCGTTCCCCGCGGACCGGGCGTAGGAAGCACTTCCGCGCGGAACGCGCGAAGGGCGGCGGCCGGTTCCCCGGCCGCCGCCCTTTCCCGTCTCCCGGGCCGCGTCCCGCGGCCGGCGCGGCGTCAGCCCGCGAGGGCGCCCGCCATGAGCTTCTGGTGCTTCTCGACGAGGCCGCGCGAGTCGGGCCCGTCGACCGGGCAGGCGAGGTCGCGGTACGCGCCCGCGCCCTCGTACTCGGACGAGATCCAGCCTTGGTACCCGGCGCGGCGCAGCCCGGACATGGCCCCCTCGACGTCGACGGACGGGTCGTGGAATCCGCCCTTCCCGTCGGGCATCATGTCGTAGAACTTTCCGTGGAAGTGCTTGATGTACCGCTTGTATTCGACCAGCCAGGACGGGTCGTCGTACGTGAGGCGCCGGAACAGGCCCTCCTCGAGCGCCGTGCCGCCCATCGCCCGCGCCTTCTCGAACGGCTGCGCCATCCCGTACGCGACGACGTCGCGGTAATCCCCGAGGTCCAGCACCGTCGCCTCCGCCTGCCGCTTCGCGCTCGCCTCCGCATACGCCGCCTGCAGGTAGTCGATCACCGCGCGCTTCGCGCCGCGGCGCACCGCCTGGTCGATCCGGCAGGCCGCGGGGCCCTTCGAGAAGATGCCGCAGTCCGGGTGGATGCCGGCGTACGCGGTGCCGGTCCGGTCGATCAACTCGAACCATTCCTGCGTGTACGAGGACTTGAGCGAGAAGGGCGCGTGGATCTCGACGCTCACCACGATGCCGTGGCATTCGGCGATCCTCAGGCACCGCTCGAGCAGCCGCGCGGGCATCTCCGAGCTGCCGCGCACCGACGTGAATCCCATCGCCTTCGCGAGGAGGACGCCGTGCTTGAAGCGCGCGTACCGCTCGTCGTCGGTCTGCGTGCGGTTCGGATAGACGTCGAAGTCGTCGTAGAGGTTCATGTTGGTCGGGACCAGCCCGTAGCGGCTCATCCAGTCCTTCCAGCGGGCGACGAGCCCTTCGTCGATCGTCTCGTACTCGAGGTCCGTGAGCGTCTGCTCCGGGACCATCTCGATGCCGCGCGCGCCGATGGAGGCCGCGTGGGCGAGGCAGTCCTCGAGCGAGAGGATCCCGCGGAAGCACTCGAACTGGTAGCTGTAGAGGGAGACGCCCAGCTTCGCCATCACTTCTCCGCTCCTTTCTCCACCACGATGTCCCGGAACCCGCCGACGTACTCCCCGTGCGTCCCGAGGTAACCGCGCGACAGGATGCCGGCCTCGATGCGGTGCGGTCCGTCCGCGAGGCCGCCGGGCAGCCGCACGAAGACCTCGCCGGCCTCGCCGTAGTTCCAGCGGGTGAACCCGCACGACCGCATCTCGGCGAGCGTGAAGGTCCCGCTCTTGAACGTCACGGCGATCGCGTCGCCGTTGTGCGGCACGCCGTCGACGTCCACCCGGATGTCCGTGATGTAGCCGAGGTACATGCCGCGGTAGTTGGGGTAGCGCAGGTGCAGCGTGAACCCCGTCGTCCGCCCGTCCACGACCCGGTTGCGGATCTTCTCGTCGCCCAGAAGATATTTCAAGAAGTTCATCGGATCCCCTCCCTTCGGTCCCATCCCTTCCATTGTACGACTTCCCGGGGCGTCGGCTGCGTAGGCTGCGTCGGCTGCGTCGGCTCCGTCAGCTCCGGGCGCGGCTCTCCTCGAGGAACGCCTCGTAGGCGGCGAGGTTCCGCTTCAGCAGCTCCGGCGTGTCCAGCCCGTACGGGCAATGCTCCCGGCAGTGCCCGCATTCCGTGCATTCCGCGATGCGCCGCATCATCGCCTGGCCCTCCGCGGACACGAACCGCTCCGTCGGGGCGCGCCGGAGCAGGCGGACCATCCGTGCGGCGGTCGGGATCTCGATGCCGGCGGGACAGGGCAGGCAGTAGCCGCAGGCGCGGCAGAACTCGCCCGACAGGTCCTCGCGGTCTCGCCGGACGACCTCCTCGAGCGCCGGGGTCCGGGCCGGCGGCGCCGCGATGTGCGCGAGGAACTCGTCGAGCTCGGCCTCCCGCTGGATGCCCCAGATCGGGAGCACGTTCCCGAACCGGCCCAGGGATGCGAAAGCGGCGTCGCTGCGCGTGATGAGCCCGCCGGCGAGCGCCTTCATGGCGATGAAGCCGACGTCCCTTTCGGCGCAGAGCGCGACGAGGGCCTCGTCCTTCTCGTCGGACAGGTAGCTGAATGGGAACTGCACCGTATCGTAGAGGCCCGATTCGACGGCCTCGCGCGCCACGGCGAGGCGGTGGTTCGTGATCCCGATGAAGCGGACCCTCCCCTGCTCGCGCGCCTCGAGCATCGCCTCGTACAGGCCCGACCCGTCGCCCGGCTTCGGGCAGGAGGACGGGTTGTGGAACTGGTGCACGTCGATATGGTCGGTCCCGAGCTGCGCGAGGCTCTCGGCGAGGTCGCGGCGGAACGCATCGCCCGTCCGGGCGTGCGACTTGGTCGCGAGGACGACGCGGTCGCGCATCCCCGCGAAGGCGAGCCCGAGCTTGCGCTCGCTGTCCGTATAGCCCCGCGCCGTGTCGAAGTACGCGATGCCGCCCTCGAGCGCCCGGCGCAGCAGCCGCACCGCGTCCGCGACGGGGATGCGCTGGAGCGGCAGCGCCCCGAAGCCGGTCGGTCCGGCGTGGATGCCCGTCCTGCCGAGGCGGATGTCCCTCATGTGCGTTGCCTCCTCCGATTCCGATCCGTTCCCTCTTCCGGTCCATCCCTGTCCGGAAGGGTCAGTTGATGATCTCTCCCCTGCTCCGTTCGAGGTCTTCGCGCCACCGGCGCCGCTCGGCGTCCGACGGCCCCTCGGCCCCCGTCTCCTCGCCGACGATCCGCAGCGGATCCTGCGAGCGATAGGAGCGCGTGACGTTTCCGGGGAACTTCCGGTCCGTGACGTTCGGGTCGTTCTCGAACGGTCCCGTCGGCTCGACGACGTAGACGCGCTCCCGGCCGTCCCCCTTCGCGAGGGCCGCCGCGAGCCGCGGGCCCGCGGCGTTGGCCGTGAAGTAGATGTGGTTCATCGTCAGGTCCGGCCGGTAGTTCGACGTCCCGCCGGCCGTCAGCAGGTCGCCCGGCTTCAGGTCCGCCTTCGTCCCGTGGTAGAACGGCCCCGGGTCGGCCGGGGCCCCGCGGAAGGAGTCCGCCAGCGCCCGGTGGCGCGCCGCCCGCTCCGGGTCCCGCAGCGCCTCGTGGGAGGCCGCGATCGCGTCGTGCAGCGTCGGATACGCGCTCCGGACGTCCTCGTCGTCGAGGCTCCGCGCGCACCGCAGGGACGTCTCAAGCCAGGCGAGACGTTCCGCCGCGTCCTGCTGCCGCAGCGCGATGTGGTACGCCGCGAGGAAGCGGCCGTAGTCGTCCGCCGCCTCGTCATAGGCCTTCCGGAACGTCGCGGCCGCCGCGCCGGCGTTCCCGGCGTCCTCGAGGGCCATCCCGGCCATGCACAGCCGGACGACGGGATGCTTCGGGTCGAATCGCGGAGTCATGCTCTCTCCTTGCCCTCCGCGGCGTCCGCCTCGGCCAGGGTCTTCCGCACCAGGTCCAGCGAGAGCGCCAGCGCGCGGACGCGCCGCTCCGCCAGGGTCCGCTGGGCCGTCCCCGGCGCGAGCTTCGGGACGACCTTCTCCAGCTTCGACCGCAGCGAGGCGAGCGCGCGCTCGGCTTCGCGGATCTCCGACGCGCCGGGCGCCGCGGCGTCCCCGCTCATCGCGCGCCTTCCCGTTCCAGTCGCGCCACGCACTCCACGTGCGCCGTCCACGGGAACATGTCCACCGGCGTCGCCGACACGACCCTGTATCCGTCCTGCGCGAGCCGCGCGGCGTCGCGCGCCATCGTCGCCGGATCGCACGAGACGTACGCGATGCGGTCCGGGGCCATCCCGGCGACCGTCCGCAGCAGCCGTTCGTCGCAGCCCTTGCGCGGCGGGTCCACCACGACGACGTCGGCCCGCTCCCCGCGCACCGCCCGTTCCGGCACGACCGCTTCCGCTTCCCCGCACACGAATTCCGCGTTCGCGATCCCGTTCGCCGCCGCGTTCGCCTTCGCGTCCTCCACGGCCGCCGCGACGGATTCGATTCCCACGACGCGCGCCGCCTTCCGGGCGAGGATCAGGGCGATCGTCCCGGTCCCGCAGTAGAGATCGTAGGCGGTCTCCCGCCCCGTCAGCCCCGCGGCCTCGACGGCGGCGGCGTAGAGGACCTCGGTCTGCGCGGGGTTCACCTGGAAGAAGGAGAGCGGCGAGATGCGGAAGCGCAGGCCGCCGATCCGCTCCTCGATGGACGGCGCGCCGGCGAGGATCCGGACGTCGCCGCCGAGGACGACGTTCGTGCGGGCGCGGTTCACGTCGAGGAAGAGGGAGGCGAGGGCCATCCCGCGTACGCCCGCGACCGCGGTCCGCAGCCGCGCGGCGAGGTCGTCCGCGGCCGGCAGCGAGGCGCCGGTCGCGACGATCCCGGCCATGACCTCGCCCGTCGCGGCGCCGACGCGCACGACGATGTGCCGCACGAGCCCCGTCCCCCGACGCTCGTCGTAGGGGGCGACCCCGTGCGCGATCATCCACGCGCGCACCGCGGCGCGGACGGCGTCCCCGGCGGGGTGCTGGACGCGGCATTCGTCGGCGTCGACGACGTCGTGGGACCCGCGCGCGAAGAAGCCGATGCGGGGGTGCGCGGCGGTGCCGGAGACCGGCAGCTGGACCTTCGCTCGGTAGCCGTAGGGATCGGCCATCCCGCGCGTCTCCGCGACGACCGCCTCCGCGTCCGCGACCCCTCCGATGCGGGCGAGCGCGTCGACCACGATGCGCCGCTTCGCGCGGAGCTGGGCCTGGTAATCGAGGGCCTGGAGGGCGCAGCCGCCGCAGCGGCCGAACACCGGGCAGAAGGGCGCGACGCGGTCGGGCGAGGGCTCGAGCAGGCGCTCGGACACGGCCTCCGCGTGCCGGGCCGTGGCGCGGACCACCCGCACGCGGGCGCGGTCGCCGGGCACGAGGCCGTCGGCGAAGACGACGAGTCCGTCCGCGCGGCCGACGCCGCGGCCGTCCTGCGACAGGCCGTCGATCGGAAGCGCGAGCACGTCGCCGGGGCGCAGGGCGGGTCCGTTCTGCATCTTGGGGTTCCCTCCCGCCGATTCTACCACATCTTGAACGAGGGCCCGGAATGCGGCGGAAATGCGGCGGTTCGGTGAGGCCGCGGGCGGTTCGGTTGAAAAGAGCCCCCCGTTTGGGTATAATCTCCGAGTGGGCGTCCTCGCCCGCACGGCCGTCCTTCCGGACGGCTTTCCGAAAGCCCTCTCTCGCCGCGCACGGCGCGGACGATGGACACGAAAGGCAGAGAATGCGCAGAAACGGCATCGCGAACGCAGCGCCGGCGGCACGACCCGTGCGCCGCCCGAAGAGAAGGCCGCTCCTCACGGAGCCCCTGCTCGCGTCCGCGCACGGCCACTTCATGCGCCGCCACCCGCTCTTCCGCGCCTTCACGATCGCCGCCGCCGTCCTCCTGACGGTCGGCGCGGGCACGACCGGATTCGCGATCGGCGCCGCCAAGGACGCCGACGCCCTCTCCCGCACCGCCGCCGCCGCCGGGGCCGAGCACTACGCGTCCACGGCCGCCAGCGACGAGGCCCTGAACCAGCGGATCGAGAAGATCAACGTCCAGAAGACCGTCGACGAGCAGTCGAAGGAGATCGACCAGCTCCAGAACCAGATCGACGACTACCAGCGCAACTTCCAGAAGAACATCCTCGACGCGCTGATGCGCAACATGAACACCAAGCTGTCGTCGAGCCGCTCCGCCACCGGCTACCGCTACTACGTCTCGCAGGCGAAGGTCCTGGTCTCGCTCTACAACAAGGTCGTGAAGTTCAAGAAGACGGCGGTGGCGAAGAC
>CAIXGU010000178.1 GCA_903919045.1 uncultured Eubacteriales bacterium | reverse complement strand
TTCCCCGGTTGCGTACGACGACCATCGAGTCGGAGTGACAGCAACTGTCGACGGATGCCGTGGAACGCCTTCGTGGAATCGCGACCCGACCGATTCCACCTAGGCGTTCCCCGGTTGCGGTCGAGGACCCTTCAGCCCGCTGTCAGGAACACGAAGACCCGCTCCGTCTGCCCGAGCACGGCGTGCCCGACGCCGGGCAGCAGCACGGCCTGCGCGTGCGGGAGCAGACGCTGCACGCGACGCACGCTCCGCTTCGCGTCGAGCAGCGCGTCCCTGTCGCCGAAGACCACGAGGACCGGCATCGCGAGGCGGGCGATCTCGGCTTCGGCGAAGACCGGCAGCAGGACGCGCTGCGGCTTCTCGTGCGCGACGATCAGCATCACGTATTCCATGGCCCTCCGCATCCCCTCGGCCTCGGCGCCTTGCGCGCCGTCCGTGCCGAGCGCGCCGGAAACGGACTTGGCGCGGTCGCCGCGGTCGAGGAGCGACCGCAGCAGCATGCGGAGCGCGAAATCGCGCCGCTGCGGGGCGAGGCCGCCGGGGCAGAGCAGGGCGAGCCGGTCGACGCGTTCCGGCCGGGCCGTCGCGAACCGGAGGGCGACCCACCCGCCGAGGGACATCCCGACGAGCGCGCAGCGCGCCAGCCCGAGCCCGTCGAGCACATCCTCCATCCAGCGGACGTAGGCGTCCCCGCACAGGTCCGGTCGGCTCTCCGACGAGAGTCCGGCCTCCCCGACGAGGTCGACCGCGAACACGCGGAACCGCTCGCCGAGACGGACCACGTCGCCGTACCAGGTGAACGAATTGGACAGGCTCCCGTGCAGCAGGAGCAGGGGAGGACCGGACGCGTCGCCGGACTCGACCACGAACGTCTCGCCCTGGGACGTCGGCACGTGGTACTGGCGGTTCGCGACCGGCCAGGCCGCGAGGATCCCGCGGTAGACGTCCAGCACCGCGCGCCTGCCTTCTTCGCTCCGATAGATCGTCGTCATGCCGTCTCCCCCTCTCCCAGCCATGCCGCGGCCTCCGCCTCGCTGCCGAAGATGCGGAACGCACCGCCCCGGTCCGCTTCGGCCGCGAAATCGGCGAAGGCGCCCCGGATCCGCTCGGGCGGCAGGACCGCCGCCGCGCGGATCCGGTAGTTCGCGAGCTTCTGCAGCACGGCGCCGGCGACCCGGGTCTGCAGGCGCAGGAATTCCTCCGATATCGCGGCGGACGGCAGCAGCACGGCGTTCGCATCGTGCTCCGCGCAGGCCGAGACCAGCGCGAGGCCGTCCTCCGCCGACCGGACCCGCCCCTCCGCGACGACGACGCAGGCGGTCGCGCCGCACCGCACCGCCGCGAAGCGGAGAGCCGCGCGTGCGGGCGCTTCGACGGGCATCCCGGGTGCGGCCTCGGGGAGGAGGGGCAGCGCGGCGTCGCGCACCGTCCCGATCCAGCGGCGCTCGGCGGCGTAGGTCTCGCGGAGGTGCGCGAGCGCCAGCCCGGCGACGGACGAGGCGAAGGGTCCGGCGCCCCAGCCGAGGTCGCCGCCCTCCGCCGCGCGCTCCGCGCCTTCGAGCTCCGTCGCGTAGTGGTCGAGCTGCGCGGCGAGTTCGACGCGCGACAGGCCCCCCGAGAACAGGAGCTGGACGAGGAACGGGCTGCGGATCTCCGGGACCTCCGGGAACGAAAGGGCCAGGCGCCGCAGCTCGACCGAGCCGGCCGCCGTGAGGCGGTGCAGCTTCTTCGTCGGCGCGTCGTCCGCGCGCAGGGTCTCGGTCGCGATCAGGCCCTCGCGCTCGAGGTCCGCCAGGGCGCGGTAGACCTGGTTGTTGTTGCCGCTCCAATGGAACAGCGGCGTCCGCTGGAGGATCCGCTTCATGTCGTAGCCGGAGAGCGGCCCCTCGGAGAGCAGACCGAGCAGGGCGTGCTGGATGTCCATGGGGTACCTCGCTTTCGTTGATAGGTTCATAATAACATAGGTTAAGCATAACTTCAAACGCCCGTTCGTCGGCCGCCGCTTGCCGCCCGCGGTTCCGTCCGTCGCTCCGGGTCGACTCCACCGCGCGCATCGCGTTACAATGGGCGCATGCGGCGCATCGTGGTCATCCCGGATTCCTTCAAGGGGACGATTTCCTCGTCCCGGTTCTGCGAACTCGCGGAGCGGGCCATCCTCCGGCATTTCCCGGACTGCACGATCGCGGCCGTCCCGGTCGCCGACGGCGGCGAAGGGACCGTGGACGCGTTCCTCGCGGCGCGAGGAGGGGAGCGGGTCGCCGTGCGCGCGCCCGGCCCCTTCGCGGAGCCGATCGACGCCTTCTTCGGCGTCCTGCCGGACGGCACGGCGGTCGTCGAGTCGGCCGCGGCGATCGGCCTGCCGCTAGTCCGGGGGCGCGAGGACCCGCTCCGCGCCACGACCCTCGGCGTCGGCGCGCTGCTGTCCGCCGCGCTCGACCGGGGCGCCCGGCGCATCGTCGCGGGGCTCGGCGGAAGCTGCACCAACGACGGAGGCTGCGGCGCGGCCCACGCGCTCGGCGTCGTCTTCCGCGACGCCGCAGGGCGCGCGTTCCTGCCGGTCGGCGGGACGCTCGGGGAGATCGCGTCGATCGACGCGTCCGGCCGCGACCCCCGGCTCGCCGGCGTCGACCTCGCCGCGATGTGCGACGTCGACAGCCCCCTCTACGGACCGCTGGGCGCGGCGCACGTCTTCGCGCCGCAGAAGGGCGCGTCGCCCGAGGCGGTCGAACGGCTCGATGCGGGGCTGCGGCATCTCGCGGAGATCGTGAGACGGGATCTCGGGGCGGACGTCGCGGCGCTGCCCGGCGCCGGCGCGGCGGGCGGGCTGGGCGCAGGGCTCGTCGCCTTCCTCGGCGCGCGGCTGGTCCCGGGCATCGAGGCCGTGCTCGACGCCGCCGATTTCGACGCGCTCGCCGCGGGCGCCGACCTGGTCGTCACCGGCGAGGGCCGGCTCGACGCGCAGAGCCTGCGCGGAAAGGCCGTCGTCGGCGTCGCGCGACGCGCGAAGCGGCTCGGCATCCCGACGCTCGCGGTCGCGGGGATCGTGGAGGGCGGTACCGAGGCGATCCAGGCCGAGGGCGTGACGCGGATCATCGAGGCGACGCCGCGGGGACTGCCGTTCGAGGAGGTCCGGAAACAAGCCGAGCGCTTCCTCTCGGAAGCGCTCGACGACGCGTTCGCGGGGATGGCCCGGAGCGGAGGGGCCTGAATCAGCCGCGGTCGGCCTCCGCCAGTTCGCGGCGGTCGTCGTCCGTCAGCGTGAAATCGAAGGCCTTCAGCGCGTCCTTCAAGTGACCGGCGTTCAGGGTCGAGAGGATCGGGACGATCTTCGCCTCCGCCTCGAGCAGCGGCTTCAGGGCCACGGCCGCGAGCGGGACGCCGTTCCGCTCGGCGACGCGGCGCACGGCCCCGAAGCGCCGCAGGTTCGCCTTGCTGAAGTACGGATCGGACGCGCCGGCCTTGCCCTCGGCGTACCGCGAGAGGAAGCCGCGGGCCTGGGCGGTGTAGGCGAGATAGGGGAGGCCGGCCCGGACGTATTCCGCGCGCTCGGCCTCGTCGGCGACGACGATCGTCGGATCGGCCGGCGGCTTCGCGAGCCGGGCGTAGGAATCCTGGATCTGGCCCGCGACGAACGGGGAGAGCCCGTTCCGCTCCGCGAAGTCGTTCGCCGCGAGGATGCGCGCGACCGTCCAGTTCGAGGCGCCGAGGAAGCGCACCTTGCCCTCGCGCACGAAGGCGTCGAGCGTGCCCATCACGTCCTCGACGCTCCGCCCGCTGTCCCGGTGGAGGTAGTAGAGGTCGACCGTCTCCCGACGCAGGAACCGCAGCGACTGCTCGAGGTCGCGGCGCAGGTTCCGCGCATCCAGGCGGTCGCTCCTCATATGGGGGATCCGCGGGTGGCCGCCCTTGGTGATGACGACGGCGTCGGCGCCGATCCGGCGCGACGCGAGGTACCGCCCGAGCAGCAGGTCCGATCCGCCGCGCCCGGCCTGCAGCAGGTTCCCGTAGATGCGGGCGCTGTCGAAGGTGCGGAACCGCTCGCGGTAGGCGTCGAGGATGGGGAAGAGGACCTCCTCCTCCGGCGAAGGGAAGAAGGCGAGGCCGAAGGCGAGCGGGTCGAGCGTCAGGGAATCGGAACCGTGCGCGAGGACGACGGGCGTCATGGGGCACCTCCCGGGGGATGCGGTCGGTACGATTCTAGCAGGGAACGCCCCGCCGCGGCAATCCGGCGCGGCGCGGGCGCAGCGGAAAGCGGAATCCGCTTCGCCGGCTTCACGAGACGGGTCTATAATGGAAGTGTTTCCATCGGCCTGCGGCCCCGCCGCACCGGCTCCGGGGGTATGTGCCATGAAGAAGGGTCTCCTTCGTTCCGTCCTCGCCGTCCTCGTCGTCCTGCTCGTCGCGTTCCTGGCGGTCGGCTCAGCCGTTCCCGCCGCCGCACCGGACATGGTCCCGATGCTCCGCGTCCGCGCGGAGAAGACGGTCCCTTCGGCACCCACCGGCTTCTCGCCGTCGCAGATCCGCGCCGCGTACGGGGTCGTCGGGAACGGCACCGCCGGCAGCACCGCCGCCGCCCTGGCGGACGACGGAGCCGGGAAGACGATCGCGGTCGTGATCGCCTACGGCAGCCCGAACCTCGCGAGCGACCTCGCGACGTTCGATTCGTACTACAAGATCCCCGCGCCGCCGAGCCTGACGATCGTCAAGCAGGCGACGAAGATCGTGACCAATTCGGGATGGGCGCTCGAATGCGCGCTCGACGTCCAGTGGGCGCATGCGATGGCCCCGGGCGCGAAACTGATCGTCGTGGTCGCGAAGTCCGCTTCCGTCGCCGACCTGATGTGGGCCGTCGACAAGGCGCGCGAGCTCAAGGCCGATATCCTCTCCATGAGCTGGGGCGCGAACGAGTTCCTCGGCGAGACCGCCTACGATGCGCACTTCCCGGCGTCCGGACCGCTCTATGTCGCCTCGTCGGGCGACGTGGGCGGCGTGGTGATCTGGCCGGCCGCGATCCCGCAGGTGATCGCCGTCGGCGGGACGTCGTTGTACCTGAACGCCGGTGCGTACGGATCCGAGAAGGCCTGGGCGGACGCGGGCGGCGGCGTGAGCGCCTATGAGATGCGCCCGGCGTGGCAGAACGACATCGGGATCGACGGCACCCGGAACGCGACGCCCGACGTGGCGCTGGTCGCCGACCCCGCCACGGGCGTCTCCGTCTACAGCTCCGTCGCCTACAACGGCCGCAAGGGCTGGTTCACCCTGGGCGGCACGAGCGTCAGCGCCCCGTGCTGGGCCGGGCTGCTCGCCATCGGCCTCGTCGACGGCCTGTCCCCGACCGGCACCGAAGCCCTCCTTTATCAGGATTCGCTGGTTCCAGGCGCCTACCACGACATCACGGAGGGTTCCAACGGCTATCCGGCGGACGCCTGGTACGACCTCGTCACGGGCGTCGGCACGCCGGTGACGGTGCCCTGACCCGAGGCGGTTCCCGATCGCCGGCCTGACGGGCGTCACGCTCCGGACGGTCGGGCACTGAAGGGACCGGCGGTTCGACCGCCGGTCCCTTCTCTTCGCGTGCGCGCTCGCGGACGCGCTCGCGTCTTCAAGAGGGAGCGAGACGCGCCAGTCGCTTCGATTGGTGAAAATGTTCATAGCAAGCCGTTGACATATCCGGATGACTTGGCTATAGTCATAGGTGTCAACCGATTGTCATATCCCCCCACAGCGCACTTGCCCTTGGAGCGACCATTTTCCATTGGGCTCGAGGCCGGAAGGCCGATAAGCGAAGAGGACCGCGGAAAGCAGACCCGAATCAAGGAGGGAGATCATGAAGAAGACCATTCTCGCCACCCTGTCCCTGCTGCTGGCGTTCGCGCTGGTCGCGTGCGCGACGCCCGCGACGCCGACCCCGACGACGGCCGCCCCGACCGCCGACCCGAACGCGCCCGTCACGATCATCGTCGCGAACGGCAAGGGCGAGCTCACCGCGCAGTACGCGGAAGCCGCGGATGAGTTCCACAAGGCCTACTCCAACATCACGGTGCAGCAGTACACGGGCGCCGTCGGCGACCCGGTCAGCATCCTCGACAAGATGATCGCGTCCGGCATCACCGTGTCGCTGATCATGCTCGAGCCCGGCTCGATCGACACCAAGTACAAGGACATCAAGAAGGTCGACCTCTCCGGCGAGTCCTGGATGGCCCAGACCGATCTCGCCTGGAAGGACGTCGAAGGCACCGTCGTGGGCTTCCCCTTCGCGGTCGAGGGCTTCGGCATCGTCTACAACACCGCGGTCGTCGAGAAGGCCCTGGGCGGGACCTTCGACCCGTGGTCGATCAACACCCGCGACAAGTTCGTCGCCCTGCTCGACAAGGTCCAGGCCGACGGCATCCAGTACCCGATCGCCTATCAGACCGAAGGCTGGTCCGTGTCGAACCACTACGACTCCATGTTCCTGAACCAGGTCGCCGACCCCAACACGATCGTCGCCCAGCTCAAGGCCGGCACGTTCGACCTCGCGAACAACGCGACGTGGAACGGCTACCTGGACACGATGGACCTCCTGAAGTCCGTCAAGTACAACAAGTACGGCGCGCAGCCCCTGGGCTCCTACTACAATGACGCGCACACCTCCGTCGGCTCCGGCACCAGCGCGTTCCTGTTCAACGGCAACTGGGCGGTCGGATCCTTCAACGCCCCCGAGGGCGCGAAGTTCGGCTTCCTCCCGGTCCCGGTCGACAACGACCCGGCCAACCCGCTGAACAACAAGATCTGCGCCGGCCCGACCCAGACCTACGTCGTCAACGCCGACGCCACCCCGGCCCAGATCGCCGCCGCGAAGACCTACCTCAACTGGCTCGTCGACAGCGAGTACGGCCAGAAGTGGCTCGTCGACACCTGCAAGGTGATCTCCGCCTTCAAGAACAACCCGAACAAGATCTCCGACCCGCTCGGCGCCGCGATCATGGACGCGATCGCCAAGGGGAAGACGATGCCCTTCACCACCAACTACGTCAACGCCAGCGACTGGTACAATATCCTCGGGTCCGAAGTCCAGAAGTACATCGACGGCAAGTCGACCCGTGCCGAACTGGCCAAGGCGAT
>CAIXGU010000177.1 GCA_903919045.1 uncultured Eubacteriales bacterium | reverse complement strand
CGCCGCGCAGGGCGCCGCGACGCTCCCGGTCGACGGCCCCTGGAACGTCGCCCGCGCGACCGCGGAACAGTACCCGGACTTCGGCGAAGAGACGGCGCTGCCCGTCCTCGTCGACCTCGCCGGTCCCGGCCTCTGGCCCGACTTCTCCGGCACGTTCCGCTACCGCGCGTCCTTCCGCGCGCCGGCCGCGCCGTCCGCGCCCGGTGCGCCCGGCGCCCTTCCGCCCGGCCGCGTCGTCCTCGACCTCGGCCGCGTCGTCGAGACCGCCGAGGTCCGCGTGAACGGCCGCCCCGCCGGCGTCCGCATCGTCCCGCCCTACCGGTTCGACGTCACGGACCTGCTCGCGCCCGGCGACAACGCGCTCGAGGTCGAGGTCACGACGACGCTCGCCCGGCAGCAGAAGGACTTCTTCTCGCTGACGATGGGCCTCGAGCCGTCCGGCCTCCTGGGCCCCGTCGCGCTCGAGCGGAGCCGATGAGGGCGTCCCGCCGCCGTCCTCCGGCGCGCCCGGGTCCCGCGGGTGCTATAATCCATCCAGGCAGGCCGCAAGGACGCTCGGAAAGGGCAGGGACGAACATGGCAACGATCGACGAAGTGGCAGCGCTCGCCAAGGTCTCCGTCGCGACCGTCTCCCGCGTGATGAACAACAGCTACGCCGTGTCGGAGGAGAAGCGCGTCCGCGTCCTCGACGCCGCGAAGCAGCTCGGCTACCAGCCCAGCACGTACAGCCGCAACCAGCGCCGCGCCGAGACCAAGACGGTGCTCGTGATCTGCTCCGTGGTGATCGACGAGATCATCGAGGGGATCCAGACCACGGCGAATTCGCTCGGCTACGACATCATCATCAACTACTGCGCCTCGCGCAACATCGACCTCGATTCGGTCCGCTTCCTGAAGAACGGCCTGATCGACGGCGTGATCCTCCTCAACCCGATCTTCTCGGTCGAGGACCAGATCCGGCTGTCGAAGCAGTATCCGGTCGTCCAGAGCGGCGAGTACGTCAGCGTCCCCGGCTCCTTCCAGGTCACGACGAACAACGCGCAGGCCACGCACGAGATGGTCGACCACCTGATCGCCCTCGGCCGCACGCGGATCGCCATGGTCGTCCCGAAGCTCGACATCGGTCTCCCGCACTTCGTCAAGGAGCGCGAGCTGGGGTACATGGTCTCGCTCATGGAGCACGGGCGCCCCTTCGACCCCGCGCTGGTGATCGACGCGGACTTCACGATGGAGAGCGGGCTCGAGGCCGGCAAGCGGATCGTCGAGATGGACCCGCGCCCCGACGCTGTCTTCTGCGCGACCGACACGATCGCCGTGGGCTGCGTGAACGCCTTCCGCGACGCCGGGCTGCGCGTGCCGGAGGACATCGCCGTCGCCGGCTACGACGACGCCGAGATCGCCGAGATCTGCACGCCGCCGCTCACGACCGTCGCCCAGCCCTACTACGAGATCGGCGTCACGACGATGCGGCTGCTCGCCTCGCTCATCAAGGACGAATTCAAGGTCGGCCGGCACATCATGGTCGACTACGAGCTGAAGATCCGCGAGTCCACGGTCGGCAAGGCCGAGAAGAAGGGCTGATCCGCGCCGCGCCCTATCGTCCGAACTGCTGCTTGTCGTAGACGATCGACGTGCCCTTCCACTCCGAGCGCCGCCAGTGCGGGTTCTCCTCCATGGGGAACCGGCCCTTGCCGCCGTACGGGAACGACGGCGAGGCGAGGCGCGTCGAGCCCTCGATGCCGGAGATCACGCGCTCGTCGTTCTCGAGGAACGCCTGCAGGTAGTGCCCGGCGAGGATCGGGCTGCCGTTGTGCGAGGGACAGAGGCGGTCGAAGGCGGGCAGGAGCCCGAGGAGCCGCCGCATGTTGCCGCGGTGCCGCGCGACCGTGTCCGTCGCCTCGGGATTGAGCATGAGGAGGACCTGGCCGGACTCGACCTCGTCGCCGGGGAAGAGCAGGCGCTCGCGCCGGTCGAGGAGGGCGATGCTGCTCGGCGCGTGCGCGGGGATCTCCAGCACCTCGAGCGTGCGGCCGCCGAGGTCGAAGACGTGCCCCTCGGCGACGGTCGTCACGGCGTAGTCCAGGGGGAAGTCGGACGGATTCCCGAACGCCTGCTTCGCGAGCGCGACCGCCTTGGGGTGCAGGAAGACCTCCTCGAACCAGCCGTTGCCGCCGGTGTGGTCGAAGTGGCCGTGCGTGTTGACGACGGAGACGGGGAGGTCCGTGAGCCGGGCGACGTACGCGCGCAGGTCGCGGCGGCTCATGCCGGTGTCGACCATCATCGCCCGCTTCGCGCCGACCACGAGGTAGCTCTCGCAGCCGGCCCCCGTCACGAGCCAGGTGTCCGGCGCGACGAGCCGGGACTGGAAGGCCTCCTCCACGGGTCCGTAGGGTTCGTCCAGGAATGCGTGGGCCATCGTCGGTCCCTCCTCGGCTCCTAGGAATGCAGCGCCCGCCGGACGGCGGGCGCGCTCGCGGCGAGGGTCACGGCCATCATCGCGGCCGCGCCCAGGAAGACGCTCAGGAATCCGCCCGCATCGAGGACGAAGCCCCAGAGCACCGAGCCGAGCCCGATGCCGATGTCGGTCGCGAGGAAGAACGAGGCCATCGCGGCGCCCCGGCGGTGGTGCGGCGCCCGGCGCACCGCGAGCGCCTGCAGCGCGGGCCCGATCGAGCCGAGCGCGAGGCCGATCGCGGCGCCGCACGCGAGGAACAGTCCCTCGGAGCGGAGCAGGGCGAGCCCGGCGAAGGTGGCCGCGGCGAGCGCCGTCGCCGGGACGAGGACCGCGTACGGCCCGTGCCGGTCGAACAGCCGGCCGGCGAAGAGCCGCGAGACGAACATCGCGACGGCCTGGAACGTGAAGAAGAGGCCCGCGTGCGCGAAGCCCCGCGTCGTCGCGAAGAGCCCGGCGAACGCGGTCATGCTCGCGATGCCGACGCACAGCAGCAGCTGCAGCAGCGAAGCGGGGAGGGCGGTGCGCTCGACGATCGTCCAGAGCCCGCGCGGGGCGGGGCCGCCTTCCTCCTGCGGATCCGGCGGGAGGACCGCCTCCGGCAGCGCCGGCGCCTGCGGCGCGACCGCCGCGTCCGGCTTCGGCCGGCGCTTCTCGTAGGTGCAGAACAGGGCGAACACGAGGCACAGCGCGAGCACCGCGGCGCCGGTCGTGAAGAGGGCGGGGTATTCGCCCTTCGCCGTGAAGGCGAGGCCGACCGCCGGGCCGATCGCGAGCGACAGCGACTGCCCGAGCCCGAAGTAGCCCAGCCCCTCGCCCATCCGGCTCTTCGGGGTCACGTCCGCGACCGCCGCGCCGGAGGCGGTGCTGACGGCGGCGAAGCCGACGCCCTGCACGGCGCGGAACAGCAGCAGCAGCGGCAGCGACGCGAAGACGCCGCACGCGTAGACGCCGACGCCGAACACGAGCGCGCCGAGGACCATGACGATCCGCCGCCCCTTCACGTCCGACCAGCGGCCGCTGACGAGGCGCATGACCCCCGCGCAGACGGCGAACACGGTCGCGACGAGGCCGCTGAACGAGCCGCGGCCCCCGAGGTGGTCCACGTACACCGCCAGGGTCGCGTTGAGGATCTGCATCATGATCGCCGTGAAGAGGCCGACCATGCAGATGAGGAGGAAGTCCCGGGTCCACAGCGGTGGAACCGGGGCCTCCGATGCGGCGGACGCCCGCGGCGCGCGCTCCGTCCGTCCGTCCACGCCCGGATTCACCCTACTTCCCGCCGATCAGCCGCCGGAACATCTCGTGCTGGCGGCGGACCTGCTCGACGCTGTCCACGGGGAACGCGACGTTCCGCAGGCCGTAGGGGCAGAGGATGTACTTGTCGAACATGTCGGTGCCTCCGTTTCGGATAACGATAACTGCTTTGCCCCGATTGTACCTTGGCTGAAATT
>CAIXGU010000176.1 GCA_903919045.1 uncultured Eubacteriales bacterium | reverse complement strand
GTCCTGGCGAAGGAGGCCCAGCTCGCCGACCTGCGCGCCCTGCTCCGCAATCCCCTGCGGTCGCTGCCCGTCGTCGTCGTGCGCCGCGCGCCGGCGCCGATCCCCCTGCTCGACCCCGACACGGCCCTTGACGACGAGGAGGCCGTCCTCGACGAGGAGGCCGCCCTGGACGCGGACGCCGGGCGCGACGAAGCCGCCGCGGCCGAAGCGGAGGCGCTCTCGGATCCCGCGGCCCTCGACGGCGCGGAGGATGCGGCGGATGCGGCCGACGGGTCGTCGACGCCGGAGGACCCGGACGCGCCCGCTCCGCTCGATGCGGCGTTCCTCGCCGACAAGCTGCTGGGCTACGCGACCGTGGTCGTCCTCGAGGATGCGGCCTCCGCGGCGCTGCCGCAGAAGCTGCCCGCCGACTTCCGCGTCGACGCCGGCGGCGTGCGCGTCTACCAGCCCGGGATGGCCCCGGAATGGCGCGACGAGCCGCACCTGCGGCATCCCCGGTTCCCCGAGGAGAGCGTGCGCTACTTCAGCGTGGCGGGCGCCGACGGGGGCTATCGCACGGGACCGGACGCCTTCGCGGAGTTCCTGGTGCGCAGCGTGCGCGCCGGGATGGGCCAGCGGACCGTCGACTGGCGCGGCGTCCCCGCGTTCCCCGCCGTGTTCGGGTCGTTCCTCGAGGACCGCCAGAACGCGGTCGGCGAGGAGGACTGCCTCGCGTGCCGCGACACGTTCGAGCGGCGGATCGCCGCGCTGCAGGCGGAGAACGGGGAGCTGCTCCAGCAGATGGAGTACTTCTCCGACGAGACCAAGAAGGCGACGTCGGAGGCCGAGGTCCTGAAGCAGGACCGGTTCCTGCTCGAGGAGCGGGTGCGGAAGCTCACGGCCGAACTCGAGGAGCGCGCGGAGGCGGGAACCCCCGAGGAGATCCCGACCCGCCTGTCCGAGGTGGCGGAGTGGGCGCGGAACCGGTACGGCCGGCGCCTGCTGCTGCTGCCGCGCGCGGCGCGGGAGCTGAAGGACGCGGAATACGAGGACGTGGCGCTGCTGTGCGATGCGCTGCGGCTCCTCGCGGACGACTACTACGACATGCGGCGGGGGCTGCTGCGGACCGCCGACTTCACGGACCGTGCGATGGCCCTCGGCCTCACCTGGGGGCAGAGCATGGACGCCGGCCTCGCGGGGCAGCACGGCGACGCGTACTTCGTGCAGTACCCGGCGACCGGCCGGGGCCGCCGGACGTTCCTCGAGCAGCACCTCAGGAAGGGGACGTCGTTCGAGCCGCGGCACTGCCTGCGGATCTACTTCTTCTGGGGCGAGGACGACCAGAAGGTGGTCGTCGGCTCGCTGCCGCGGCACCTTCCGAGCAGCGCGGGCTAGGGCGCGGGGGCGGGCGGAGTGGCCGGCGCGACGTCGGATGCGCCGGCTCCCGCGGACGCGGGACGCCGGGCCTCGGCGGCGCAGCGGGCGAGCAGCAGGTACAGGAACGGCGCGACGTAGGTCAGCGAGTTCCCGAAGAACGCGGACACGAGATAGGCGAGGGCGGCCGCGGCCGCCGCGGCGGCCTCCGGGGAGACGGGGGCCGCTTTCGTCGTCGGCGCGTCCGCGGCTGGACGGCGCGTCGAGAAGCGCAGGGAGGGAAGCGCCGGGCGCAGGCAGGCGAAGAGGAACGCGAGCCAGGCGAGCAGGCCGGGGATCCCGACGGACAGGGCGACCTGCAGGTACTCGTTGTGGACGCGGTCGACGAATTCGGTCCGCCGCTGGAGAAGGAAGAAGCCGCCTGTATCGGGTCCCCAGCCGAAGAACGGGCGCTGCTGGATGAAATGGACGGCGGCCGTCCACAATTCCCACCTCCCGGCTCCCGCATCGGCAGCGGCCTCCGAGCCGGGATCCTGGATCACCGTTCCCAGTTCGGTAGCGATGGATGTCAATCTCTGCAGGGACAGCATGGGGTCGAAAACATACATCGCTGCGAACACGAAGACGGCCAGGAGCAGAGGAGACCATCTTCGCATCGCATCGCGCGCAGGCGCGAGGATCGCGAGCGCGATCAGCCCCGCGAAGGTCGCGAGATAGGCGCCGCGCGTGCGGGAAAGCGCAAGAACGGCGATCAGGACCTCTGTCAAGGCGACGCAGAGGATGAAGGGCACCGCGGAAAGGATCGGATGGATAGGACCCCGCGATGCATCCTTTCCAAAGGATACGCTGCGCGAGCGGTCCGGAAGAGCGGGCCAGGCGGATGCCGAGAGAACGATGGACATGCAGAGAAAATAGCCCAGGTGGTTCCGGTTGATGAAGAAGGACCTCACATAAGGAGGCTTCGACCATGCGAACGCTGCAGAGCCGAGATGTTCGCCGAGGGCGACGACAGCCGTGATGGCGGCGACGGCGAGCCAGATTGAAAGCACGGCACGCCAGCCCTTTCCTCGGACGACGGTCGTGACGGCGGCGAAGAGGCCCGCGTAGGCGAGGTACTGCACCCAGCCTTCGTGGCGGATGCGGTCGCCGAAGAAGGCCGTGTACGGCCAGGGCGAAAGGCAGGCGGCGAGAAGGCTCAGCGCCAGGAAGGCGGCGAGGGGCGCGGACGGGGAGCGGAGGAGGGCGGACAGGCGGGAACGGAAGGAGGCCGGGGCGACGGGCCCGGCGGCGAGCCGGCGCAGGAGGAGGCGGACGAGGAGGATCGCCCAGCACCCGGATCCGATCGCGGTCGCGATCGTCGACTTGAGGGAGAGCGCGCCCATCGTGTCGTCGCCGAACACGAACGTCGCCACGGGCGAGACGGCGAAGGCGAGGACGAGGGCGAGGAGGCCGGCGTCGGCGGCGCGCAGGAGGCGCACCGCGTCGCGGCGGGTCGCGCCGGGGTCGACGGGCTGGATGCGGAACGCCTTCGGACCGGGCGCGGGAGCCATGCTGCCACCTCGTCCCGATTGTACCAGAGCGGTCATGGGAACGGGGGCCTGCGGTCCGCGGAACGGACAGGGCCGGCCCCCCGCGGCGGGGAACCGGCCCTGCGTACGTTCGGATAACCGAGGACGGACCCCGAGGCGGACCCTCGGGAGCCCCCGGACCCGTTCGGCTACTTCGAGGCCTGCTCGATCGCGACGGCGACCGCGACGGTGGCGCCGACCATCGGGTTGTTGCCCATCCCGAGGAAGCCCATCATCTCGACGTGCGCCGGGACCGAGGAGGAGCCGGCG
>CAIXGU010000175.1 GCA_903919045.1 uncultured Eubacteriales bacterium | reverse complement strand
GTCAAGAACCGCGTCGTCCGCCATGTCGCCCTCGGCCAGAACATCCTCTGGAACATGCTCCTGATCGTCCCGCTGCTCTATTCGCTCTATCTCGCGCTCACCGTCGGCGGCCTGCCCGCGCTGCTCGTCCTGCTCGTGATCGACGCCTCGGTGTGGTTGCCCGCGACCCGCATCCTGGTGACCGCGGACTGAACCAAAACGAAAAAACATCCTGATTCCGACACGTCGGTCTCAGGATGTTTTCATTTTCGGGCGAGGACGGCGGCGATCGTCTCGCGGAGCCGTTTTGGCGTCGCGGCGATTGCTTCCGCAAGCGGTACGGAAGGATCGAAGAGGGCGACCGCCCGGGTGAGTCCGGGAGGGTAGTCGGCCGCATCGAGGCCCTCGATCCGGCCCGCGAAGGCGATGCAGGGGATGCCATGCGCGTGGGCGCGCTTGGCGATGCCGAGGACGGCCTTCCCGCCCAGGCTCTGCCGGTCGAGCCTGCCTTCGCCGGTGAAGACGAACGAGGCGCCGCGGACGGCGTGGTCGAAGCCGAGCATGTCGAGGACGGTGTCGATCCCCCGTTCGATCTCGGCGTTCAGGAACAGGCGGAGGGCGACGGTGGTGCCGCCCGCGGCGCCGGCGCCGGGGAATTCGGCGTCGAACCGAAATTGCCTCCGGAGGAAGGCGGCGTAGGTCTTGAGCTCTCCGTCGAGCATCTCGACCATCGCGTCGTCCGCGCCTTTTTGGTGGGCGAACACGCGGGCGGCGCCGGTCGGACCCGAAAGCGGGTTCGTGACGTCGCAGGCGATCCGGATCGGGATCTTCGCCAGGACATCGGGAATGCCGGATCGGTCGATCGCGGCGATCTTGCCCAGGGTGGCCCCGACCGGTACGAACGAAGCGCCGTCGCGGTCGAGGAAGCGTACGCCGAGGGCGGCGGCGAGGCCGCAGCCGGCGTCGTTCGTGGCGCTGCCGCCGAGTCCGACGATGATCTCGCGGGCGCCGTGTTCGGCGGCGTGGAGAACCAGCGTGCCGACGCCGTGGGTCGTCGCCGTGGACGGATCGGGATGTTCGCCGGCAAGGTGGAGTCCCGCCGCGAGGGCTAGTTCGACGACGGCGGTGTCGTCGGGCAGGCGGACGTAATGGGACTGGATGGGCCGGTCGCGCGGATCGCGGACGGCGACGGGGACCTTGACGCCGCCGAAGCGCGAGAGGAAGCAGTCGGCGAAGCCTTCGCCGCCGTCGGAGACGGGAAGCGAGACGACGTCGGCCGCCGGGTCGGCCTCATGGATCGCCTGCTCCATCATCCGGGCGACGGCGGAAGCGGGATACGATCCCTTGAACGAAGCCGGCGCGACGACGATCCTCATCGGCCTTCCTGCCGCTCCTTCAGGGTCGGCGCGGAGGCGTTGTGGCCGAGGGTGATCGTCTTGCGGATCCAGAGCGGGGACAGTCCGGCCGGATTCTCGGCGATCCGGTCGATCGCCTCGCGGAACGAGTCCACGAACGCGGCCTCGCGGTCGGAGCAGGCCTTCTGATAGTTCTTATACTCGGTCTGGGTCGCCTGTCTGGCGAAGAGGCGGTCGTCGCCCTCGAGGAACGACCGCTGGATGGCCTCGAGCTGGTCGCGGTAGTCCCGCGCGTCGACGAGGCCGGCGTAGACGGCGCGGACGAGGTATTCGCGGTCGAGCCAATAGCCGAGCGATTCGTCCGGCTTGGCGAAGACGGGCGGTACCAGGACGCCGAAATAGGTCGGCTTGTACAGCGAAAGGCACGGCGTCGAACAGCCCGTGGTCCAGGTGGTCGCATGGTTGCCCCGGACGACGTGGACGATGCTTCCGGTGGTGTGGTCGCCAAGCGCGCTCTTGTGCATGCAAAGGCTTCGGACGCTGCCTTTCGCGAACAGCTCGGGTTCGTCCTTCTCGACGTGGCTTCGGAGTGCGGACATCATGTCCCTAGCGGAAAAGTCGGGTTTGGCGAGGAAGCCGGATGCCTGGCAGGAACGCCCCCGCGCCTTCGCGAAGAAGGTGTAGACGGGTTCGCGGTGCTTCTTGGCGAACGATTTGAGTCCGGGTTTCGAGGTCGCGAGGTACGGGCCGTCCTGCGACAGCATGTTCGAGATGTTCCCCCGGTCGGAAACGTCCTGGAGGATCCAGTCCGACCCGCTCGTCTCGAGGATGTAGGCGCCGTCGGATCCGGCGATCAAAAAGGAGTTGTCATAGTAGAAGGGCTTG
>CAIXGU010000174.1 GCA_903919045.1 uncultured Eubacteriales bacterium | reverse complement strand
GCCTACGACGACCTCACGGAGGCGTCGATCGTCGTGTTCGACCTCGACGGCCGCGTCGTGCGCGGCACCCTGTCGCCCTCGAGCGACGCGCCGACGCACCTCCTCCTCTACCGCGAGTTCCCGTCGATCGGGGGCGTCGTGCACACGCATTCGCGCAAGGCGACGGCCTGGGCGCAGGCGCGCCGCGACCTGCCCGCGCTCGGCACCACGCACGCCGACCATTTCCACGGCGCCGTCCCCTGCACGCGGCCGCTTTCGGACGCCGAGGTCGCCGGCGACTACGAGGCCGTGACCGGGCGGGTCGTCGTCGAGACGTTCCGCGCGCGGGGCCTCGACCCCGACGCCGTGCCCGCCGTGCTCGTCGCGAACCACGGCCCGTTCGCCTGGGGCCCGGACGCCCTCCACGCCGTGCACAACGCCCTCGCGCTCGAGGCGTGCGCGCAGATGGCCCTCGACGCCCTCGCCCTCGACCCCGGCGCCGCGCCCGTCCCGCAGGCGC
This sequence comes from uncultured Eubacteriales bacterium, assembly GCA_903919045.1. Classification (GTDB taxonomy): domain Bacteria; phylum Bacillota; class Clostridia; order Saccharofermentanales; family UBA5734; genus CAILLO01. Next base: position 1,450 of record CAIXGU010000174.1, on the reverse strand, counting down.
TGCTCGACCGGCACTACCTCCGCAAGCACGGCAAGGACGCGTATTATGGGCAGGGGAGGACCGAAGCCTAGATGGTCCCGACCCCCAGGAGGAACTCCATGTCGAAGCCCATGCCCGTTCCCATGCCCGAGATCCGTTCCGTGGACGGCGTCCCGACGCTCTTCGTCGACGGCGCTCCGTTCCTGTTCCTCGGCGGCGAGCTGCACAACTCGTCGTGCTCGAGCCCCGACTACCTGAGGGATGTCGTCTGGCCCGCGCTGCGGGGCCGCCACCTCAACGGGATCGTGGGCACCGTCTCCTGGGAGCAGGTCGAGCCCGAGCCCGGCCGCTTCGATTTCACGACGCTGGACGCTCTCGTCGCGGGCGCGCGGGCCGAAGGCTACCGCCTGGTCCTGATCTGGTTCGGCCTCTGGAAGAACGCCACCTCCACCTACGTGCCGGGCTGGGTGAAGCGGGATCCCGAGACCTACCGCAACGCGGACGTCGGCGGCGCGACGCGCATCGTGCCGCGCTTCCACGACATGTACCGCCCGTCCGTCACGCCGCTGTGCGATGCCGCCGTCGAAGCCGACGCGCGGGCATTCGCCGCCGTGATGGCCCGCCTCCGCGAAACCGACCCCGACCGCACCGTCGTCCTCGTGCAGGTCGAGAACGAGATCGGGCTGCTCACGGCCGCCCGGGACTTCTCGCCCGAGGCCGACCGGCGCTTCGCGGAGGAGGTGCCGGGACCGCTCGCCGCGGCGTGCGGCGTGTCGGGGACCTGGAAGGCGGCGTTCGGCGACGACGCCGAGGAGACCTTCATGGCCTGGCACTACGGGCGGGCCGTCGAGCGGATCGCCTCGGCCGGCGCGAAGGAGTACCCGCTCCCGATGTACGTCAACGCCTGGCTGCAGCAGGACCCCGACCGGGCCGGGAACTACCCGAGCGGAGGCCCCGTCATGAAGATGCGGCGCGTCTGGCGCACGGCCGCGCCGTCGATCGTCCTGCAGGCGCCCGACATCTACCTCTCCGATTTCGAGGCGGTCTGCCGCGAGTACGCGCAGGACGGAAACCCGCTCTTCATCCCCGCGGTCCGTTACACGCTCGAGCCCGCCGCCGAGGCCTTCCTCGCGGTCGCGGAGCACGGCGCGCTCGGCTTCTGCCCGTTCGGCATCGAGGGCGAGGCGCCGGCCGAGGACCTCGCGCATCTGCTGGGCTTCCCGAGCGCCCGGGAAACGGACCGCGCCCGCCACCTCGCGGAGACCTACCGCATCCTCGGGAACCTCGCGCCCGTGCTCCATGCGCACCGCGGGACGAAGGCGCTGCGCGGGTTCTATCACTACGGGCAGTTCTCGGGGACGATCCTCCCCTTCACGAAGTACGACGTGCGCATCGAGTACCACCCCGGCCCCGAGGGCACGCCGCCGCCGGGCGGGCTCGTCGCGGAGCTCGGCCCCGACGAGTTCCTGTT
>CAIXGU010000173.1 GCA_903919045.1 uncultured Eubacteriales bacterium | reverse complement strand
TATTCGACGCTGTCCGACGAGATCCGCCGGTCGACGGCGGCGACGCTGGAGGCGAGCGTCGTCCAGACGACGGACAGCATCGCCGCGCTGCTGCGCGTCGACGAGCGCCTCTCGAAGGGACTGGTGCTCGAGGACGCCCTGCACGAGGCGCTGATCGTGCAGATGGAGAAGGGGACGGCCGAGCTCGACGAGAGCCTCCGCGACCGTCTCGACAGCGCCTTCGCGGAGAACCTGCTGCTCGGGGAGGGCATGTTCTCCGCGGCGCTCTTCGACCGCGCGGGGCGCTACCTCCACGGCACGACGCCCGGTGCGTTCGGCGACCTGCCGGAGATCGTGCGCGCGGGCCTCGCGGACGCCCACGGCGAGGCGCACTGGTTCCTCACGGAGAAGGACCGGTTCGGGCGCCCCGTCCTGATGCTCGCGCGCAAGGTGCTCGACGACGGGAAGCTGCGCAACGGCCAGTACCGGTTCGAGACCGTCGGCTACCTCGTCCTCGCGTTCCGCGAGAGCGACGTGCGGCAGATCTACAAGGACCTCCTCCTGGAATACGACCGCGTCTACCTGTCCGGCCTGAACGGGACGGTGTTCTCGTCGCGGCAGGAGGCGGACGTCGGCACCGTCGTCGCCGTCCCCGCGGCGCTGCGGACGGGAACGGACGAGGCGGCGCAGGTCGAGACGGAGGGCGGGGCCGCGCTCTCGATCCTCCGGCGGCCGGCGGGCGAGGAATGGGTCCTCGGGATGGAGGTCCCGTGGAGCGCGCTCGACGCGGACCGGGACCGGATGCTGATCGCGGCGCTCCTGATGCTCCTCGGCAGCCTGGTCCCGCTGCTCCTGCTCGCCGCCTGGCTCTCCTCGGGCTTCACGCGCCCGCTCGACCGCCTCACTCGGCTGCTCGGGCGCATCTCGGACGGCGAGCCGGGCGTCGCCGTCGGGACGCTCTCCCGGATCTCCGAGATCGAGCGGCTCGGCGACGCGTTCAACCGGATGTCCCTCGAGATCCGCGACCTCATCGAGACCGTGTACGCGTCCCAGCTGCGCGAGCAGCGGCTGGAGAACGAGCGGCGGCAATCGGAGCTCGTCGCCCTGAAGGCGCAGATCGACCCGCACTTCCTCTACAACACGCTCGAGTCGATCATCTGGCTCGTCCGGGGCGGGGAGAAGGAGAAGGCGGCGGAGATGATCGCCGCGCTCGGCGAGTTCTTCCGCCGCGGCCTGCGCAAGGACCGCGAGTTCGTCCCGCTCCGCGAGGAGCTCGACCTGGAGCGGAACTACCTCCGCATCCAGGCCCTGCGCTTCGGCGACCGCCTGCGCTCGTCGCTCGAGGCCGAGCCGGACGCCGCGGAGGCCGAGGTGCCGCTCGGCATCCTCCAGCCGCTCCTCGAGAACGCCATCCGGCACGGGATCGCCCCGCGGCCGGAGGGAGGGACGGTGACGGTCCGCGCGCGGCTGGACGGCCAGGACCTCGTCGTCTCGGTGGAGGACGACGGACCGGGCATCCCGCCCGACCGGATGGCCGCGCTCTCGCTCGCCCTCGAGGGCGGCCTCGCGGGCGACAGCATCGGCATCTTCAACGTGCAGAAGCGCCTCCGGATCCAGTACGGCGACGCGTACGGCATCAAGCTCGGGAACGCGGAAGGCGGCGGCACGCGCGTCTCGCTGCGCGTCCCGGCGCGGAGGACCCCGGCCTGATCCGCCGGCCCGCGCGCCCCTCCTCCGTCTGAAAATCGCGCACAACCAGCGGAGGAAAACGCACCCGGAGCCACCCGGGGGGTGCTATATTCCGTTCCGGACCGGTGCGATCGACGCCCGGCCGGAAGGGAGGCGACCCGGCATGGAAGCAGCCAAGACCCCGCGCCGCCGCGTCCGCCGCGCCCTCGCCTACGTCCGGAAGCACTGGTTCCTCTACCTCCTCGCGATCCCCGGCACGCTGTACATCCTGCTCTTCCGCTACGTCCCCATGAGCGGCCTCATCGTCGCCTTCGAGGACTACAAGGCGCGCCTCGGCGTCTGGAAGAGCCCGTTCGTCGGCCTCGAGAACTTCAAGGTCCTCTTCCAGGAGAAGCAGTTCTACGTCGTGCTCGGGAACACCGTGTTCCTCAACGTGCTGTCGATCCTCTTCAGCTTCACCTTCACCGTCTTCCTCGCCCTCATGCTCAACGAGATGCTGTCCCGGCGCCTCAAGCGCGTCGTGCAGACCGTCGTCTACCTGCCGAACTTCCTCTCCTGGGTCGTCTTCTCCGGCCTCGTGATCATCTTCCTGTCGCCTTCCGAGGGGCCGGTGAACAAGATCATCGCGCTGCTCGGGTACAAGCCGGTCTATTTCCTGATCCACCCCGAGTACTTCCGGGCCATCCTCATCATCTCCGGGACCATCAAGTCGGCGGGCTTCGGCACGATCATCTACCTCTCCGCGCTCGCGGGCATCGACCCCGGGCTCTACGAGTCCGCGACGATCGACGGCGCGAACCGCCGCCACATGCTGTTCCACATCACGCTGCCGCGCATCTACCCGACGATCGCCGTCATGCTCATGCTCGAGCTCGCGAACCTGTTCGGCTCGAACTTCGAGCAGGTCTTCACCCTGTACAACCCGCTCGTCTACTCCACGGGCGACGTCCTGTCCACGTACCTGTACCGGACGGGCCTCCTGGAAGGGAAGTTCGAGATGTCCACCGCGCTCAGCCTGATCTTCAACTCGATCGGGCTCGGGACCATCCTCCTCACGAACCGCTTCATCCGCCGGATGGACGTCGTGGGGATCCTGTAGGGGGTGCGCGCGGTGGCGAAGACGGGCGCCAGCCTGCGGATCTCGATGCGGAGCCGGATCGGGTTCAACTTCTACGACGTGTTCGTGTACGCCCTCGTGATCGGGTTCGGACTGCTGTGCTTCTACCCGATGTGGTACGTGCTCATCGGCTCGCTGTCCGAGAACAAGTCGTTCGTCGGGCACGCGCTGAACCTCCTGCCGGCCTGGCCGCCGACGTTCAAGTACTACCAGGGCATCCTCATGAGCACGATGTTCCAGCGCGCGCTCGGGATCTCGCTCGGGAAGACCTTCGGCGCCGCGGTCGTCTCCGTGATGCTCACCGCCACGATGGCCTACGCCGTCTCCAAGGAGAAGGTGAAAGGCATGAAGTTCCTGAACTTCCTGGTCGTCTTCGCCATGTTCTTCAACGGCGGCCTGATCCCGACGTACCTGCTGATCCGCAACCTCGGCATGTACGACAGCATCTGGGCGCTCACGATCCCCTGGATGCTCGGCGCGACGAACTTCGTCATCATGCGCAACTACTTCGTCTATTCGGTGCCGCAGGAGCTCGAGGAGTCGGCGGCGATCGACGGCGCCAACTCGGTCGTGGTCTTCCTGCGGATCATCCTGCCCCTGTCCGTCCCGACCCTGGCCGCGATCTTCCTGTTCGACGCCGTGGCCCAGTGGAACGACTGGTACAGCTACCTGATCTACGCGGAATCCCCGAAGCTGCAGCCCGTGGTCTGGGTACTCCGACGGATGCTCATCGACCCCTCGGTCGCGGGCAACGGCGGCAACGCCGGCCAGATCCTCGACCGGCTGGGCTTCCTGCCCCCGATGGCCCTGCGCATGACCACCATCATCCTGTCGATGCTGCCGATCATGGTGGTGTACCCGTTCCTGCAGCGCTATTTCGTCAAGGGGATCATGATCGGCGCGATCAAGGGCTGACCGCCGCCGGTCCCCTCCGCCCCGGGGCGCGGGGCGATGCATGGGACGTTGCCGCGATGCCGGGCCGGCCGGTCGGGACCGCGGTGCGGAAATACACGAAGGAGGATGCCAATGAAAGGACTTCGTACCACCCGGATCCTGAGCCTGGTCCTCTGCGCGCTGCTCGCCGTCGCCGTCCTGAACGGCTGCGCCGCCCAGCCCACCGCGACGCCGCAGGTCACTTCGACGCCTACGCCGCGCGAGGTCGTCACCATCCGCAT
>CAIXGU010000172.1 GCA_903919045.1 uncultured Eubacteriales bacterium | reverse complement strand
GCCGTCCTCGCCGCCGGCATCCTCCTCGCGCTCGCGCTGCTCCTGCGCCCCGTGCTCTTCCCCGGCGCCGGGCCGACCGCGACGCCCGGCCCCACGCAGCCCGGCACGACCGGCAGCGCGACCCCCGGCCCGTCGGACGCCGCGACGCCGTCGCCCGACGCCGCCTGGACCGTGCGCGCGTCGTCGGTCCTGCCCGGCGACGCGACGCTCGCCTTCGCCGCCGACGGCCGGCCGCTCGTCACGTTCGTGGAGACCGACGGCCCGGATGCAGGCGCACGCGCCTGGTACGCCTTCGATTCCGCCGACGGAACGCTGCGGAAGGTCCCGCTGGTCTGGATCGACGTGCCGTGGCAGGGCATGACGGCGCGCATAGGGCTGTTCTCCGAGGAAGGGCGGGCGAACGCGCTCGCCTACGGCGCGGAGGGCTACCCGCGCCTGTTCATGGCCGCGGACGGCTCGCTGTACTACAGCGACGTGCTGCTCGGCGTCTACCGCTTCGACCCGGCGCCGAACCTGCAGGCGGGCGGCCCCGCGAAGCCGACGGCGCTCACGCTGCCGAAGACCGCCGACGGGTACGACCGCGACGTCCTGAACGCCTTCAAGCGCGAGGACGGCTGGACGCTGACCTGGGCGAACCGGCCGCGCCTCGACGACGGCCTGCGGTTCCTCTTCTACACGACCGACCGGCGCGGGTTCCTGGACGACGGCACCGTGCATGCGGACCTGCGGCAGGCGACGCTCGCGGGCGGCGCGGACGCGGTCCTCGCGCAGGATGCGCGGCCGGTCGCGGCCGTCGGGGACGTGCTCGTCTACGAGAAGCGCGACGCGCGGCTCTATCTTCGGGGAATCGCGGCGGAGGCGGGCGCGACCGGCGCGGCGGAGGTCCGCTGGACCGTTCCGCTCGACCAGTACGGCCTGTTCGGGCGCTGGCTCGTCTACACGACCCCGGACCTGACGATGGGCACGAAGCACCTCTTCCGGCGCATTCCCGATCAGGCCGACGGAGCCTCGCCCGTGCGCTCGATCGCCTGCGCGTCCGCGGGGCGGATCGCGAACCTCTACCGGATGTCGCCGGACGGGACCACGCTCGGGCTCGTCTGGCTGACGGACCGCACGAAAGCCGCCTCGGCGCGCCTCGCGGCGCTCTCGGTCGCGGATGGGACGTTCCGCGTCTACGACCTGAAGGCCGCGCTCGCGAAGGACGGCCCCGTCGACTCGTTCACGTTCGAGGGCTGGGTCGCGGACGGCGCCGTGCTCGTCGCCGCCGTGCGCGACGGCCAGGAGCCCGTCCTGCGGATCGTGGACCTCGCGGACCTCGCGCCGGTCGACGCCGCGGGCGCCCTGACCGTGAAGGAGGAGGCGCCATGAGCGCGTTCGAACGCCTCCGCTTGCGCGCCCTCGCGGCCGTCGTCCTCGCCGTCGCGCTCGCCGCGGGCACGACCGCGGCCGCCGCCGGCGCCTGCGTCGTGGCGCCCGCGAACCGCTACAAGGAAGGCTTCGCGGACACCGCGGCGACCCGCGTCGACGACCTGCCCGACCGCATCGTGCAGCCCTTCCTGATCGACGGGAACGGGGAGTGGGTCTACCCCGAGGTCGCGAGCAAGCTGAACCAGCCGCGCACCGTCGAGGGCGTCTCCAGCTTCTCGACGCCGCACCGCGGCACCGACTTCTGCGTGCAGTGGACGAACGAGGACGAGGAGGTCGCCGCGGTCGCGGACGGGACGCTCGCCGCCACCAACGCCTCGTGGCAGGTCGCCGAGCGCATCGACGCGTCGCACGTCGCGGTCTTCACGCACACCCGCCCGCTCGCGGGCATGAAGGCGGGCCGGGTCGTCGTGGCCGGGGAGCGGATCGCCCGCGTCGGCGCGCCGACCGAGAACGGCGGGTACAACGAGCACGTGCACTTCGGGATGACCGTCGACGCCGCCCTCCAGGTCTGGCGCCCGATCAGCCCGTTCTTCGCCGGGCTCCCGGGCTGGCGCGGCGGCCGCGACCTCGAGCTGCTGTCGTTCCCGCGCGTCGATGCGGAGAACCGCCTGACCGTCTCCGCCTACGTCCTCGACGGGGGTGCGACGGGGTACCTCTACCAGGCCGTGACGGGCGTCTCGGTCTTCTATCGGAAGAAGGGCGCGACCGCCTGGACGCGCGGGGAGATGGCCGTGTCCCGCCGCATCGCGACGGGCGTCGGGAACGCGCCGATCGACTGGTCGTTCGACCTCGGGCAGGCCGGCTCCGCGGGCGACGCCGTGCAGTGGTACCTCGCCGCCTACCGCGACCCGGACGCACCGGTCTTCGACGACTACGACATCGCCATCGAGAGCCACAACTACGCGCTCTACCCGGCGAAGTACCAGCACCCGTCGGACGTCGCGACGGGCTATCCCTCCGGCACGGCGCCGGCCTACGCGACCACGGTGCTGGAGTAGGGGGCTATCCCTCCGCGCCCCCGGCCGCCTCCGGCGCCTTCTCCGGCGGTTTCTCGAGGCGCTTCAGCAGCAGCATCCCGCAGACCGCGACGGCCATCACGCCGGCGACGACGTACCACGTGAACGATGCGTTCGTGGCCTGCGCGATCCGCCCCGTCGTGGCCGGGCCGAGCGACCAGCCGAGGCCCGCGATCAGGGACAGCGTGGCGGAGATCCGGCCGCGGTGCGAGGCGGGCGTCTGGTTGGCGACGAACACGGGCTGCAGGACCGTCACCGTGACCTCGCCGGCCGTGAACAGGAACATGGCCCCGAGGAACAGCGGGAACAGGCGGCTCGCGCCGAACAGGACGTAGGAGGCGACGAAGATCGACCCGCCGAGGGCGATCGCGTTCAGCGGGCGCATGTTCTTCATCCAGTGGACGAGGAAGGGCGTCAGCGCGATCACCACGATGCCGTTGAAGCTCGCGAGGAGGCCCTGGTAGCGGGCGCCGTCGACGCCGAACAGCGCGCCCATCTGGTACGGGAGCAGGAACGACCACTGCGAATAGCAGAACTGGTAGACGGCGAGCGCGACGGCGAAGAACGGCAGGATCGGCCGCGCCTTCAGTACGGACCAGAGGGAGCCCTTCACGGCCTGCTCCATCTCGCGGCCCTCGCCCTCCGCCTCCGCCTCGGCCTCGGCCTTCTTCCGCGCGTCCGGGATGAACGCGGCGATCAGCGCGAGCGACAGGAACGTCGTCACCGCGTCGCCCGCGAACAGCCAGAAGAGGTGGTCCTTGAAGAGGAAGCCGCCGAGCGAGGCGCCGACGGCGAAGCCGAGGTTGAAGCCCAGATACGAGAGCGAGTAGGCGGTCTTGCGGTTCTTCGGCGCGGTGATGTCCATCATGAGCGCCTCGCCGGCGGGGCCGCCGAGCGACCCGACCAGGAAGGCGACCACGAGCAGGCCGACGAGCAGCCAGGGCGGCCCGCTCGGCGCGTCGCCGGAGTACATCGGCGTGAGGACGGCGCAGACGAGGAAGACGGCCGCGGCCAGGCCCTGGAAGAGGATCATCGTCCACTTGCGGCTGAAGCGGTCCGCGAGGCGGCCGCCGAGCAGCGAGCACAGCCCCGCGCCGAGCGAGGCGCCCGTGATCACGAGGCCCGCGGCGGCGGAGGACAGGCCGAGCCGCACCGTGAGCAGCAGGGTCATCATCGGCCACACGAGCATTCCCAGCGCCGTGACGAGCCGGGAGAAGAAGAACACGTAGACGGGGCGGGGAAGACCCTTGTACTGCGTGAGCGGTCGGAGCAGCTTCTCCCACATGGTGCGCGCCTCCGTGCGCCCATTGTCGCATGCGGCCGGCCTTCCCGGCAAATCGGCGCCCCGCGGGTCCGCCGCATCCGGCCGCGGCCCGCCCGCCTCCCCTTCGCTCCGTCCGTTGCACGGCTTTTATAAGAGTATAATCATAAAGAGGTTTTACGAAGACGGACGACGAGGAGGGATCATGAAGTACGCGTACAGCCTGGGCTCCGTGTCGCACTCTTCCTACAAATGGTTCTGGGAACAGGCGATCGAATGGGTCGGCGCCACCGGGTTCGAGGGCCTGGAGCTGCCCTACCGCGCCTGGACGTTCAACGACGGGCGCGGCGGCGCGCCGCTCTGCAAGGCGGCGATCGACGTGAAGTACGGCGACGCGGCGGGCTTCGCGCGGTTCGTCCGCGGCTGCGGGCTCGCGGCGGGCGTCCCCTCGCTCCTGATCACGGCCGGGAACCTCGTGGGCGCCATGCTCGAGAACGGCCAGCCGATCGACGCGCTCTTCGACCGGATGGCGCATCACGGGGCCGAGGCCCTGGAGGTCCTGGAGGGCTTGGGAGGCTGGTCGCTCGTCGTCTCCGTCTCCCCGGCGATCGGCATGCTCCGGCGGCTCCTGCCGGGCAAGACCGAGGACGAACTCCGGGAGTGGCTGTACGCCGGGATGGTCCCGGTCGTCGAGGGTCTCCGCGCGGAGGCGCAGCGGCGCGGCCTCTCCGTCTTCCTCCGCAGCGAGTACTTCGGCGTCGCGCGCGGCGACCGCATCGCCGGGCTGTTGGACCGGCTGGGCCCGGGCATCGGGTTCAGCCCCGACCTCGCGCACCTGCAGATCGCGGAGGCCGACACGGAGGGGCTGCTCCGGAGATACGCGGACCGGCTGGGCAGCGTCGTCTTCAACGACACGGCCTACAAGGACGAGGTCGAGGCCTACGCCTCGGCCATGCCCGAGTACCCCCAGACCGGCGCGCACCAGCGGGTGTACTGCGAGATGGGGCAGGGCACGGTGCCGCTCGCGCGGTACCACGACCTTCTCGTGCAGCTCGGCTACGACGGGTGGGCCGTCCTCGAGACGAAGGACTCCTTCGAGTTCGCCGTCTCCCTGCTGAAGATGGCCAACTACCGCCGCAAGCACCTCGCGGGGCCGCAAGGAGGCGCGTCATGGACAAGATGAAGTTCTCCTACCAGATGAACATGTGGGGGCAGGCGCTGTCGTTCGTGAAGATCAACGACTTCCAGGAGTGGTACCACGGCGATTTCAACCGGGCCGGCTACTACAAGGACTGGGACAGCGTCCTCCGGTACATCGCCGGAGCGGGGTACAAGGGCATCGAGCTGATGTGG
>CAIXGU010000171.1 GCA_903919045.1 uncultured Eubacteriales bacterium | reverse complement strand
TGAGGAAGCACGGCTTCGAGGGCTGGGTGACCGTCGAGACCGACGGCACGCCCGACCTGCTCGCGTCGATGGCCCTCACCAGCTACTACCTGGAGCGCGTTCTCGGGCCGATCTACCGGTAGGCGCGCGGCGAAGAGGTCGTGCGGCCGGCCGCCGCCTCGCGGCGAAGCGGCGGCGCGGCGTGGCGAGACCCCTTGCGGAGCGGATCCGCAAGGGGTCTTCGCATCGGAAGGGACCGGGACGTCGGGGAGCGGTCCCTATGCCTGCGGGGCAGCGGCCTTCGCGGGCCGGCGGACAAGGAATCCCGCGCCGAAGCCGACCACGAGGCCCGCCAGCGCGGCGAGGCCGATCCAGATCCAGGTCAGGGAGCCGCCCGCGGCGGCGTTCACGCCCAGCGTCCGGTACACGAGCTCGGGGTCGTCGTTCTGCGCGGCGACGTCGTCGACCGCGCCCGGCTCGTCCGAGCCGGTGGTCGTCAGGATCCCGTCGCCGTCCACGGTCTTCTCCATGGGCGTGACGTCGACCGGCAGGTCCACGGGGTCGCCCGGCGTCTCCGGCGGAAGTTCGCCGGAGCCTTCGGACCCTTCGGACACGCCGGGATCCGTGGAGCCTTCGCCGGTCGCGGAGTCCGGGGCGGCGGGGTCGGTCGAGTCGGTGCCGTCGCTGGAGACGGTGACCGTCCCGTCGGCGGGCAGGGGCTTGGTCTCCTCGGCGAACACCGGGCCGATCGGGATCGCCAGCAGGAACATCGTCGCGAGGGCGGTGAGAAGGAACAGTCTCGTCTTCTTCATCGGTTCTGCCTCCAGGCTGCCGTCAAGGGTCCGCCCCATGCCGGGGCCTCATGCGCTTGAGACGACGGAAGGCGCGGTCCGGTTCCATGGGGCGGGTGCGCTTGACGCGGCTTGCTGCAAACGTTAGAATCCATTCCAAATCGCATAACGCTTTCCGGTTGGGCGGGGAACCGCTTCAAGTACTGGCTTCAGGGTGGAGAGCCGCAACGGCTTCCCATCTTTTTTTTGGAGGTGACAGAAGCATGAAGGTCCACATCACCGAAACCGTCCTGCGCGACGCCAACCAGTCCCTGATCGCGACACGGATGCCGATCGCGGATTTCGAGGCCGCCCTCGAGCGCCTCGACGCGGTCGGGTACCACTCCCTCGAATGCTGGGGCGGGGCGACGTTCGATTCCGCCCTCCGCTTCCTCGGCGAGGACCCGTGGGAGCGCCTGCGCCGCATCCGGGCGAAGACCCCGAAGACGAAGCTCCAGATGCTCCTGCGCGGCCAGAACCTGCTGGGGTACCGCCATTATCCCGACGACGTCGTCCGGAGGTTCGTCGCGAAATCCGTCGAGAGCGGGATGGACATCTTCCGCATCTTCGACGCGCTGAACGACTTCCGGAACATCGCGACGGCCGTCGACGAGACGCTGAAGCGGGGCGCGCATGCGCAGGGATGCATCTGCTACACGACGAGCCCGATCCACAGCCTCGAGAAGTACGCCGCGATGGCGACGCAGCTCGCGGAGCTCGGCGTCCAGTCGATCTGCATCAAGGACATGGCCGGCATCCTCGGGCCGCAGGAGGCGTACGACCTGGTCCGGTCGATCAAGTCCTCCGTCCCGCTGCCCGTCGTCCTGCACACGCATTCCACCACCGGGCTCGGCCCCATGACCTACCTGAAGGCCGTCGAGGCCGGCTGCGACGTCATCGACACCGCGATCTCCTCGTTCTCGGGCGGCACGTCCCAGCCCGCCACGGAGACGATGGACTACGCGCTCCGCCAGCTGGGCCACGAGACGGGGCTCGACGCCGCGGCCCTCAAGAAGGTCAACGACTTCTTCAAGCCGCTCAAGGCGAAGTACCTCGCGTCGGGCCTGATGGACGCCTACGTGCTCGGCACGGAGACGGACGCGCTGACCTACCAGGTCCCGGGCGGCATGCTCTCGAACCTCGTCTCGCAGCTCAAGTCCCAGAACGCGATCGACCGCATGGACGAGGTGCTCGCCGAGATCCCCCGCGTCCGCCAGGACCTCGGGTATCCCCCGCTCGTCACGCCCATGAGCCAGATCGTCGGGGTGCAGGCGACCGCGAACGTCCTGACCGGCCACCGCTACAAGCAGGTCTCCAGCGAAGTGAAGGCCTACGTGCGCGGCGAATACGGCCGGGCGCCCGGCCCGCTGGATCCGGCGCTCGTGAAGGCCGTGCTGGGCCACGAGAAGCCTTTCGAGGGCCGGTTCGCCGACACCCTCGCTCCCGGGTTCGAAGCCGCGAAGAAGAAGCTCGGCGCC
>CAIXGU010000170.1 GCA_903919045.1 uncultured Eubacteriales bacterium | reverse complement strand
GTCGACGGCTCCGGCGTCGCGGTGTCCGCAAAGCAGATCGTCATCACGGCCGGCGGCACCTATGTCGTGAAGGGCACGCTCGCCGACGGGCAGATCGTCGTCAACGCCGACGGCACGGTCCGCCTGGTCCTCGCAGGCGTCGACCTGGGCTGCTCCGACAGCGCCCCGATCGACGTCATGAAGGCCGAGAAGGTCATTCTCACGCTCGCGGACGGCACGGTCAACCGTGTCTCGGACGGCGCGACGTACGCCCTCCCCTACGCTGACTCCGACGAGCCGAACGCGACGGTCTTCAGCAAGAGCGACCTCACGATCAACGGCACGGGTTCTCTCGTCGTCGACGCGAACTACCGGTACGGCATCTGCAGCAAGGACAGCTTGAAGATCGTCTCCGGCACGATCGAGGTGACCTCCGCCTCCGACGCGCTCCGCGGCCGCGACCTGGTCGCCATCAAGGACGGCGCGATCACGCTGGTCGCCGGCACCGACGGAATACAGTCCAATAACGACGAGGACGCGTCGAAGGGCGTCGTCTGGATCGAGGGCGGTACGATCTCCATCCAGGCGGGCCACGACGGCATCCAGGCAGTCACGCAGGTCATCGTCCAGGGCGGCGCAATCGACATCGCGACGGGCACGGCCACGTCGTCCTCCTCCGACTCCGACAGCTTCAAGGGCATCAAGGCCGACGTCGACGTCACGATCACCGGTGGCACGATCACGGTCGACGCGAAGGACGACGCAATCCATTCCGGCGGCTCCGTGACGATCGACGGCGGCGCCCTGACCCTCTCCTCCTCGGACGACGCGATCCACGGCGACGCCAGCGTCACCGTCGACGCCGGGACGATCGCCATCCTCGCGAGCTGCGAAGGCATCGAGAGCGTGAACACGATCACGCTGAACGGCGGCGCGATCTCCCTCGTCTCGAGCGACGACGGCATCAACGTCGGCGGAGCGGGCGGCCAATCCTCCCCGATGCCGGGCCAGCCGAGCGCCGCGACGACCAGCAAGTACAACCTGTACATCCACGGCGGCACGATCGACGTGAACGCGAACGGCGACGGCATCGACGTCAACGGCGGCATCACGATGACGGGCGGCACGCTGACCGTCAGCGGCCCGACGGCGAACGACAACGGGGCCATCGACTACGACGCGGGCTTCACGCTCACGGGCGGCACGCTGATCGCCGCCGGCAGCTCCGGGATGGCGCAGACGGCCGGCTCGACCAGCACCCAGTACGCGGTCCTCGCCTACCTGACCGCGTCGCAGGCGGCCGGCACCGAGTTCAGGGTCCTCGACGCCTCCGGGAAGACCGTCCTGAGCTACGCCCCCGCGAAGACCTACGCCTCCGTCGCCTTCTCGTCGGCCGCCTTCCAGAAGGGCGGAACCTACACTGTCTGGGCGAACGGCACCCAGGTCTACTCCTATGCGGCCTCGTCGCTGGTGACCACGCTCGGCACCGGCGGAGGAGCCGGTGGCCCGGGCGGCGGCGGACGACGCTGATCCGCGGCGGCGCGCGCTACCCGTCCGCCCGGACGACGCGCTCCAGGAACACGCGGACGAGCTCCGGGTCGAACTGCGACCCGGCGTTCCGGCGGATCTCGGCGACCGCCTGCCCGCGCGTCATCGGCGCCCGGTACGGGGTCGCCGCGGTCATCGTGGCGTAGCTGTCGGCGAGCGCGATGATCC
>CAIXGU010000169.1 GCA_903919045.1 uncultured Eubacteriales bacterium | reverse complement strand
CGGAGTGCGGCGCGAAGCTCGACCGGACCTGCGCGGCGTGCGGCAAGCCGCTCGCCGCCGGCGCGAAGTTCTGCCCGGAGTGCGGCGCGAAGGCCTGAGGATCCGACGCGCGCCGGCCGGCCCGAGGGCGCGGCCGGCGTGCCTCCAGAGGGGGACCATTCCATGGACGCTGCACCGCAGACCGTCCTCGAGACGACGGCCGACGATTGGAAGTGCGCCTCGTGCGGGGGCCAGCGGGTCTTCGATCCGATGACGCAGAAGCTGAAGTGCGAGCAATGCGGCGCCCTGACCGAGCTGTCGGTCCCGGTGTCCGGCGCGATCGTCGAGCATGACTTCTCCGCCGCCGCCGACGCCGTCGACCCGGCCTGGAACGCAGCGACGCACGCCTTCAAGTGCGGATCCTGCGGCGCGGCGAGCGTGGTCGGCGCACTCGAGACGTCCGTCCGCTGCGCTTTCTGCGGGTCGCCGCAGGTCGCCGAGATGGGCGCGCTGCCCGGCATCCCGCCCGAGTCCGTCGTGCCCTTCCGGGTCGAGCGGAAGCAGGCGAAGGAGGCCTTCCGCGTCTGGCTCTCGAAGCGCTGGTTCGCCCCGGCCGCGGTCAAGAAGGAGTACCTCGAGGACCGCATCTCGGGCGTGTACCTGCCTTACTGGACCTACGACGCGCGTACGGACTCGGCGTACACGGCGCAGGCCGGCGACTACTACTACGTGACGGAGCACGTCCGGGTCAACCGCAACGGGCGGATGGTCACAGAGACCCGCCAGGTGCGGCACATCCGCTGGCGCTCCGTGGCCGGGCGCTACGCCGAGGACTTCGACGACGTGCTCGTCGCGGCGAGCCGGACGATCGAACCGAAGTGGCTCGATAGGCTCGAGCCGTTCCCGCTCGAGGCGCTGCAGCCCTACCGCCCGGACTTCCTGTCGGGCTTCGCCGCCGAGCACTACGGCATCGGCCTGCGCGACGGCTTCGGCGCGGCGCAGCAGAAGATGGACCTGCGCATCCGCCAAGGCATCACGCGCAGCATCGTCGCCGACGAGGTGCGCATCACGAGCGTGAACACGACCTACTCCGGCGTGACCTACAAGCATCTGCTGCTGCCGCTGTGGGTCTCCTCGTACCGATACGGCACGAAGACGTACCGGTTCCTCGTCAACGGGCACACCGCGGAGGTGGCGGGGAACTATCCCGTCAGCGTCCCGAAGGTGCTGCTCACGATCCTCGGGGTCCTCGCGGCGATCGCGATCGCCTACTATTTCATCAGCCAGGCGACCGGCACCTAGGGTCCGGTCCGCTCCCGCCGGCAGGGACGGCGGAGAGGGAGAGTCCATGCGCTGCAGCCAATGCGGTTCGGAGATCGAGGTTCCGGTGGTCTACAAGGAGCGCCGGAAAAGGGACGTCGTCCTGTTCAAGGCGGCGGTGACCGATGCGATCGTCGGGATGGCGACCGGCACGGTCGTCGACGTCTACGGCATCGTCGTGATCGGGACGACGCCGCAGTTCATCTACTGGCACGAGAACTTCGGGCACTTCAAGGTGGGGAACGCGGTGTACTTCGCGCCCGCGCTGCCGCACGAGCACGGCGCGGCGGGCTGAACGCCGCCCGGACCCGGACCTCCGTCAGGAGCCGGTCCAGACGCGGATCGAATCGAGGGACGGGTAGGCCGCGAACAGCTGGGACAGGGTCTTGCGGTCCTCGTGGGCGGGGTCGTGGATGAGGAACATCGCCGACTTGAGCGAGACCGGCTTCCCGGCCGCGTCGAGGGGCACGTCGCGGAATCCGTACACCACGACGAAGTGCGTCGAGCGGGCATTGTGGACGCCGACGATGAGCGGCGTGCGCCGATCGGAGAGGACCTTCAGGAGCCTCTCCTTGTAGCTGCTCGTGGACACGAACCCATAGCCCGCCGGCCAGGTGTTCAGGTAGCCCGTCCGGCTGAGGTCCGAGGCGGCGGCCATCGCATCGGGCAGGATTTCCGTGCCCGTCCGCCAGGACTCGACCATCGCCAGCGACGTGATCAGGCATCCGGCCTTCGCGATCGTCACGCCGCCTCCGCCGAGGGGCGCATCGGCCCAGCGCGGGTCCGTCTGCTTGTAGTCGGGGACCTCGATCGAGAGGGAGACGGTGCGCACGGCCCGGGAGGCGGGCGTCACCGTCGGCTTGGGCGTCGGCGCGCGCGTCGGGAGCGGAGTCGGAGAGGGCGAGGGCGTCGCCGTGGCCGACGGGAGGGGCGTGGGCGTCGGAGCCGCGGTCGGGGCGGGTGTCGCGGACGCGGCGGCCGCAGGAGTCGCCGTCGGACGGAGGCCGCCGTGCGGATCGGTGAGGAAGAGCCCCGGACCCGCGACCGCGGCGGCGGGCGGGAACGCCAGCAGCGCGGCGAGGACGGCCGCGGGGAGGAGGAGGTTCCGTCTCGCCATGTCCCGCGCCTCCCTTCGGACGAAAGGAAAGGGCTCCGCGGCCTTGAAGCCGCGGAGCCCTCGCGTGGTGCGCCTTCGGGGGCTCGAACCCAGGACCCACTGATTAAGAGTCAGTTGCTCTACCAACTGAGCTAAAGGCGCTTGCGAGTTCGAATTATACGAATCGCGGACCCGGGTGTCAACACCGATTTCGAGGGGGCCGGCGGGAAGGACATCTCGGCCCCCGAATGGTAGGATGGGAGGGAAGGAGACCGCCATGGACGACCGCGCCCTCCGCTCCACCGTGCCCCTGCGCTACGACCGCACCCGCGGCGAACTCGTGCTGCTCGACCAGACGAAGCTGCCCGGCGAGGTGGCGCACATCCGTGCGCGGAGCGTGGAGCAGGTCTTCGAGGCGATTCGCTCCCTGCGCGTCCGCGGCGCCCCCGCGATCGGATGCGCCGCCGCCTACGGCGTGGCGCTCGCGGCCTCGGAAGCCGAGGACCGGCGGGAGGGGCCCGCCGCGGCGCGCGCCTGCGCCCTCGAGGCCTGCCGCTATCTCGCGACGTCCCGGCCGACCGCCGTGAACCTGTTCCGCGCCCTCGACCGCATGGAGGCCCGCCTCCGCGCGGCGGGCGACGCCCCGGACGCCTCCCTCCGCGATGTCCTGCTCGACGAGGCCGACGCCTTCTTCCGCGAGGACGAGGAGAGCTGCCTCCGCATCTCCGAGGCCGGCCTCGCGCTGCTGTCCCCCGGGATGGGGATCCTGACGCACTGCAATGCCGGCGCGCTCGCGACCTCCCGGTACGGGACGGCCCTCGGCCCCGTGCACCTCGGGCAGGAGCGCGGCTACCGCTTCCGCGTCTACGCCGACGAGACGCGGCCGCTGCTGCAGGGCGCCCGCCTGACCGCCTACGAGCTGATGACCGACGGCGTCGACACGACGCTGCTGTGCGACGGCATGGCCGCGAGCGTGATGGCGGCCGGCCTCGTGCAGGCGGTGCTGGTCGGCGGCGACCGGGTGGCCGCGAACGGCGATACCGCGAACAAGGTCGGGACGAACGGCGTCTCGATCCTCGCCCGCCATTACGGCATCCCGCTCTACGTCCTCGTGCCCGTCACGTCGATCGACCCGGGCTGCCCCGACGGCGCGGCGATCCCGATCGAGATGCGCGGCGCGTCGGAGGTGACGGAAGCGTGGTACCGGACCCGGATGGCCCCGGAGGGCGTCAAGGTCTTCAATCCCGCCTTCGACGTCACCGAGGCGTCCCGCATCGCCGCGATCGTGACCGACCGCGGCGTCCTGCGCCCTCCGTACGGACCCGCGATCGCCCGCCTGTTCGCGGGCGAGGGAGGGCGCCCGTGACCGACCGCGCGATCCGGAAGTCGATCGTGGACGTCGGCCGGCGCCTCTACGCGCGCGGGCTCGTCGCGTCGTTCGACGGCAACGTGAGCGTGCGGACGGACGACGGGCGCGTCTGGACGACGCCGACGGGCGTCCCGAAGGGACGGCTCCGCCCGCGCGACCTGGTCTGCACGGACCTGGAGGGCCGCGTGCTGCGCGGCCGCCGCGCGCCGTCCTCGGAGATCCGCATGCACCTCCGGGTCTACCGCGAGAACCCGGAGGCCCGGGCGGCGGTGCATGCGCATCCGCCCTCCGCGACGGCCTTCGCGGCCGCCGGGCTCCCGCTCGACCGCCCGGTCCTCACGGAGATGGCCGCGGTGCTCGGCACGGTCCCCGTGGCGCCCTACGCGGCGCCCGGCACGGAGGCGGTCGGCGATTCCGTCGCGCCGTTCTGCCGCACGCACAGGGCTGTCCTGCTCGCGAACCACGGCGCGCTGTCCTGGGGCGCGTCGCTCGAGGAAGCGTACGGCCGGATGGAGTCGCTCGAATCGTATGCGACGGTCCTGCTGCATCTCGCGCGCCTCGGCGGCGGCCGGGACCTGCCGGAAGGGACCGCGCCGTGATCCCCCGGAGGGAGCGCCTCCGCCTCGCCGTCCGCTGGACCGCGTTCTCGGTCCTGGTGGCGTCCCTCGCCGCCTTCGCGTGGACCGAATACTCCTACTACCGGGCCGACCGCGACTTCGAGGAGATCCGGGATGCGGTGCCGACCGAAGCCGAGAGCCCGTTCCTCAGCCCGACCCCCGGCATCGCCGTGACACCTTCGGACGTGCCGGACGCCCCGTACGCCGTCTTCCTCTCGACGGACGAGCGGATCACCTCCGACGGCGTGCGGCCGGAGTACGTCGGCCTCTACCGGCAGAACGACGACCTCGCCGGCTGGATCCGTTTCCCCGGGTCCGCGAAGTTCCCGATCGACTACCCGCTCCTCTGGTCCGGGGACAACGCGTTCTATCTGCGGCGCAACTTCCAGAAGCGCTTCTCGATGGGCGGCTGCATCTTCCTGGACGGCGCGAACGATCCGAGGGCGCTCGACCGCAACCTCGTGGTCTACGGCCACGCGATGCGGTCCAAGACGATGTTCGGCTCGATCGAGAACTATCCGGAGGACCCGGCGGCGCGCCGGGACCGCCGCACGATCTACATCGACCTGCTGTGGACGCGCCTCGAGTACGAGGTGTTCTCCACCTACACGATCGACAAGGACGGCGAATATCGTCGCACATGGTTCGCGGACGACGCGGACTTCGCCGCCTACGCCGCGATGCTGGAGGCCCGCTCCGTCGAGGACTTCGGCGTCGACGTGGGGCCGCGCGACCGGATCCTGACCCTGTCGACCTGCGACAACCACCTGGACGGGCGCCGCGTCGCGATCCACGCGAAGCTCGTCCGCCAGATCGTCTACGAACGGATGGATGTCTCGAGCGCGGACTACGTCCTGCCGTCCGACGCGACGGGACCGGCGGTCCCCACGGACCTGCCGGCCGACAACCCGACGAAGACGCCGACGCCGTCGCTATCGCCGACGCCGTCGCTATCGCCGTCGCCGGAGCCCAGCGCGACGCCGGAGCCGACCGGCGTTCCGCCGACATCGGAACCGAGCGCCACGCCGCCCGACGCGCCGACGCCGACGCCCTCGCCGACCCCGGAAGGAGGCTCCTGACGTGGTCGTCTTCGGCATCGACCCGGGGTACGCGCTCACCGGCTATGGTGTGGTAGAGTGCAAGGGGAACCGCTTCCGGATGATCGCCTGCGGCGTCGTCAGCACCAAGGCCGGCATTCCCATGGACCGGCGCCTCCTGCAGATCGCGGAGGAGCTCGAGGCGCTGATCGCCGAGGCGAAGCCGGACGCCGTCTCGATCGAGGAGCTGTTCTTCGCCCGCAACGTCACGACCGCGATCGGCGCCGCGCAGGCGCGCGGCGTGGCGCTCGCGACGGCGGCCCGCTGCGGCGTCCCGGTGTTCGAGTACACGCCGATGCAGGTGAAGCAGGCGGTCTGCGGCTACGGGAAGGCCGAGAAGCGCCAGGTGCAGGAGATGGTCCGCATCCTGCTCACGCTTCCGGCGATCCCGAAGCCGGACGACGCGGCCGATGCGCTCGCGATCGCGATCTGCCATGCGAATGCGGGCACCGGGTACGGCGCGCTGCGCGGGAACTAGGAGGGACGATGTACGCCTACATCAGGGGACGGATCGTGCGGCGCCAGATGGACGCGCTCGTCGTGGAGGCGGGCGGCATCGGGTATCGCGTCCTGGCCGCGCCGGGCCTGCTGGAGCGCTTCGGGCGCGACGGCGAGGAAACGACGGTCTTCACGCACCTGCACGTCCGCGAGGACCAGTTCGCCCTCTTCGGGTTCCCGACGGAGGAGGACCTCGCGCTGTTCGAGATGCTCCTCACCGTGTCGGGCATCGGCCCCAAGCTCGCGAGCTCGGTGCTGGCGGCGGTGACGCCGAGCCGCTTCGCGATCGCGGTCGTCACGGGCGACGCGAAGACGCTGACGCAGGCGCAGGGACTGGGCAAGAAGGGCGCCGAGCGGATCATCCTCGAGCTGAAGGACAAGCTGAAGGGCGCCGCGGGCGGCGCCGAGGCGGCGTCCGGCGGCGAGGCGGTCCCGGCGGCGGCCGGCGCGGACGCGGAGGTGCGCGCGGAGGCGGTCTCGGCGCTGGTCGTGCTGGGCTACGCGGCGTCGGACGCGACGCGCGTCGTGGGGAAGGTCTTCCAGCCCGGAATGGGCACGGAGGAGATCCTGCGCGCCGCGCTGCGGGAGAGGGTGAAGTAGGCCATGTCCGTGGACTTCGAGGATTTCCGGGAGGACGAGCGCATCCTCGGCATGGAGCGCCGCAAGGAGGACGCCGAGGAGGCGGGCCTCCGCCCGACGCGCTGGGCCGAGTACTTCGGGCAGGAGCGCGCGAAGGAGAACCTGCGCGTCTTCATCGAGGCCGCCGCCCAGCGCAAGGAGGCGCTCGACCACGTCCTGCTGTACGGGCCGCCCGGCCTCGGCAAGACGACGATGGCCGGCATCATCGCCGCGGAGCTCGGCGTCAGCATCCGGATCACCTCGGGCCCCGCGATCGAGAAGCCCGGCGACCTCGCCGCGATCCTCACGAACCTCGCCGAGCGCGACGTGCTCTTCATCGACGAGATCCACCGCCTGAACCGCGCCGTGGAGGAGATCCTCTACCCCGCGATGGAGGATTTCGCGCTCGACATCATCATCGGCAAGGGCCCGAGCGCCCGTTCGATCCGGCTCGACCTGCCGAAGTTCACCCTGATCGGCGCGACCACCCGCGCCGGGCTGCTCACGTCGCCGCTGCGCGACCGCTTCGGCATCGTGAACCGGCTCGAGCTCTATTCCCCGGAGGACCTCCGGCGCATCCTCGTCCGCGACGCGGCGATCCTGCGCATCGGCATCGACGACGAGGCGCTGTCGCGCATCTCCGCGCGCTCCCGCGGCACGCCCCGCATCGCGATCCGGCTCCTGAAGCGCATGCGCGACTTCGCGCAGGTGCGGGGGTCGGGCACGATCGACGAAGCGGTGGTGCGCGTGGGCCTCGCGGCGCTCGACATCGACGACAAGGGGCTCGACCGCGTCGACCGGCGGCTGCTCGAAGGGATGGCCACGACGTTCGGCGGCGGCCCCGTCGGGCTCGACACGCTGGCGGCCGTGACCGGCGAGGACCCGGTGACGATCGAGGACGTCTACGAGCCGTACCTGATGCAGCTCGGCTTCCTCGCGAAGACCCCGCGCGGGCGCGTCCTGACGCGGGTCGGCTGGGAGCACCTCGGCCTGCCCGTCCCGGAGGACGCCGACCGGCGCCTCAAGGGCGGGAACGGCGATGCGCGCCAGGTCCGGCTCGACCTCGACGGAAGGACGGAGGGAACAGGCGGCGCGGCGGGGGAAGCCCGGTGAAGACGCTCCTCCACGTCTGCTGCGGGCCCTGCGCCGAATGGCCGCTCCGCGTCCTCGCGGACCGCGGAACTAATCTCGCGGCGGGCGAAGCGACCGGCTACTTCTACAACCCGAACATCCACCCGCGGGAGGAGCATGCGCGACGGCTCGAGAACGCGGCGCGCGTCGCGTCGCTCCGCGGCCTGCCCTTCGAGAGCGACCCCGCGTACGACGAGGCGCCGTTCCGCGCGCGGATGGACGATCCGCCCGTGCACGGGGACGGCACGGCGTCGCCGCGGTGCCGCCAGTGCTACGCGATGCGGCTGGAGGCGGCGGCCCGCCGCGCGGCGGAGATCGGCGCGGAGGCCTTCACGACGACGCTGCTCGTGAGCCCGTACCAGGACCACCTGGCGCTGGCGGAGATCGGGCGCGCGGCCGGGGAGCGGCACGGCGTCCGCTTCCTCGAGGAGGATTTCCGCGACGGGTACCGGGAAGGGCAGCGGATGGCCCGCGAGGACGGATTGTACCGGCAGCGCTACTGCGGCTGCGTCGCCTCGCTCGCCCCGCGGGACGCCGAGGGCCCGCCCTGAATCAGGTCGGATCCGGACCGGCCTCCTTCGACGGCGGCCGAGGCGTCACGAGCATCGTGCGGTAGTTCTCGTAGGTGACCATCCCGGGCTTCGCGCCCGGCGGCTTCTTCACGTTGCGGACCGGGCACCAGTCGACGGCGGTCTTCGCGCCCTCCGTCCCGTCCGCGCGGCGCTCCGCGGCCGCCGCGCGGCTGAACCAGGCCGCGAGCGTCGCGGCCTCGAGCTTCGTCGCGTCCGGGATCTCGCGGCCCGCGGCCCGCACCACGACGTGCGTCCCGGGCGCCTGGCGGACGTGGAACCAGAGGTCGTCCGCGGCGGACTTCCGCAGGGTCAATTCGTCGTTCTGCAGGTTGCTGCGGCCGACGCGGATCTCGAATCCGTCGGCCGAGACGTAGCGGCGCGGGGGGAGCGCCTTCGGCTCCTTCGGGGCCTTCTTCCGCGCGGGCGGGCGGAAGCGGGAGGCGCGCCCCGGACGTCCGGGACCTCCGTCCGAGCGGCCGGCCGCGTCGCCGCCCTTCGGCGCCGCGCCGTCGCCCGACATGCGGGCGTCGAGCCGGGCGACCTCCTCGCGCAGCGCCTCGAGGTCGATCCGGTCGTCCGCGCTGCGGACGGCCTGGGCGAGCGCGGAGAGATACTCGATCTCCTTCCGGTCCTCTTCGGCGAAACGCAGCCCGGCCTCCTCCTTCGCGCGCTCCTTCGCATAGCGCCGGAACAGGCGCTGGGCGTTGCGCGTCGGGGAGAGCGTCGGGTCGAGGGGCACCTCCACGGCCGGCGCGCCCTCCTCGAAGACGTCGGGAAGGAGGACGGACGTGGCGCCTCCGGAAGGGACGGCCGCGAGGGAGGCGAGGATCAGGTCGCCGTACCGCCGCCAGCGTTCCCGGCCGGCGCAGGCCGCGACATCGGATTCGTGCGCCGCGAGGCGCTTCACGGCTTTGTCGAGGCGCGTCTCGACGATGCGGAGCAGGTCGCCCCTCGACTGGTCGAAGGCCTGGCGCAGCGCGCGGCCGCCGTAGAGGAGGGCCATCGCCGCGCCGACCGAGGCGGCGGTCCGGGCGATCCCGGAGTCGCGCAGCGGCAGGGCGTGGAAGTCGTAGGGGACGTCGTCCCCCTCGGCGCGGTAGAAGACGGTGGGCTCGAAGCGGCGCGCGACGATGCGCTCGAGCGTCGCGTGCAGGGCGGCCGCGAGCGCCGACCGCTCCGATTCGCCGAGTCCGGAGAACGTCGCGGCGGGGTCGAGGCCGGCGTGTCGGCAGACATCGCGGCACAGGGGAGGGGAGAAGCCCTGGACGGCCGCGAGGACGGCCTTCTCGGCCGACTGGGACGCGCT
>CAIXGU010000168.1 GCA_903919045.1 uncultured Eubacteriales bacterium | reverse complement strand
GGCGGCGGCGGGCGCGGCGGAGCGCGTCAGCCGGCGGAGGGCTGGGTCTTGATCGCGTTGTCCATGATCTCCGTGCGCTGGGCTTCGGAGATCCCGGCGAGGATCCGGTCGATCTTCTCGATCAGCGCGGCCTGGCCCTTCTTGAGGCCCACCGCGACGGCCACGTCGTCGTCGGACGTCGCGAAGCCCTTGCCGGCGGCGAACTGCACCATGACGAAGTCCGGGTTCGCGGCCGCGGCCGACACGCCCTCGGGGCGCTCGGACACGTAGGCGTCGATGATGCCGGACTGCAGGGCGACGCGCATCGCCGGGAAGTCGTCCATGGCGGTCTGCTTGTCGACGCCCGCGATCTGGTCGATCACGGTGTAATGGAACGTGTTGAGCTGGGCGGTGACCTTGGCGCCCGAGAAGTCGGCGAGCGAGGCGGCGGACGCGAAGGCGCTCCCCTTCTTCACGACGAGGACGAGCTCGGAGCGGTAGTAGTTCGCGGTGAAGTCGATCGTCTCCTTGCGCTCGGCGGTCGGGGACATGCCGGCGATGATCGCATCGATCGTGCCGGACTGGAGGGCCGGGATCAGGCCGTCCCACTGGGTCTTCACGATGACCAGCTTCTTGCCGAGCCCGTCCGCGATCTTCTTGGCGATCTCGACGTCGTAGCCGCCGGCGTAGTCGTTGGTGCCGTCGATCTTCACGGCGCCGTTGGACGCGTCGGTCTGGGTCCAGTTGAAGGGCGCGTAGCCGCACTCGAGGCCGACGCGGAATTCGCCGGAGCCGCCGGCGGAGCAGCCGGCCGCGGCGACGGCGGACACGGCGGCGAGGACCAGGACGAGGAGCAGGGCCAGCGGCTTTCTCATGGCGATCTTCCTCCGGGGTGTGCGGCGGCGCGGGGCGCAGCGGCGGTCCACGATGCGGAAAGGGAGGCCGCCGGACCCCGGCGCGCCTCCCCACACCATAGCAGAGGTTGCATCATCCTTCAAGATTGCGAATACTTATGCAGGCGCGCCCCCCGCGTTCCGGCGGAGCTCGAGGCACCGCTGGTGCTTGCTCCGGTGCTCCGGGACGACCCGGAAGCGCTCGGCCATCTCCTTGCCCAGCTCCACGAGGTCGCGGACGTCGCCTTCCTTGAGCTCGAGCTCGAGCTCCTCCATCTCCACCGAGCGCCCGTCGGCGCGGAGCGTCCCGGCGTCGAAGGCGGCCTCGATCAGCGCGTCGCGGAACCCGAGCATCATGTGGAGGCGTTCGAATTCGGTGCGGCAGACCTCGACGAGCTCCGCGTCGCCGACCGCCTCCGCGAGCTCCCGGACGATCCCGTCGGAGTCGCCCTGCAGTTCCGACGAGCGGGCGAAGGCCTGGAAGTCCGGGGAATCGTCGTCCTGCTCGAGGTTCCACTCGAGCCGTTGATGGAGACCGGCGGAGACCTTCCCGCGCGCCTTCAGCGAGGCGATGTGCCGGTCCCCCTCGAGGCGGACCCGGAAGGCCGCGCGGCGGGCGTGCAGCCGGCCGTCCTCCGTGTCGTAGTACGTCGCCTCCATGTGCGTCTCCTCGGGCGGATCCGGGAGCAGCAGCCCCTGGAACCACTCGTCCTCGAGCAGCGCCCTGCGGCCGTCCGGTTCGAGGAAACGCAGCTTCAATTCGGTCTCCAAGAAGGAATCCCTCCTCGCTCTGTCCTCACGCCGGCTCGGCGAGCAGGACCTCCAGTTCGTCGACCAGCGCGGAGAACTCGTCCATCGCGGCCTCCACGGGGGCGGGCGTCGCCATGTCGACGCCCGCGCGGCGGAGCGTCTCGGCCGGATAGTCCGAACCGCCGGCGCCGAGGAACGCGCGGTACCGCGCGACGGCGGGCGCCCCTTCCTCGAGGACCGCCCGGCTGATCGCCGCGGCGGCCGAGAAGCCCGTCGCGTACTTGTACACGTAGAACGACGTGTAGAAGTGCGGGATGCGGGCCCATTCCCAGCGCATGTAGGGGTCGATCCCCACGTCGGGTCCGAAGTAGCGCGACAGCAGGTCCCCGTAGATCCCGCACAGCGTCTCCGCCGTGAGCGGCGCGCCGCGCTCGGCCTCCTCGTGGACCTTCTGCTCGAACGAGGCGAACATCGTCTGGCGGAACACGCTGCCGCGCGCCTCCTCGAGGAAGTGGTTGATCAGGAAGGCCTTCTCCTTGCGCCCCTCGGGCGTCGAGGCGTCGCACTGCGCGAGCAGGTGGCGGAGCAGGATGTTCTCGTTCACGGTCGAGGCGATCTCCGCGAGGAAGATCGGGTAGTGCGCGTTCGCGTAGTGCTGGCGGTTCGAGTAGAGCGAGTGCAGGCAGTGGCCCGCCTCGTGGGCGAGCGTGAACACGTCGGTCACGCGGCCGGAGAAGTTGAGGAGCATGAACGGGTGCGACCGGTAGGTGCCCCAGGCGTAGGCGCCGCTGGTCTTCCCTTCCGTCTCGAACACGTCGATCCAGCGGTCTCCCAGCAGGCGGTCGAGGTCCGCGCGGTACTCCGCGCCGAGCGGGGCCAGCCCGCCGCGCACGAGGTCGCAGGCCTGCTCGAAC
This sequence comes from uncultured Eubacteriales bacterium, assembly GCA_903919045.1. Classification (GTDB taxonomy): domain Bacteria; phylum Bacillota; class Clostridia; order Saccharofermentanales; family UBA5734; genus CAILLO01. The sequence continues at coordinate 7,516 of CAIXGU010000168.1, read as the reverse complement.
GTGTATTCGCGCTCGGGCACGTCGACGATCGGCACGTAGCAGTCGTAGATATGGAGCTCGTCGAGCCCCATCGCCTTCTTCCGCAGGGCGAGGTAGCGGTGGAGGGCGGGCAGGCTGCGTTCCACGGTCTCCACGAGCCCGGTGTGGATCGCGACCGGCAGCGCGTCGCCGAACAGGGCCGCTTCGAGGCACGACGCGTGGCCGCGCGCCTTCGAGAAGAAGAGGTCGGACTTGACCGACGCGGAATAGAGCGTCGAGATCGTGTTGCCGAAGCCGCCGAACGTCTCGTGCATCCGCGCGAAGGCGTCGGCGCGCACGCGGCGGTCGCGGCTCTCGCGCAGGACGCCGAAGCGTCCGTGCGTCAGCTCGAGCGTCTCGCCCTTCTCGTCGAGGATCGACCCGAGCTTCAGGTCGACGTTGTCGAGCATCGTGGAGGCGTCCGAGATGCCCTCGGCCATCGGCCCCGCCATCGACAGCAGCCGCTCCTCGCGCTCGGAGAGCACGTGCTCGCGGCGGCGGAGGATGTCGTCGAGCATGTGGCGGTAGGGGGCGAGCCCGGGGACCTCCTGCAGCCAGCGGCGCAGGGCGGCCTCGTCGAGCGCGGTGATCTCCGGGACCAGGAACGAGGTCTCGGTCGAGATCCGGTAGTACTCGCCGGTCGCGCGGTCCGACATCCCCTGGTACCGGGAGGCCGCGTTGTCCTCGTCCTTGCGCATCCGCGCATAGGTGAAGAGCTCCATCATGCGCATCGACAGGTCGGTCTCCCGCGCGAGGCACTCCGCCAGCACGGTCCCTTCGCCTTCGCCGAGCCGCCCCCGGTAGCCGGCGAGCTGCGCGGCGAGCGGCGCGATCTCCGCGAACGCGTCCTCCCACGCCCCATCGGTGGGGAAGATGTCCTCGAGACGCCACTGGTAGCGGGCCTCCACTTCGCTGCGCCTGCGGATCTTCTGGGCCATCCTCGGGTCCCTCCTCCGGGCGAAGCGCCCGATGCGCGCCCTACGGGCGTTCGCGGTCGGGGCGGTTCTTGATCGCGGCGCCGCCGAAGACCGCCGTGGCGTTGACGTGGAGGACGGGCTGGCCGGGTGCGCCGCCGGCGGGATTCGACGTCCGGTTGTCGACGCCGCCGAAGATCGGCGTGCTCGACACCTCGACCGCCCAGCCCTCGGGGACGATCACGTCGGCGCCGCCGAACAGGGCGGTCAGCTCGACGTGCGCTCCTTCGGGCGCCAGGGCGGCGCTCCGGAGGTCGAGCGAGGAGCCGCCGAACAGGGCGAAGACCTCGGCGTACCGGAAGGCCTGCGACGCGCAGCGGGCGTCGTGCCCGCTGAAGGCGCTGAAGACGTGGACGTGGTCGTCGGGTCCCGCGCTCGCGTGCGAGGCGGCGCTGCCGGACGGCGCCGGTCCCGGCGCCGAGTCGGGAGCCGCGCCGGGAGCCGCGCCGGGCGTCCCCTGGGCGCGATCGGCGGGCCGCGTCGCGGGACGGCGGCCCCGGAAGGCGGAGACGAGCACGAGGACCGCGATCACGAGGAGGACGAACGGCAGGAACAGCTTGTCCTGGATCTCCGCGAGGTGGAGGAACGCGAGCTTCCCGGCGAGGAACCAGAGGCCGGCGAGCGCGAGGATCAGGTTGAAGGCGAACGAGCCGCCCGAGAGCAGCCCCACGAGCCCGATCACGACGAGCGCGACGGGCCACCACATGGAGGCGAAGGAGCCGACCTGCTGCAGGACCGCGCCCGGCAGGAAGGCGTCGAGCGCCACGAACGCGGCGATCACGATCAGGACGACGGCGACGACGATGCGGCCCGAGACAGGCTTCATTTCCGGTACCCTCCTCCCCTGCCCTCCGCCGGACGCCGAAAGACGCCGCCGGAAGGCCTTCCGAGAGCCGTGATACCTGATTATAGCATATCTCCGGGCGCGGACCGGCCGCGCGGGCCGGGCCATGGATGCGGACGGGAGGCGGTGCGGAGGACGCGTCAGGAGACGTCGACGCGCCGCACGGCCCCCTTGGTGACGACGATGAGATGCCGGTCGTCCGCGAAGCCGAGGGCGAGGACCTCCTCGGCGAACGTCATGCGTTCCTCCACCGTTCCCTTCGCGAGGTCCACGAGATCGACGGCCGAGCCGCTCGCGGCCGCGAGGCGGCCGCCGCGGGAGGCGACGGCGGACGGGGCGGCGGGAAGCGCGCAGGCGGGGCCTTCCGTCCCGTTCCGGATGCGCGAGGCCACGGTCCCGGCGCCGTCGTCGGACGCGCGGACGAGGACGAGCCCCTCGTCGGTCGCGAGCACGGTGCGGAGCCCGGCGCGGTCGATGCGGTAGGCGACCTCGCCGGCGCGCTGGCCCGCCTGGAAGGCGACCACGGCGCTCTCCCCGCACAGCGCGGTGCGTCCCATCTCGTCGAAGAGGACGAGCGGAAGCGCGTCTCCGGCGTCGAGCGTCTTCTGCGCGAGCGACTGGCCGGACAGCGAGAAGGAGCGCATCACCGGGCGGGCCGAGGCGCCGTCGGTGTACAGGGCGCTCACTTCGACGCGCGTTCCGGTCGGGTCGGCCGCGGCGGACAGCAGATAGCCCGTCTCCGCGGACTTCCAGGCGTACAGGAACGCGCCGTCCGGCGCATGGACGGCGATCACGCCCTTGTAGCCGGTCTCCTCGGACAGGAGCACGACATGGCCGGAGGCGGAGACCGTCGCGCCGTCGAGGTGGCCCTCGGTCTCGACCTGCCAGACGAGCCCGTCCGCGTCGAAGAGCGCGGCCAGGAAGCCGCCTTCGTCGTGGACCAGCAGTCGTCCGCCGGACACGGCCGCGACGGGCGACGAGAAGGACAGCGGGACGCTCCACAGGGTCCGTCCGGAGAGGTCGAGCCGCGCGACGCGGTCGGTCGCGACGAGGACGACGCCGTCGAGGAACGGCGTCAGGGAGGCCGCCTCGTTCGGGTCGCAGAGGAAGCCCTCGCCGGCCGCGATGCCCGAGGTGGGCGTCCCGGCGGGTCCGCCGGAGAGGCCCGGCAGCAGGAGGACGGCCGCCAGCGAAGCGGCGAGCAGGAGGACGGCCGCCCCCGCGACGAGGGCCAGGCCGCGCGGGCCGACCGGTGACGGCCGGTCGCCCAACGGATCAGCCTCCGGAGGTGGGCGCGGGCGTCGGCGTCGCGAAGATCCCGTCGACGGCGTGGTCCATCGCGTTCGCGAGGATGTCGTAGGTCGGCATCATCCCGAGGTCCGCCGGATTGGTCGAATAGAAATCGTCCCGGCTCACGACGTAGCCCGTGTACGTGCCGTTCTTGAAGACGTAGTAGCCGTCCCGGTCGTCCTTCGCGAACGTCAGGACCATGGAGGTCGCGTCCTTCAGGGTATAGGCGATCGTGATGTCCTTCGTGTCGGCCGGGTGCGCGTCGAGTTCGAGGCGCTGCGCCGACTTGTCGATCACGGAGGTGTAGAACTTGCGGAAGTAGGACTCGTCGTCGCCGTTCCTCACCGTCGCGTCGCGGCCGTTCACGGTGAACTTCCCTTCTTCGCCCTGCTGGTCCTTGGAGGTGTCGATCCCGCAGTCGATGCGCTTCCCGTCGATGTCGATCACGATCCGCGCCACGTCCCAGATGTTCGGCAGGTAGACCAGGCGGCTCATGAGGCTGACGAGCGACGAGTCGACGGTCGTGAGGTTCGAGAAGCTGCCCTTGAAGACCGCGGGGACGGCGCTGCTGAGGAAGTAGGCGGAGCCGGAGCCCGCGTCGCCGCCGATCGAGATCGCGACGTCTCCGGTCGCGCTGCGCAGGAAGAACCGGTAGCGCGGATGGTCGAGGCCGTACTTCGAGAGGTCCTGCGGCTCGTACTCGACGTAGGACTCGGGCGCGATCCCCACGATCTCGCCGATCAGCGTGGAGAGGCGGGTCGGGTCGGCGTCGACGGAGAGCGGGCTCTTGATGCGCCAGACCTTGGGGTCGGTGCCTTCGAGGACGAACTGGATGTCGAGGCCGTCCTTGAGGCGGTTCATCTCCAGCGTCTCGAGGTTCTCGGCGGTCATGCCGGCGAGCGGCAGCGTCTTGTCGAGCAGGTCGAGCCTCGTCTGGCTCGCGGTGCCGAAGGTGGAGGAGGGGACGAGGACCACGCGGCCCGCGTCGTCCAGGGTGGCGTAGCGCGCGGTCGTGCCCGGCGCCTGGTCCCCGAAGCGCACGACGTGCTTCGTGCCGTCGCGCAGCCGCACCGTGACGGTCACGGTGGGCGTCGTCAGCCCGAACGGGGCGAGGTCGTTCGTCTTCGCGGAGATCTCCTCGGTCGCGACGAAGGTGAGGAGCCCGGCGCCCATGTAGGACACCTGGTCCGCGGCGTAGTAGTCGCTCGCCGGCTCGGTCACGGACCACTCGTAGTCGGCCGCGCCGCCGTTCGTGCCCGGGATCTCCCGGCAGAACAGCGTGATCGTGCCGTCGGGGTTCTCGGCCGTGATGGAGGCGACGTCGGCCGCCGTCGTCTTGAGCAGCGGGTCGGGACCCGGAGTCGGGGTGGCGGTCGGGGTCGCCGCGCCGGGCAGGAAGGCTTTCGCCGCCGCGAGGGCGGCGATCAGCGCCACCAGGACGATGGCGAAGACGGCCAGCGATTTCCAGGATTTCATGGACGACGAACCTCCCATCGGACCCCCGCAGGGGGACCGCTACATGTGGCGTCGGCGGCGGAAGACCAGGAAGGCCGCGACGAGCAGGCCGAGGGGGATCACGGCGACCACGAGGATCTGCGTGACCAGGAACGCGGTCCCTCCGCCGGCGTTGAGCGTGTAGGTCGGCAGGGACTTCGCCTTGATGTAGAGGCTGTTCGACGAGGCATCCGTGAGCCAGTCCATCGCGTAGTACATGAACTGCCGGTTGTAGAGGGAGTAGTCGCCGAGCATCGAGAGGGCGGTGTCGCTGATCAGCGTGCTGCTGCCCAGGACGACGACCTTCGCGGACTTGACCTTGTCGGTCTGCCAGCCGGAGTTCTCGGCCGACATGCCCAGCGGCTGGGCGCCCGGCTCGCTCGGGGCGTTGGCGTCGCCGTTCGCCTCGGAGATGCCGCCGGCGGACGTCAGCAGGACCTTGTCCGTCTCGAGCCACTCGACCGACGTCTGCACGGGCGCGATGCGGCGCGCGGCGCCGAGGATCAGCTGGTAGGACTGCGTGGAGATCGCGCTCGTCGGGACCGAGGCGATGAACGTGTAGGGGTCGCCGCCGTAACGCAGGCCCTCGTCGCTCTCGCGGACCCGGTCGTTCGTGATCTCGATGCCGAACTCGGTCAGCAGGTCGTTGAACTGCACGTAGCTCGTCGTGTTGTAGCCGCACAGCAGGAACATCCGGCCGCCGCCCTTGAGGTACGAGAACAGCATGTCGCGCTGCACGGCGCTGATGTCGATCGTGGGCTCGAGGAAGGCGAGCATCGCGGCGTCCGCCGGGATCTGGGTGACGGTGCGGATGTCGAGCGTCTTGGTGTCGAAGTTGTTGTACTTGAGGATGTTCGCGAACTCCTTGTAGGCCGTCGTGTATTCGGCCTCGCCGTGGCCCGTCACGAAGTAGACGACCGGCGTGGTCGTGGAGGCGACGTACTGGATCGCGCCGCTGAAGGCCTGCTCGGCCGTGAGCCCGGCGTTGTAGTACGAATAGCTCGACTGGTCGGCCGTGATCGCGTACATCTCGGAGATCCCGACGAGCTTGCTCTTCTTCGTCGTCGCGTCCGTCACGACGTAGGAGCCGGCGGAGGCGCTCGAAAGGCTCAGCAGGCCGTCCGGGTCGAGCTCCTTGACGATGCCGGGGACCTTCTGCGGGTCGACGTACTCGACCGCGATCCGGCCGCCGGAGAGCTTCGCGTACGAATCGAGCAGGATCGGGGTCTCGCCGACCTGGGCGCCGGAGTTCGTCACGGAATAGTAGGAGAGGTAGTTCTGGTAGATCGACGGCCAGGAGGCGCGCTCGAACAGGCCGACGATCCGGATGTCGTCCTTGAGACCCTGGACGATCGTCTTCGTCGTGTCGTCGAGCGTGTAGGTCGCGGTCTGCGACGAGTCCCACTTGAGGACGTCCCCGAGCACGCTCGAGAACAGGATGTTGAAGACGAGCACGATCGCGACGAAGAGGATCGTGCTGCCCACGGAGAACGTCCGCAGGACCCGCGCGCGGCGGTCCACGGCGACCTTCGGGCGCTTCGCCGGCTTCGCGGCGGGCTCCTCTCCGTAGAATGCCTCGACCTTCGCGTCCGCGGCGCGGACGTCCTGCGCCGGGACCTCGTTCTCCGGGGTCTTCGCCGTGTCCTTGCTCTTGGCCATGTCCTTCTTCCCGTCCGCTCTGCTCATGGCGTCACCCCTGGCTCCAGCGCCGCTTCTCGATCACCCGCACCGTGAGGAACAGGAAGATCGCCGCGAGGCTGAGGAAATAGACGATCGGGCTCAACTCGAAGATGCCCTTCGCGAAGTTGTCGAGGCGGGTCATCGGGTTCAGCCAGTTGATGCCGTCGGAGACGGCCGTCGAGATGTTCGACATCTGGAGGTCGGTGATCCCGAACACGTTGACCCAGCCGAGGACGGTCGTGACGACCGACCCCATCAGGGACGCGAACAGCTGGATCAGCATGAGGAAGACCACCGTCGCGACCGAGACGATCGCGGCGATCACCTGGTTCTCGGTGAGGGCCGACGCGAAGATGCCGATCGCGAGGTATGCGGCGCCGAGGAAGACGAAGCCGAGGTACACGCCGACCGCCTGGGCGTCGACCGTGCCCCCGAAGGCCAGCGTCAGGACCGGGAAGAGGAAGGACGTCGCGACCATCGTCAGGAACACGCCGACCACGGCGGCGTACTTGCCGAGGACGATCTCCCACACGGAGGCGGGCGACGTGAGGAGGAGGACCTCGGTGCCGATCTTGCGCTCCTCGGAGAAGATGCGCATCGTCATGAGCGGGATCAGGAGGAGGAAGACGACCCACTCGAACGAGGAGATCTGGCCGCTGATGTCGGAGTAGCCGTTCGTGATCTCGCCGCCGTAGTAGATGCCGTTCAGGAACATGTAGACGGCCAGGACGACGAAGCCGATCGGGGAGCGGAAGAACGCTCCGTAGTCCCTGCGGGCGATCGCGGAGATGTGCTTCATCTACTTGTCCCCCTTTCCGGTGGGCGCGTTTCCGGTGACCTGGAGGAAGATCTCCTCGAGCGTGAGGTCGAGCGGGCGCATCTCGAGGACCGCGCAGGAGGCGCGGGCCATCTCGAAGAAGACGGGCTTGCGCACGTCGGTCTCCGCTTCGCTCTCGACGAGGAAGACGTTGATCCCCTCGTCCTTCTCCGACAGGAGCTCGGCCGACCGGACGCCCGGGATGCGGCGGAGGCGGGCGACGACGTCCTTCTGCGGCCCCTCGACGGCGATCTGGAGGCGCGAGGACTTGGCGAACTTGCGGGAGAGGTTCTCGGGCGTGTCGGTCGCGGCGATCCTCCCCTTGTTGATGATGATCACGCGCTCGCAGACCGCGCTGACCTCGGGCAGGATGTGGGAGCTGAGGATGACCGTGTGCTT
>CAIXGU010000167.1 GCA_903919045.1 uncultured Eubacteriales bacterium | reverse complement strand
GGCTCGCCACGCTGCGGTGCATCGACCGCGGCTGGTCCGACTACCTCGAGTCCGTCTCCTACCTGCGCGACAGCATCCACCTCGTGGACCTCGTCGGGAAGGACCCCCTGCTCGAGTTCAACCGGACCGCGGCCGAGGGCTTCTCCGAGCTGCAGCGGGACATCAAGGACGCCGTGGCGGAGACGCTCGCGGCGGCGGCGATCGGACCCGACGGGCTCGCCGCGGACGAAGCCGCCCTGCCGCCCGCGCCGGCCTCTACCTGGACCTACCTCGTCCGCGACGAGCACGACGGCACCGCGGCCTTCTCGTCGCTCGGGAGCCTCGCGCAGGCCGTGGCCGCGCCGCTCTGGACCGTCGCGGCGATCCTGCGGTATCTCAAGAAGGGGAAGCGGGAGCGGAAGGAAGGGAAGTCGGGACCGGGCGGACGGTCCGGGACGGACGCCGGCTAGGCCTCGGGCGGCGCCACGAGCCCGTCCGACGCGTCGGTCTCGGCTTCCGGGCCTGCGGCGTCCTCCGCGCCCGCGTCCGCCGGAGACCGGACGGGGCGGTTCGCGCCCCAGACGCCGACCAGGATCAGGCCCGAGCCGACGAAGTGGTACCATTCGAGCGACTCGCGCAGCACCAGCGTGCCCGCGGCGATCGAGACGACCGTCGTGATGTTGGCGAACGACGCGGCGCGGGCGGCGCCGAGCCGGCGCACGGTCACGTTGAGCAGCAGGAACGCGACGATCGACGAGAACAGCCCGAGATAGCCCACGCCCGCGAGGATCATCGGATCCTGCAGGAAGCCTGCGAGCTGCGCGAACCCGTCCGGCGCGGCGGCCGTGCCGGCGAGCGCGGCCCCGCCGAAGACGACGGTGCCCGTGGCCATCATCGCGTACGTCATCTCGGCGGCGGTGAAGCGGTCGCGCTGGTGGCGCACCAGCGTGTTGAAGGCGGCCGCGGCCAGCACCGCGCCGAAGAGCAGGAGGTAGCCCCACGCGTCGAAGGTCGGGCTCGTCCCGGACAGGGCCACGATCAGCACCGCGCCCGCGATCGAGAGCAGGACGAAGAGCGTGCGCCCGGCCGGCTGCCGCTCGCGCAGGAAGACCGACGCCACGATCACCGTGACGATCGGGAGGAGGGCGATGATGATCCCGGCCTCGGACGACGACGTCCGCCGGATGCCGAAGGTCTCGCACAGGAAATACGCGACCGGCTGGAAGAGCACGATCGGGAGCAGGTGGATGAGCCGCTTGCCGCGGAAGTCGACCTTGAGGACGCCGAACGCGAGGAGCAGGCTCATCGTCGCGAAGGCCAGCAGGAAGCGGAGCCCGAGGAGCGTCGCGACCGGCACGCCGCGCGTGAGGGCGGCCCGCGAGAAGAGGAAGCTCATCCCGAAGATCACGTTCGTCGCGACCGCGGTCGCGATGCCCGCGAATCCGATCCTGCCCTCGCCCTTGCCCATGCGCCGTCGGCTCCTTCCCGGCCGGACCCTCCGGTCCCGACGCCGCGCGACGAGTATAGCACGGATGCGCGCGCCCGCGCCCGTTCCGCCCGCGGAGCGCCGGCGGCCTCTCCCGCCCGCACGCGGCGCGCCGACCGGACCGTATGTTCCCGTTCCGCCGGGCCATCGTGCTATCATGGCGGTGTACCGTGCGAGGACCGCCGGAGGGAGGGACCGCGATGAAAGCGTACGTGATGCTCGCCGAAGGCTTCGAGGAGATCGAGGCGCTGACCGTCGTGGACGTCCTGCGCCGCGCGAAGGTCGAGACCGCGACCGTCGCCGTCGGACCCCTGCCGCCCGCGCACGGCGCGCCCCGCATCGTGACCGGCTCCCACGGGGTCCCGGTCGTCGCCGACGTCGGCCTCGAAGGGGTGCGGCCCGCCGCGGAGGACCTGCTCGTGCTGCCCGGCGGCATGCCCGGGACGAAGCACCTCCAGGAGAGCCCGCTGCTGGCCGCGATGCTCGAGCACCACCGCGCCGCCGACGGCTGGCTCGGCGCGATCTGCGCGGCCCCCTCCGTGCCCGGCCGCCTCGGCCTGCTCCGCGGGCGCCGCGCGACCAGCTTCCCCGGCTACGAGGCGGAGCTGCTCGGCGCCTCCCATGCGACGGAGCCCGTCGTGCGCGACGGCCGCATCGTCACCTCGCGGGGCGCCGGCACGGCCCTCGCCTTCGCCCTCGCCCTCGTCGCCGCCCTGCAAGGACAGCCTGCGGCGGACGCCCTGTCCGCATCGATGCAGGTCCCGCAGTGAAACCGGACAGGAGAGGCCCGATGGACATGACCCGCTCGAACCGCCGCTTCCTGCGCGCCTATCAGATCGGGGCGATCGTCCTCGTCGCCCTGCTCGCGATGCTCGTCACCGCCTGCGCCGGCGGTCCCGCCGGGACCGCGACGCCCACGCCCGCGCCCACCGCCGGCGCGCGGACGTTCACCGCCGCCGAGCTCGCCCCGTACGACGGGCAGAACGGCCAGCCCGCGTACATCGCCGTCAAGGGCGTCGTGTACGACGTGACGGACGTCCCGCAGTGGGCGGGCGGGAAGCACCACGGCTACGCCGCCGGCAAGGACCTCACCGCGGCGTTCCCCCATTCGGCGTCCCAGCTGAACGGCGTCCCGGTCGTCGGCACCTACAAGGGCTGACGCGATGGACCTCGCGGACGTCCTCGCCCGCCGCATGATCGGCTACTTCGGGGCCGACGCGAAGCGCATCCACCATGCCCTCAAGGTCGCGGAGTTCGCACGACTGATCGCCTCCGCGGAGGACCTCCCGGCGGACGGACGCGACGTGCTCCTCGCGGCCGCCTATCTCCACGACATCGGGATCCACGAGGCCGAGCGCCGCTTCGGATCGGCCGCCGGGAAGCTCCAGGAGAAGGTCGGCCCCGAGGTCGCCGCGGGGCTGCTCGAAGGCCTCGGCCTGCCGGACGCCTTCGTGGAGCGGGTGCTATTCCTCGTGGGGCACCACCACACGTACTCCGCGATCGACGGCCCGGACTTCCGGATCCTCGTCGAGGCCGACTTCCTCGTGAACATCCACGAGGACGGGATGGACGCCGCGGAAGTGCAGTCCGTCGGGTCGCGCCTGTTCCGGACCGCGACCGGCCGCGCCTTCCTGTCGCGCATCCACGGGTTCAATCCGGACGTCGTGCCGGAGGAGGCGGGACCCGCCGCGGGTCCCGGGCCGTCGCCGTGAACCGGAACGGCGCCGCGCGCGCTCCCTTCGCTTACGTCTTCCTCGACGCCGACTGGACGCTGTTCGACTTCGGCCGCTCGGAGGCGGACGCCCTGCGCCTCGCGTTCGCCGAGCGCGGCCTGCCGTACGGCGAGGAAGTGCGCGCCCGCTACCACGAGATCAACTCCGCCCTCTGGCGCGGCTTCGAGCGCGGCGAGGTGTCGCAGGGCGACATCCAGCGCCTGCGCTTCTCGACCCTCCTCGCGGAGCTCGGGCACGTCGCGGACGGCCTGGCGTTCAACGCCCGCTACCTGCACCTCCTCGCCGAGAACGTCCACCTGATCGACGGCGCGGTCGAGGCCTGCGCGGCGCTCGCCTCGCGCGCGACGCTCGTGCTCGCGACCAACGGAATCGGCTGGACCCAGCGCCGCCGGCTCGCGAACTCCGCGCTCGCTCCCTATTTCCGCTTCGTCGCCGCGTCGGAGGATGCGGGCGCGCAGAAGCCGGAGAAGGCCTTCTTCGACTACGCCCTCTGCCAGTGTGGCGACCCGGACCCCGCGCGGGTCCTGATGGTCGGCGACCAGCTGAACACCGACATCCTCGGAGCGGCCCGCGCCGGGCTCGCCACCTGCTGGTACAACCCGGCCGGAGCCGCCCGCCCGGCGGACGCGCCGCGCATCGACCACGAGATCCGCCGGCTCGACGAACTCGCCGGTATCGTCGGCGGCTCGTGACGGACCGCGCGATCCTCCCCGTTCCGCCGGCTGGTCCCGCGCTCGTGGAGGCCGTCGCCGCCCTCCTGCTCGAGGCTTTCCCGCAGGCGTACGCCCCGCTGTCCCGCGCACGGGAAGAGGTCGAGGACTGCCTCGCCGAAGGCCGGATCGCCCGGGCGGCGATGGAGGGGGACCGTGTCGTCGGATTCGTCGGCGCACGGCCCCGATACGGCACGACCGGCTGGGAGCTTCACCCGCTCGTCGTAGGATCCTGCGACCGCCGGAAGGGCATCGGATCCGCCCTCGTGGCGGCGATCGAAGACGACGCCAGGGCGCGCGGCGGCGTGACGATGTACCTCGGGACGGACGACGAGACGGGACGGACCAGCCTTTCGGGCTGCGATCTCTACGACAGGACCTGGGACCGGATCCGGCGCATCCGGAATCCGGGAGGCCACCCCTTTGCGTTCTACCAGGCGGTGGGCTACGCCATCGTCGGCGTGATCCCCGATGCGAACGGGCTCGGGAAGCCGGACATCCTCATGGCCAAGCGGCTCTTGACAACGGATGTCCCGCAGTGATATCCTCCCGCCAACAGTTTCATAGGCGCTCTTGAAATGATGGCGTTTCAACCAGGGGTTGGAGCGCCTTTTCGTTGAGAAAGGAAGGGAGCGGGAATGGAGAAGGAAGCGAAGGCGACGGTGGCGGAGCTGTTCGGATCGTCCGTGTTCAACGAGGCGACGATGCGGGAGCGCCTGCCGAAGGTGATCTTCAAGCAGCTCATGAAGTCGGTGGCCGAGGGGACGTCGATCGACCCCGCGATCGCCGAGGTCGTCGCGAACGCGATGAAGGACTGGGCGCTCGAGAAGGGCGCGACGCACTTCACGCACTGGTTCCAGCCGATGACCGGCATCACCGCCGAGAAGCACGAGGCCTTCATCGCCCCGACCGAAGACGGGAACGCGATCATGGAATTCTCCGGGAAGGAGCTGATCAAGGGCGAGCCCGACGCCTCCTCGTTCCCGTCGGGCGGCCTGCGGGCGACCTTCGAGGCGCGCGGCTACACGGCCTGGGACGTCACCTCCCCGGCGTTCGTGAAGGACCAGACGCTGTTCATCCCGACCGCCTTCTGCTCCTACACCGGCGAGGCGCTCGACCTCAAGACCCCGCTCCTCCGCTCGATGGAGGCCCTCTCCCGCCAGGCGCTCCGCGTGCTGCGCCTGTTTGGCGACACCGAGACGAAGCGCGTCGCGACGACGATGGGCCCCGAGCAGGAGTACTTCCTGGTCGACGAGAAGCTCTACATGCAGCGCCCCGACCTCATGTTCACGGGCCGCACGCTGTTCGGTGCGAAGCCGCCGAAGGGCCAGGAGCTCGAGGACCAGTACTTCGGCTCGCTCAAGGAGCGCGTCGCCGACTACATGCACGACCTCGACCAGGAGCTCTGGAAGCTCGGCGTCTCCGCCCGCACCAAGCACAACGAGGTCGCCCCGGCGCAGCACGAGCTCGCCCCGATCTTCAGCACGACGAACATCGCGACCGACCACAACCAGCTCACGATGGAGGTCATGAAGAAGGTCGCCGTCCGCCACGGCCTCGCCTGCCTGCTGCACGAGAAGCCGTTCGCGGGCGTCAACGGGTCCGGCAAGCACAACAACTGGTCGATGGCGACGGACACCGGCCGCAACCTCCTCGAGCCCGGGAAGACCCCCGCCTCGAACGCGCAGTTCCTCGTGTTCCTCTCCGCGGTCCTCGCCGCCGTCGACGAGTACAGCGGCCTGCTCCGCGCCTCCGTCGCGAGCGCCGGCAACGACCACCGCCTCGGCGCGAACGAGGCGCCGCCCGCGATCATCTCCGTCTACCTGGGCGAGCAGCTCACGGACGTCCTGGAGCAGATCGAGACGGGCGTCACGAAGGAGAACGGCAAGGCCTCGCACCTGCGCATCGGCGTCTCGACGCTGCCGGCCCTCCCGATGGACACCTCGGACCGCAACCGCACCTCGCCCTTCGCCTTCACCGGCAACAAATTCGAGTTCCGCATGTGCGGCTCCTCCGCCTCGATCGCGACGCCGAACTTCGTGCTCAACACGATCGTGGCCGAGACGCTGTCCCGCCTCGCCGACCGCCTCGAGAAGGCCAAGGACCTCGAGTCCGACGTGAACAAGGTCGTGAAGGAGCTTCTCAACAAGCACCGCCGCATCGTGTTCAACGGGAACAACTATTCCGAGGACTGGGTCAAGGAAGCCAAGAAGCGCGGCCTCAAGAACCTGCGCACGACCGTCGAGACCATGCCCGAGCTGATCGCCCCGGCGAACGTCAAGGTGCTCGCGAAGCACGGCGTCCTCACCGAGGTCGAGAGCCACTCCCGCTACGAGATCATGGCCGAGAACTACGTCAAGATGGTCAACATCGAGGCGCTCACCATGGTCGAGATGACCGGACGCCGCATCCTGCCCGCCGCGCTGAAGGCCCTGCGCCAGACCGCCGACACCGTCGCGGCCCTGAAGGGCGCGAAGGCGACGAACGCGGCCGCGGACGCGGTGCTCGCGGAGATCTCGGCCGCGACGAGCGACCTGAAGGCCTCGCTCGACTGCCTCGCGACGACCGTCGCCGGCGCCGACGCGGTGCACGGCTCCGCGATCGCCCACGCGACCTACTTCCGCGACCAGGTGATTCCCTGCATGCAGACGCTGCGCGCCGCCGCCGACCGCCTCGAGGGCGTCGTCGACGCCTCGCTCTGGCCGTTCCCGACCTACGCCGACCTGCTGTTCCGCGTCTGATCCGCCCGGCCGGCCCCGCGCCGGCCCGACCCGACAGGCCCCGGTCCCGAAGGCAGAGCCGCCTTGCACCCCCCGCGGGGGCTGCAGGGCGGCTTTTCCGTTTCCGGAAGAAAGGAAAGCGACATGCATCTCGACACCGGCGACACCGCGTTCCTCCTCCTGTGCAGCGCCCTCGTCCTCGTCATGACCCCCGGACTCGCGTTCTTCTACGGAGGGCTCGTCCAGCGGCGCAACGTCCTCAACACGATGGTGTCGTCGTTCGCCATCATGGGCGTCGCCTCCGTCCTCTGGGTCCTCGTCGGCTACACGCTGTCGTTCGGTCCGGACGTCGGCGGGATCGTCGGCGGACTGGAATGGTTCGCGCTCTCCGGCGTCGGGTCCGACCCGAACCCGGACTACGCCGGCACGATCCCGCACCTCCTCTTCGCGGCCTTCCAGATGATGTTCGCCATCATCACCCCCGCGCTGATCACCGGGGCCATCGCCGAGCGCATGCGATTCTCGTCGATGCTCCTCTTCATCGGCGCCTGGTCGCTCTTCATCTACTACCCGCTGGCGCACATGGTCTGGGGCACGGGCGGCTTCCTGCGCGGCCTCGGCGCCCTCGATTTCGCCGGCGGCACCGTCGTCCACATCAGCTCGGGCGTCTCCGGCCTCGTCGCCGCCCTGGTCCTCGGGCGCCGCAACGGCGCCTACGGCGAGGAGACGCAGAAGCCCCACAACATCCCGTTCGTGCTCCTCGGCGCCGGCATCCTCTGGTTCGGCTGGTTCGGATTCAACGCGGGCTCCGCGCTCGCCGCCAACGGCATCGCCGTGCAGGCGTTCTTCACGACGAGCGCCGCGGCGGCCGCGGCCATGGTTTCCTGGATGGTCACCGAGCGCATCTTCGCCGGCAAGGCGACCGCGCTCGGCGCCGCGACCGGCGCCGTGGTCGGCCTCGTCGCGGTGACCCCCGCGGCCGGGTACGTCCCGGTCTGGGCATCCCTCGTGATCGGCCTCGTCGTGAGCCCGCTGTGCTGGACCGCGATCGTGAAGCTGAAGGGCCGCCTGCGCTACGACGACGCGCTCGACGCGTTCGGCTGCCACGGCATCGGCGGCATGTGGGGCGCCCTCGCGACCGGGCTGTTCGCGACGAAGGCCGTGAACCCCGCGGTCGTCGACCAGGGCCTGTTCTTCGGCGGGATCCGCCTGCTCGGGGCGCAGGCCGCCGCCGTCGGCGTCACGATCGCCCTCGCGGCCGTCGGTTCCTTCGTCCTCCTGAAGCTCGTCGGCCTCGTCCTCCCCCTCCGCGTGACCGCCGAGGAGGAGACCCTGGGCCTCGACGCCTCGCAGCACGCCGAAGCGGCGTACCCCTCGTTCGAGGCGCTCGACTAGGACCTCGTGCGCACCGCTCCGCAGAGGGGCGCGGAGCGTGTCCACGGCGGCCGCCGGCATTTGACATGCCGGCGGCCGTTCCCTACCATGAGGAAAGAGGAGGGACGCCCATGACCATCGAAGTGCTGGGATCCGGCTGCCGGAAGTGCCTCAACCTCTATGAATCCGTGAAGGCCGCCGTCGCCGAGACCGGCGTCGACGCCACCGTCGACAAGACCACCGACCTCCTCCGCATCGCGGCGTACGGGGTGCAGAGCACGCCGGCGCTCGTGATCGACGGCAAGGTCGTCGCCACGGGCCGCATCCCCTCGAAGGACGACGTCGTCCGCCTGATCCTCGCCCGCACGAAGGCCTGACGGGCCCGCGCGGAGGACCGGCATGCCCCGCGGCGACCGGCCCCCGTCCCGCGCCGCCCGCGCCCCGCTCCTCGAGCGCGACCTCTACGCCCCCGTCCGGGACCTGCTCGCCGCCCAGGGCTTCTCCGTCCGCGGCGAAGTGAACGGGGTCGACCTGCTCGCCGTCCGCGGCGGCGAGACCGTCGCCGTGGAGCTCAAGACGTCCCTCAACCTCGACCTCGTCCTCCAGGCCGTCGAGCGCCAGAAGGTCGCCGACGCCGTCTACGCCTGCGTCCCGCGCAAGGGGAAGGCGATGGCGACGCGACGCTGGGCGTCGCTGCTGCATCTGCTGCAGCGCCTCGAGGTCGGGCTGATCCTCGTCCCGCCGTCGACGCTCCGCGCGGAGGTCCTGCTCGAGGCCGCGCCCTTCGACCGCGCGAAGAGCCGCGACGCCGCGAAGCGGAAGCGGACCGCGCTGCTCCGGGAGTTCCACGGCCGCACCGGCGACCGCAATGTCGGCGGCGTGCACCGTACCGCGCTGTACACCGTGTACCGGCAGATGGCCCTCGAGATCGCGGGGATGCTCGCGCGCGAGGGACCGTGCACGCCGCGGCGGCTCCGGGAACTCGGCGCCGACCCCGACAAGACGTACGGCATCCTGCGCGGCAACGTGTACGGCTGGTTCGAGCGCCTCGGGGACGGCCTCTACGGGCTCACGGACAAGGGGCGGACCGCGGCCGCGGAATAGGCGCCGGACCTCCTCCGATGCGCCAGTCTCGCCGATTCGACCGGCGATGTTGCCTTGTTCTCTGCAGAAATTGATATCGGTACCCCGCGCTCCTTGTCCCCGCCCCACCCCCGTGGAATACTGGTGCCGTAGCGAAGGTACACGTCGCGGCGCCCGTCGGCGCCCGCGCGAAAGGGAGGGAACGGACATGGCTCTGTCGGATATCGGAGTGGTCGGACTCGCCGTCATGGGCGAGAACCTGGTGCTGAACCTCGAGAGCAAGGGATTCGCGGTCAGCGTCTTCAACCGCAGCCCGGAACGCGTCGCGAATTTCGTGGAGGGCCGCGCGAAGGGCCTCCGCATCACCGGCACGTATTCGCAGCAGGACCTCGTCGCCTCGCTCGCGAGCCCGCGGAAGATCCTCATGATGGTCAAGGCCGGCAAGGCCGTCGACGACACGATCGAGTCCCTCGTCCCGCTGCTCTCGCCCGGGGACATCCTCATCGACGGCGGCAACAGCCACTTCCCGGACACGGTCCGCCGCATGAAGCGCGTCGAGTCCGCCGGGCTCCTCTACATCGGCACCGGCGTGTCCGGCGGCGAGGAGGGCGCCCTGAAGGGCCCGAGCATCATGCCCGGAGGCTCCCCGGCGGCCTGGCCGTCCGTGCAGCCCCTGCTCACCGCGATCGCCGCGAAGGCCCCGGACGGCACCCCGTGCTGCACCTGGATCGGCTCCGACGGCGCCGGGCACTTCGTCAAGATGGCCCACAACGGCATCGAGTACGGCGACATGCAGGTGATCTGCGAGAGCTACCAGCTGTTCCGCGACCTGGCCGGGATGGACGCGCCCGCGATCGGCGGGATCTTCGCCGAGTGGAACCGCGGCGAGCTCGAGAGCTACCTCGTCGAGATCACGGCCGACATCCTCCGCTACAGAGATGCCGACGGGCAGCCGCTCGTCGACCGCATCCTCGACGCCGCGGGCCAGAAGGGCACCGGCAAGTGGACGTCCTTCGCCGCCATGGACGAGGGCATCCCGCTGACGCTGATCACCGAGGCCGTGTACGCCCGCAGCCTGTCCGCCCTGAAGGAGGAGCGCGTCGCCGCGTCGAAGGTCCTCGCCGGCCCGTCCGCCGCCGCGAGGCCCGAGGCCGCGCAGCTCGTCGCCGACATGAAGGACGCCCTGTACGCCTCCAAGATCGTCTCCTACGCGCAAGGGTTCCAGCTCCTGCGCTCCGCCTCCGCGACGTACGGCTGGAACCTCGACTTCGGCGCGATCGCGGCGATCTGGCGCGGCGGCTGCATCATCCGCTCGGTCTTCCTGAACCGCATCACCGAGGCCTACCGCGCGGATCCGGCGCTCCCGAACCTCATGCTCGCGCCGTTCTTCCGCGACCGCCTCGCCGCCGCCCAGGCCGGCTGGCGCCGCGTGATCGCCGCCGCCGTCGCGGCCGGCATCCCCGTGCCCGCCTTCTCCTCGGCGCTCGCCTACTACGACGGGTACCGCTGCGAGAACCTGCCGGCCAACCTGCTGCAGGGCCAGCGCGACTACTTCGGCGCGCACACCTACGAGCGCACCGACGGCCCGCGCGGCGAGTTCCACCACACCGACTGGACCGGCCACGGCGGCAGGACCGCGGCCTCGACCTACACGGTCTGACGCCGGCGGCCCGCCCGGGCCGAGCCGCAACGGCCGCGTCCGAACGCCCTTCCGTCCGACCGGGACGGGAGGGCGTCCGCGTCGATTGACACGGGCGGGACCGCTCCTGCTATACTCGGAGGGTCCTTCCGCCGACCCCCTTGAGGAGATCCGCATGCAGACGACCCGCCCGACCGAAGCATCCCGCCGCCGCCGCGCGCTGCCCCGCGCCGCCGCGCTGGCGCTCGTCCTCGCGCTCGCGCTCTCCGCCGCCGGCTTCTCCGGCTGCGCGATCGAGCCGACCTACACGAAGTACACGTACCAGTTCTACGGGACGTTCGACACGCTCGTGCAGTTCGTCGGCTACGCGCAGACGCAGGGCGAGTTCGACGCGTACGCGAAGCAGGGAGAGCAGCGGTTCGTCGCCCTCAACAAGCTCTTCGACATCTACCACGACTACGAGGGCCTGAACAACGCGAAGACGATCAACGACAACGCCGGCGTCGCGCCCGTGAAGGTCGACAAGGAACTGATCGACCTGATCCTCCTCGCGAAGGAGTGGTACGCGAAGACGGGCGGGAAGTGCGACATCACCGCCGGCCCGCTCACGGCCGTCTGGAAGAAGTACCGCGACCTCGCGGCCGACGACCCGGCGAAGGCGCAGGTGCCGCCGCAGGCCGAGCTCGCCGAGGCCGCGTCGCACCGCGGGATCGACAAGGTGGTCGTGGACGAGGCCGCGGGGACGGTGTACCTGCAGGACGGGGGGATGGCCCTCGACCTCGGCGCCGTGGCCAAGGGCTTCACGTGCGAGATCGTCGCGAAGGAACTGGAGAAGGCCGGGATGACCTCGGTGATCGTCGACGGCGGCGGCAACATCCGCCTCGTCGGACGGCCGAACGACGGCCTGCGCAAGCGCTGGGGCGTCGGCATCCAGGACCCGGACGGGAATCCCGACAAGCCGGACGACACGCCCCTCGACATCGTGTTCCTGCACGACATGTCGTTCGTCACGAGCGGCGACTACGAGCGCTTCTTCACGGTCGACGGCGTCCGGTACTGCCACCTGGTCGACCCCGACACGATGCAGCCCGCGCGCTATTTCCGCGCGGTCGGGATCGTCTATCCCGACAGCGGCGTCGCCGACTTCATGTCGACCACGCTCTTCCTGCTCCCGTACGAGCAGGGGCGCGCGCTGGTCGAGAGCATCCCCGGGATGGAGGCCCTCTGGATCCTCGAGGGCGACGAGCTGCGGTTGACCGACGGGATCAAGCCGTACATGAAGAACGCCGGCGGCGGTTCGTCGTCGATGTCCTGACGCGCCGGGCGGCGGGGAGAGGGAGGCGGCTATGGGAAGCGACGCGGCGCCCGCGAAGGCGGACTGGAAGGCGAAGGCCCTGCTGCCGGGGTTCGGCCGCGGCTGGATCTGGCTGGTCTACGTCGACCTGGCGCTGCCGGCGGTGCTGTACGCGCTCGCGTTCCTGCTGGACAACCCGGGGCTGTCGAACTTCTTCCACATCTACGGGCTCTACGTCGTCAGCCCCGCGCCCGTCGGCCTGAAGGACGGCATGCTCGACCTCTTCTTCCGCTCGGGCACTGGCATCCCCGGGCTCCTGATCCAGATCTACGCGGCCGTGCGCGCGATCCTGCGGCGCGACCGGACGGACCTCGTCCTCTGCCTCCTGGTCGCCCTCGCGCTGTTCGGTTTCTTCTTCTTCGAGCTGAACTACGCGATCGTCCGCCCGCTCCGGTTCAGCTAGCCCCGGGTCCGCCTCCCGCGGGGGGCGTCCAGCGCAGCACCGGCGTCCGCGCCGCGCGCAGCTCGTCGAGCCGCGACACCGGCGTGCCGTGCGGCGCGCCGTGCAGGAGCCCCGGATCGGTCCGGACCTCCTCCGCGATCCGCAGCATCGCGTCCGCGAAGGCGTCGAGCGTCTCGCGCGTCTCCGTCTCCGTGGGCTCGACCATGAGCGCCTCCTTCACGACGAGCGGGAAGTAGACCGTCGGCGGGTGGTAGCCGTAGTCGATGATCCGCTTCGCGACGTCGAGCGTCGAGCTCCCGGCCTCCTTCTGCGGCGTCCCCGTGACCACGAACTCGTGCATCGACGGGGCGTCGAAGGCCATCCGGTAGGCGCCGCGCAGCCGTTCGCGCAGGTACGACGCGTTGCCGACGGCCGCCTCGGCGACCTCCATCAGCCCCGCCTCGCCGTTGCGGCGCAGGTACGCGTACGCCCGCACGAGCACGCCGAAGTTCCCGTAGAACGAGCGCACCGGCCCGATCGACAGCGGGCGGTCGGCGTCGAGCCGGTATGCGCCGGTCGCGTCGTCGCGGACCACGACCGGGATCGGGAGGAACGGGGCGAGGTGCGCGCGCACGCCGATCGGCCCGGCGCCCGGGCCGCCGCCGCCGTGCGGGGTGGAGAAGGTCTTGTGCAGGTTCAGGTGGACGACGTCGAAGCCCATGTCGCCGGGGCGGGCGTGCATCAGGATCGCGTTGGCGTTCGCGCCGTCGTAGTAGAGCAGGGCGCCCGCGCGGTGCACGCGGTCGGCGATCGCCCCGATGTTCCGCTCGAAGAGCCCGAGCGTGTTGGGGTTGGTCATCATGAGGGCCGCGACGTCGTCGCCGAGCAGGCGGTCGAGCGCGTCGAGGTCGACCATCCCGTCGGCGCCGGACGGCACCTCGCGCACGTCGAAGCCGGCCATCGCCGCCGACGCGGGGTTGGTCCCGTGCGCCGAATCGGGCACGAGCACGACGGTCCGCTTCGCGTCGCCGCGGTGGCGGTGGTACGCGCGGATCACCATGAGCCCGGCGAGCTCGCCGTGCGCGCCGGCGGCCGGCTGGAGCGAGAACGCGTCCATCCCGCACACGCGGGCGAGCCCGTCGGCGAGGCCGTGCATCAGGGCGAGGCACCCCTGCGCCGTCTCGGGGTCCTGCCGCGGGTGCACGCCCGCGAAGCCCGGCAGGCGCGCGAACGCCTCGTTCTCCTTGGGGTTGTACTTCATGGTGCACGAGCCGAGCGGGTAGAAGCCGGTCTCGACGCCGTGGTTGCGGGTCGACAGCCAGGTGTAGTGGCGCACGGCCTCGACCTCGGAGACCTCGGCGAGGGCGGGGGGCGCCGCGCGCCGGAGGGCGGGGTCGAGCGGCGCCGGCGGGACGCCGGAGGCGGGATACAGGTCGGAGCCGCGCCCGGGGGCGCCGCGCTCGAAGATCAGCAGGGTCCGCTCTTCGCGGGCGCTGGGCGCGTTCATCGGACGGCCTCCTTTCCGGCGGGGGCGCCGGGAACGCCGGGCGCCGCGTCTCCGAGGACGGCCGCAGCGGCGGCGGCGGCGAACGCGTCGATCTCGGCGCGGGTCCGCTTCTCGGTGACGGCCGGCATCCAGCAGCCGGCGAGCGTCGGGTCGACGGTCCCGAGGTCGAGTCCGCCGACGAAGCCCTTCGCGGCGAGCGCGCGATTCAGGGCGGCGACGCCGGCGACGCCGGAAGCGCCCGCGCCCGCGTCCGCGCCGAAGCGCACGCGCACCGCGACCTCGCGGAACAGCGGGCCGTCGTGCAGCGGCGCGAAGGCGCCGGTCGCGGCGAGGCGCGCGCGCAGGTAGTCCGCCTTCGCGAGGCACTGCGTCGCCGCCTCCGCGAGGCCTCGGGGGCCGGCGAGGGCGCAGTGGATCGTGGTCGCGAGCGCGCACAGGGCCTGGTTCGTGCAGACGTTGGACGTCGCCTTCTCGCGGCGGATGTGCTGCTCGCGGGCCTGCAGGGTGAGGACGAAGCCGCGTCGGCCGTCGCGGTCGACGGTCTCCCCGGCGATGCGGCCCGGCATGCGGCGCAGCAGGGGTTCGCGCACGGTCAGGTAGCCGGCCCAGGGACCGCCGAAGGAGAGGCGGTGGCCGAGCGGCTGCACGTCGCCGCACGCGGCGTCGAAGCCGCATTCGCCGGGCGTGCGCAGGACCGCGAGGGCGAGCGGGTCGCAGTGCGCGATCGCGAGCGCGCCCGCGGCGTGGGCGGCGGCGGCGGCCGGCGCGAGGTCATGGACGCGGCCGTAGAAGTCGGGATTCTGGACGATCACGCAGGCCGCGTCGCCGGGGACCGCGCCGCCGGCGGGCGTCCCGTCCGGCGCGCACGGCGTCCCGTCCTCGGCGCAGTCCGCGAGGGCCAGGCCCGTGAACGAGGCGTACGTCGCGAGGACCGCGCGCACGCCGGGGTCGAGGGAGCGCGCGACGAGCACGCGCGTCCGACCGGTGTGCCGGTGCGCGAGGAGCATCGCCTCCGCCGCGGCGGTGGCGCCGTCGTACATCGACGAGTTGGAGACGTCGAGCCCGGTGAGGGCGCACATCGTCGATTGGAACTCGAAGATCCCCTGGAGGGTCCCCTGGCTGATCTCGGGCTGGTACGGCGTGTAGGCCGTCGCGAACTCCTGCCGCGAGACGAGCGCGTCGACCGCGGGGAGCACGAGGTGGTCGTACGCGCCCGCCCCGAGGAAGCAGACCGCCTCCTCGGCCGGGACGCTCCGCGCCGCGAGCTCCTGCAGGTGCCGGGCCAGCGACAGCGCGTCGAGGGCGGGCGGCAGGCCGACGGGACCGCGCAGGCGGACGCCTTCCGGGATGCAGGCGGAGATCCCGCCGTCCGGCGGGAGGCCGACCGAGCGCAGCATCTCCGCGCGCTCGTCCGGGGTCGTAGGGACGTAGCCCGGTCTCGCCACGCGGCTCACCCCTTCTCGCCGATCAGGGCCGCGTAGGCGTCCGCGTCGAGGAGCCCGGCGGCGGCGGCGTCGAAGCCGGGCGCGAGGTCGAGCGCGACGAGCGGCTGGCCGTACGGGTCGGAATTCAGCAGCGACGGGTCGTCGTAGACCTTGCGGTTCGACTCGGCCACGGTGCCGGCGACCGGTGCATAGGCGTCGGACGCGGCCTTCACGGACTCGAGCGTGGCGACCGGGTCGCCCGCGCGGACGGCCTTCCCGACCGGCGCCGGGTCGGCGAAGACGAGGTCGCCGAGCTCGTGCTGGGCGTGGTCGGTGATGCCGACCTCGGCGAGCGTGCCGGAGATGCGGACCCATTCGTGGCTCTTCGCGTACAGGCGGTCGTTCGGGATCGCGGACATGGGGGACCTCCTTCGGGGACGGGCGCCTGCGACGGCGCCGGCGGACGGGCGCTCAGCCCTGCTTCGGACGGCGGTAGAACGGCAGTGGGACGAGGGCGGCGGGCTCGGGCCGGTCGTGGATCCGGATCGCGCAGTCGGGGATCGGGGCGGGCTCCGCGCCGCCGACGAGGTTCTCGACCAGGGCCATCCCGAGCCCTTTCCCGAGCGTCGGGGAGAACATGCCGGACGTGACGTGCCCGACGGGACGCGTGCCGGAGTGGACCGCGCAGCCGGCGCGCGGGATCGCACGGCCCTCGGGGGACAGCCCGACGAGGCGGCGGGACGCCCCCTGCGTGAACTGGCGCAGGAGGACGGCGCGGCCGGAGAAATCGGGCTTGCGGAACTCGAGGAAGCGGACGAGCCCGGCCTCGACCGGTGTGACGTCGTCGGCCAGCTCGTGGCCGTAGAGCGGCAGCGCGGCCTCGAAGCGCAGCGAGTCGCGGGCGCCGAGTCCGGCGGGGACGGCGCCGAGGGCGAGGAGGGTCCGCCAGAGGGCGGGCGCGCTCTCGGGGGCGAGGTAGAGCTCCAGGCCGTCCTCGCCCGTGTAGCCCGTGCGCGAGACGAGCAGGTCGACGGCGCGCGGTCCGGCGGCGCCGGGGGCGAGCGTGAAGGAGCCCTGGGTGTAGCGGCCGAGGAGCGGCGCGCCGGAAAGACCGGGGAGCCGCGCGGCCAGGGCGACGGCGGCGGGCCCCTGGAGGGCGAGCTGGGCGTAGCGGTCCGAGACGTCCTCCACCTGCAGGCGGGCGGGGGAGGGGCGGCCGACGAAGGCGTCCGCGCGCTCCTTCACCCAGGCGACGTCCTTCGCCCGGTTGGCGGCGTTGACGACGAGCAGCCAGGCGTCCGGCCCGAGGCGGTACACCAGCAGGTCGTCGACGGTGCCGCCGTCCTCGCGGCACATCGGGGTGTAGACGACGCGCCGCCCGTCGACGCGGGAGACATCGGCGGGGAGGAGGCGCTGCAGGAAGTCGAGGGCGTCCGGGCCCGACACGGCGATCTCGGCCATGTGGGACACGTCGAACAGGCCGGCCGCGGCGCGGACGGCGCGGTGCTCCTCGAGGATGCCCCCGTACTGGACGGGGAGCGCGTACCCCGCGAAGTCGACCATCCTCCCGCCGAGGGAGACATGCTCGTCGTAGAGCGGCGTCCGGAGCGGGGCGGGATCGGGAGCGGCCATGGCGGATCCTCCTTCCGGGCCATCGCCCGGGGACGAAAAAAGGAACGGCGAACAGCGTTCGTCGTTCCCTCTGTTTCCTGACCTGAGAGATTCGGCGCCTTCGCGCCTTGCTCCTTCGGTGCCCTCCCGGGCTTTTCAGAGAGCGGTCGGGAAGCGGTCCCTTTGCCTGAAAGCATCTCCGGACGGCCGACGGACCGGCCCGGATTCCCCCTTCGGCGGCCGTCCTTCCGGACGGCGCTCTCCCGCCTCTTTCCCCGCGTTCGGGATCGTCTGTCGAGGTGCGCGCGGTCCCGCCCGGAAGCGGTCCCGTCGCCTCGATACTACGCCTCGGGCCCCCCCGATGCAATACGTGCCGCGCCCCCGGCGCGCATGCGCTATACTTGGCGTGACGAGCGGGGAGCGCTGGCGCCCTCCGGACGGTTCCCACGAGGTGCGCATGAATTTCCGCAACCTGCTCCCCGCCGAGTTCCTCCTCACGGCCGCGTTCCTGATGGCCGTGTACATCGTGCTCGCCGTCGTGTACAAGCGCCTCGGCCGCCTGAACTCCGCGGCGCGCCGCGCCGTCCACAGGCTCCGCCGGCCCTGGATGCGCCGCTTCTTCATCCTCACGCACAAGCTCTACGACGTGCCCCTCGCGTCGGTGCAGGTCGCCCTCGTCGGCCTGCTCCTCGGCTTCGCCTGGAACGATTGGCGCGCCGCGACCGCGCTGCTCGCCGCGCTCTTCCTGCAGACGGCCGTCGTCTCGGCGACGAAGGGCCTGTCGGGGCGCGTCCGCCCGCCCCACGATACGGCGCACGTGATCATGCAGTCCGGGTCGTATCCGAGCGGACACTCCGCCGGCAGCATGACCTTCGCGATCCTCGCCCCCGTCCTGGTGCTCCCGTACGTCCCGGGCGCCTTCGCGGCCGGCCTCGCCGCGTACCTGCTGACGATGGCCCTCCTCACCGCCGCGGGCCGCCTCTACCTCGACATGCACTGGTTCACGGACCTCGTGGGCGGCTGGATCCTCTCCTCGGTCACCGTCATGTTCACGCTCGCCCTGATCTCCTGACGCCGGACGGAACCTTCCGCCGCCCACCCTCGTCCTGAAGGCAGGAAGACAACGGGCGGCCCGGCGCCGTCCCCTTCCGAAGGAGGAACCGCATGAAACGCATCGACGCCTCCCGCTCCCGCTCCCGCTCCCGCTCCCGCTCCCGCACCGTCCCGCTCCGCATCGCGCTCGCCGCCCTGCTCGCGCTCGCCCTCCTCGCCGCGGCCGGCTGCGCCGCCTCGCCGTCCAACGGGAACACCGGCAACGGCACGGGGACCGAGGACAAGGGCGGCTCCGATTTCTCCGCCCAGAAGGGCGCCCCGACCTCGGCGATCGAACGGAAGGTGATCTCCACCGCCAGCGCGGGCCTCGAGTCCGACGACGTCCCGGACGCCGCGGACCGCCTCGCCGCGGCCGTCGAGTCGATGGGCGGCTACGTCTCCGCGTCCTCGCGCACCGAGCTCGCGGAGGGACGCTACCGCGCGACGCTCACCCTCAAGGTCCCGTCCGGGAGGCTCGCGGAGCTCCTCGCCCGCCTCCCCGAATTCGGCCGCGTGCTGTCCACGCAGACCGCCTCCGAGGACGTGACCGACCAGTACTACGACGCGCAGGCGCGCCTCACCAACGCCCTCGCGCAGGAGGCGCAGCTCCTGGAGATCATGAAGAAGGCCGGCACGATCCAGGAGACGCTCCTCGTGCGCGCCGAGCTCGACAAGGTCCAGCAGGCGATCGAGCAGCTGAAG
Source organism: uncultured Eubacteriales bacterium (assembly GCA_903919045.1). Taxonomy (GTDB): domain Bacteria; phylum Bacillota; class Clostridia; order Saccharofermentanales; family UBA5734; genus CAILLO01. The sequence goes on along the minus strand of CAIXGU010000167.1, from coordinate 1,115 downwards.
GGCCAGATCCGGCTCTGGGACGCGCTCGTCGACCTGGGCACGCTGAACGTGACGATCGAGCCCCCGACCGAGATGGTCTCGAGCGGCGGCTCCGTCTTCCGGATCATGTCGGGAAGCGAGCTCTGGCGCGGCGCCTCCCGGGCCTTCCTCGGCTCCGTGGCCTTCGTCGCGAATGCCGGAGGCTATCTGGTCATGGCGGTCGCGGCGCTGCTCGTGCCGGCCCTCCTGATCGCCGTCCTCGTGCTCCTGATCCTGGCCCTCGTCCGCGCCCGCCGCCGCGCCCGCGCGCGCCGGCAGGCGCGGGGCGTCCCCCCGAACGCCTCCGGCACCCCGAACGTCCCGCCCGCGCCGCCGGCGCCTCCGGCGGCATGACCCGCCTCGTCGTCCCGACGCTGCTCGGCCTCGAGGCCGTCGCGGCGGAGGAGCTGGCCGCCCTCTTCGGCGGCCCGTCGCGCGTGGAGGCCGGCAACGGCCGCGTCTCCCTCGCGGTGGAGCCGGGCGGGCTCCCCGCCGCCGTCGCGCGCGCGAACCTCTGGCTCCGGTCGGGCGAGCGCGTGCTGATCGAGGTCGGCCGCTTCCCGGCGCCGGACTTCGACGCCCTGTTCGACGGCGTCGCCGCGCTCCCGTGGGAGGACCTCGTCGCGCCCGGCGCGGCGTTCCCCGTGAAAGGCAGTTCTCGGAACTCGCGCCTCGCGAGCGTCCCCGCGTGCCAGTCGGTGGTCAAGAAGGCCGTCGTCGAGCGCCTCCGCCCGCGGCTCCGCCTCGCGCCGGGCGCCGCCGTGCCCGAGGACGAGCGCGTCGCGCTGTGCCGCGTGCAGTTCGCGATCGTCGACGACGTCGCCTCGCTCCTGCTCGACACGTCGGGCGAACCGCTGCACAAGCGCGGGTACCGCCCGGTCTCCTCCGAGGCGCCGCTGCGCGAGACCCTGGCGGCGGCCCTGGTCCTGCTCATGAAGTGGCGGCCCTTCTCCGAGGAGGTGCTCGTCGATCCGTTCTGCGGGTCCGGCACGCTGCCCGTCGAGGCCGCCCTGATCGCCTGCGGCCTCGCCCCGGGCGCCTCGCGCGGCTTCTCGGCCGAGCGCTGGCCCGCCGTCGGCGACGCCGCCTTCGCCGCC